>JADJRJ010000028.1:0-324762 GCA_016712265.1 Gemmatimonadota bacterium | reverse complement strand
CGCCCCGCGTTATTCTCGACCTTCATGCTCTGGATGCTGGCCTCGCTGTACAACGAGCTGCCGGAAGTCGGCGACATCGAGAAGCCCAAGCTGGTTTTCTTCTTTGATGAGGCGCACCTGCTGTTCGACAACGCCAACGACGCGTTGATGGACCAGATCGAGCAGGTGGTGCGCTTGATCCGGTCCAAGGGCGTGGGCGTGTTCTTCATCACGCAAAGCCCGAAGGACATTCCCGAGACGGTGCTCGCTCAGCTGGGGAACCGGGTGCAACATGCGTTGCGCGCATTCACCCCCGACGACGAGAAGAACCTCCGCGCGGCGTCCCGCACATTCCCGCGCACCGAGTACTACGACGTGCAGCAGGTGCTGACCACGCTCGGCATCGGCGAGGCGATGGTCGTGACGCTGCAGGCGAACGGGGCGCCGACGCTGCCGTTCATCTCCCGGATGATCCCGCCGCAGTCCCGCATGGGCCCGCTCACCGACCCAGAGCTGGCGCAGCGCCTGTCCACGCCGCAGGTGAAGAAATACGCGACCGCCGTCGACAACGAGAGTGCCCGCGAGATGCTGGCCGCGCGGGTGGTGGACGCCCCGGAGGAGGAGGCGGAAGCGCCGAAGGCAAAGGCGAAGGCCAAGGAAGATGAAGGTGGGTTCCTGGGTCGCGTGCTCGACTCCAGCATCGCCAAGAGCATGGTGCGCACGGCGGCTGTGGCGATCACCGGACGTCTCGTGCGCGGGATGATGGGATCGCTCTTGCCGAGCCCGCGGCGTCGCACGCGCCGCCGGTAGCCGCTGGCCCTATCTGCCGTCTGCCTTTCGTCCCCCCTCTCGCAACTCGTGACGACCCGCGTCCTCACCCGCGACCCACGCGGGTTTCACGTCCTCGAACTCCTCGACGCCTTCACCCCCGCGGACGCGCGCGAGCGGGCGCACCACGCGCAGATGCTCGACCTGTTGGCCACCACCACGTCGCCGTTCGTTCGCGACCAGTTCGAGCCTGGTCACTTCACCGCCAGCGCGCTCGTGATCTCACGCGATGCGGAACAGGTGCTGCTCATCCATCACCCCACGCTCGCCCTCTGGCTACAACCCGGGGGGCACATCGAGCCCAGTGACCCGACCCTGGTGGCCGCCGCGCATCGCGAGGTCCTCGAGGAGACCGGGCTCGACGCGACCATCAGCCCTGCCTGTTTCGACCTCGACATTCATGAGATCCCCGCGCGGGGCGCGGCGCCGGCGCACCTGCACCACGATCTGCGCTTCCTGGCCGTGGTCGAGGGGCTGCCGACCCCCGCAAGCCTGGAACGGGTCGAGGCCCGCTGGCTCTTCCCGCAGGACGCGGCGGCGCTCACCACCGACGCGAGCGTCCGCCGCATGCTGCAGGAGGCCTTCCCGGGGCGTGCCTAACGCTTGAGGGCGAAGGCGAACGCCTGCTCCACCCGCTGCCGCACCCGGTGCCGCCCGAACTCCGCCGGCACAAAGCGCGACTTCAGCAACACCTGCCGGACCTCACGCTCGAACAACGCGTGGTCGCTCTTCGTGAAACGGATCGACTCCGGCTCCACGCGCCCCGTCGTATCCACGACGAACTGCGCGTAGACCGCCCCCTCGACGCCGGCCGACGCCAGGAACGAGGGATACTTTGGCGTCGGGTTCCCGGCACGCGCCTGCACCGCCTTCTCCACCATTGCCTCCGTCAGCGGCTCGTTGCCGACCACCCCGGTGCCGACGCCCGCAGGGGTCGAGTCGCGCGTCGCCACCTTGAACGAGTCAATCAGCGTGGTCCCGATGCGGGTGTCGACTGGCGGCAGCCCCTCCGGGATCACGGCCAGGTTGACCGGCTTGACGACCATGTTGGGCACCGGCGGCACGTCCGTGGGTATCTCCGGGGGACGCGGCGCCTCAGGCGGCGGCTCCGGGGCCGGCGGCTGCTGTCTGGGTACCACGTACACGAGATCCACGGGAGCCACCGGCTCGTACATCGTCTCGACCGTCTTTCCGGTGGCCACCACGGTCCCGCCAATGAGCGCCGCGTGCAACAGCGTGCTCACGGACGTTCCACCAAAGGAACGCTTGCGTTCGCGTGCGGACTCGGGAAGCTTGACCTTCATGCGGGCGGACATCGATTCCTCCATCGGTGTGTGGGATGGCCTGCGCGGTTCCCTCTCCTGCTACCCCTAACGTCGGCCAGCGTGGTGAAACTGCGGTTATCGATCCATTACGATCGGGTGAAGGCTCCGTGAGGATTCGGTGGCGTCTCCTGTCGCTCGCAAGCCTCGTGGCGGCGCTGGCGCACGCGCAGGTCGTCCGGGGCACCGTCACCGACGCCCTCACCCGCGCCCCGATCTCCGGGGTCGTCGTGCAGCTCGATGACGCCGGAGTGGAAGGCGCCGCGCCGCGTCGCGCCGCCGTCGCCGTCCTCACCGACGCGCGTGGCGAGTTCGCGGTGCAGGCCAGTGCGGCGGGCCGCTTTGTCCTCACCGCCAAGCGCGTGGGCCTCAAGCGTTACGCCTCCCCGCCCTTCGCACTCGGCGTTGGTGATGCACGCCGTCACGACATCACGCTCGAGGCGATCGACTTCACCGCGGCACTCCCGGTCATCGAGGTCGTCACGGACGCACCGTGCTCGATCCGCCCCAACGAGGCCGCGCAGGTCGCTGTGCTGTGGGACGAGACCCGCGCAGCGCTCACGGCCAGTCGCCTCGCCCTGCGGGATCGGCTCTTCACGGCGACCATGGTCCGGTACACGCGGCAACTCAGCCCGTCGTCGCTCCGGATCACCCGCGAGGAACGCAGCGTCAGGCGCGGGACCACGGAACGCCCATTCCGCGCGCTCACGCCTGAGGAGTTGTCGAACAAGGGGTACATGCAGGCCGACCCCGACGGGGCCTACAGTTTCTTTGCGCCCGACGCCGAGATTCTCACCTCACCGGAGTTCCTGCGCGACCATTGCTTCTCCCTCGTTCCCCGCGCACGGGAGGGGCTCGTGGGCCTGGCCTTCGAACCCCTGCTCGACCGCACGACGCCGGAGATCCGGGGATCGTTCTGGATGGACAGCGCCTCGCACGAGCTGCGCCTGGTCGAATTTCGCTACCTTAACGTATCGCAGGTCGTGCCACGCGGCGACCCACGCGGCGAGGTCCGGTTTTCGGTTACGCCAAACGGGACCTGGTACGTGTCGCGGTGGTTCATCCGCATGCCGGAACTCGGGATCGCCCGATCGTCCGGGTTGCCGGGCTCCACCGCCCCCATGGAAGTGCTGCGCTACAAGGAGGATGGTGGGGAGGTCACGCCGGACGGTGCACGATCAACGTCCCAATCCGCGTCCCTCACCGGACGCGCCACAGACTCCACGGGTCACCTGCCCCTGCGAGGTGCAACTGTCCGTTTGTCTGGCACTGCACATCGCGCCACCACACGGGCGGATGGCTACTTTCGGCTCGATTCCCTGCCGGCTGGCGGCTTCACCCTCATCCTCGAACACCCGGATTACGAGGCCCTTGGACTGCTCGCGGCCGAGCAGGAGCTGGATATTGCCGAAGCCAGCCAGTCGGTGACCGCACTCCGGGCGATCGGCACCGAGCCGCTGTTGCGTCGGTTGTGCGACCGCGCGGAGATGGACGAGGATCGCGGGGCGCTGCGACTCGTGGTGACGCGCCCCGATGTCACCACCGTCCGGATACGCTTCGACACCTTCGAGAAGCCGAACTCCGGTGCCACGTCCATACGTATCACGCCACAGACCGAAGTGAGCGGGCTCGATGAAGCGCGGAGCGCCACCTTCTGCAACATCCCGGCCCGGCAACCGCTCCGCATCGAGCTGCTCGGTGCCGATAGGGCCCTCGTGGCGCGTGATTCGCTGCGACTCCGACCGGGCAGCATCCACGCGCTGCGCATGCCACCATGAGGGTGCGCCTCCGCGCCGCAGCGCTCGCCGCACTGTCGCTCCTCGCGCCATGGGTGGTCGAGGCCCAGCTCGTGCGGGGCCACCTCACCGAGCGCGCGACCGCATCACCGTTAGGCGGGGTGGTCGTCGAGGTCTTCCCGGAGGGCGGGTCGCAACGCAGCGGCGCCGCGCTCTCCGCCGCCGACGGCACCTTCGCCATCCGGCTTCCCGCCGCCGGTCGATACATCCTCAGCGCCAAGCGGATTGGCGTCCGCCGCGTGCAGACAACCCCCTTCGACGTGGGACCCGGTGAAACGGTCGTGCGGGACCTGCAGATCGAGGCGGTCCTCTACACGCTGCCAGAAGTCGTGGTCACGGGCCTCGCCACCTGCGCACGCAACGGCAACGTGGCCCGTATCGCCTCCCTCTGGGAAGAGGCACGCACGGCGTTGTTTGCCTCGCAGCTCTCGCTCCGCGATGAGCTGTTTCGCGCCCATGTGACGCGCTACGTCCGCGAGCTCGAGCCGCGCGACGCACGCATCCTCAGCGAGACGCGCAGCGAGGTCGCCGGTGTCGTCTCACGCCCTTTCACCTCGGTCGATCCCGACTCCCTCTCGCTCAAGGGATACTGGTGGAGCGAGACCGACGGCAGCACGACATACTACGGCCCCGACGCCGAGGTGCTCCTCTCCGACGCCTTCGTGCGAGATCATTGTTTTGAGGAACGGCGGCAGCGCAATCGCCCCGGGCTCATCGGACTCGGCTTCCGTCCACTGCCGGAGCGCACCCTGCCGGACGTGATCGGCACGGCCTGGCTCGACGAACGCACCTTCGAACTCCGATTTGTCGAGTTCACCTACTCCCGCGGGATCCCGAATGCCACCAGTGCCTTTGTCGGCGGCGAGGTCCACTTTGCGCGACTCGGCAGCGGCGCCTGGATCGTCCGTCGGTGGTTCATTCGCCTCCCGATCGCCGCACGGCCGACGTCCCCGCTTACCACGCCGCTCACCACGGCGCCCTGGCTGCTGGTACGGCCGACCAACCTTCCGTTAAGAGAGGAGGGCGGCGAGGTAGCCGCCGAGGAGTTCGTGCGAGGCACGAGCCTGGCCAGCATCGCCGGTATCGTGCGCGACAGCGCCAACAGACCCTGGGAAGGGGCCCGGATTCGCCTCGCCGGCAGCCGACTGACCGCCATCGCCCGTGGCTCGGGGGCGTTCACCGTCGACTCGGTCCCGAATGGCAGCTGGTCGCTCCTGGTCGAGTCGCCGGGATATGACTCGTTAGGCCTCGCGGCCGCCGAGGCCCGCGTGGAGGTGCAGCAGGGCCGCGCCCCGCGCGTGACGCTGCGCGCGTTCAACGCCCGGGACATCTTCACCCGCTTGTGCCCCGGCCGCACGGCCCGTCGGGGCACGGGCGCCCTCCGGCTCTCCCTGCGCACCAGCGATGGCGACTCCCTCGTCGCCAACCTCCCCCTGCAATTGACCTGGACGCGGGTCGTGAGCCGGACGCGTTCGGAGCCCGCCGTCCGGGAGCTGACCACCGACGGCTACGGGCGCGCGACGCTGTGCGACCTCCCCGCAGGGATCGAACTGACCGTCGTCGCGGCGCGCCTGGGCGGCGGTGCGATGGAGCCAGTGCGGGTGACCGTCCCGGATCGGGGGGTGAAAGGGCTGATGATGCGGGTGGACAGGTAGAGACGGCAGACGCGGGGACAAAGCCCAACGGCGACTTCGCCCGCAAGGGCAGCGGCATGGTGCCGCAACGGGCGGCCAGGCAAGTACTTTCGTAACTGGAGCGCTCCCCTCCCCACCGGAGCGATCCCTCGCCCCACGACTCGCACCAGCGACCCCCGATGCGCATTCTCGTCGCCCTTGCCACACTCGCCCCAGTCCTCGCTGCCGCGCAGCCACGCGCTGCGGTCAACGTGGACACCGCCGTCTACGCCGGCCTCAAGTACCGGATGATCGGCCCCTTCCGCGGCGGACGCTCCACCGCGGTCACCGGTGTCGCCGGCCAGCCCCACCTCTATTACATGGGGAGCACCGGCGGGGGCGTCTGGAAGACCGAGGACGCCGGCAACCGCTGGGCGAACATCTCCGACGGCTTCTTCGGCGGCTCCATTGGCGCGATCGACGTCGCCAACTCCGACCCCAACGTCATCTACGTCGGCACCGGCTCGGCGGACATTCGCGGCAACTCGTCGCAGGGGCGCGGCGTCTGGAAGTCCACCGATGCCGGGCGCACTTGGTCGTTTGTCGGCCTGCCGGAATCGGGCGCAATCCGTCGCCTGGCGATCCACCCGACCAACCCGGACGTCGCCTGGCTCGCCGCCCTCGGCCATCCCTTCGGCAAGAACCCCGAGCGCGGCGTCTTCCGCACGAGGGATGGCGGCAAGTCGTGGGACAAGGTCCTCTTCCTCAACGACTCCACGGGCGCCTCGGACATCGTCGTCAACCCGGCCAACCCGCGCATCCTGTACGCCGCCATGTGGCGCGCCGAGCGCAAGCCGTGGACGATGATCTCCGGCAGCCGCGAAGGCGGCATCTACAAGTCGACAGACGGCGGGGACAGTTGGAACAAGCTCGGCGGCGGATTGCCGAGTGGGCTGACCGGCAAGATCGGCATCACCGTCTCGGCCGCGAATCCCGATCGCCTCTGGGCAATCATTGAAGCGGAGCCGGAGGGTGGCGTCTATCGCAGCGACGACGCCGGTAAGACGTGGACGCGCACCAACAGCGAGAACAACCTGCGCCAGCGCGCCTGGTACTACACGCGCATCGAGGCCGACCCGCAGAACGAGAACACCGTCTACGCCCTCAACACGGGGCTCTACCGGTCGGTTGACGGTGGCAAGACGTTCGCTTCGATCGACGTGCCGCATGGCGACACCCACGACCTCTGGATCAATCCCACGAACGCGCGCCTGATGGTCCTCGGCGACGACGGTGGAGCCGTGGTCTCCCTCACGCAGGGCAAGAGCTGGTCGTCGATGAACGCGCAGCCCACGGCGGAGTTCTACGACGTGGTCGTCGACAATGGCTTTCCGTATCGCGTGTACTCGTCGCAGCAGGACAACACCAGCATCTCCATTCCCGCGTGGAGCGGCCCGAACATCCTCCACCCGATGAACGAGTGGAAGTATGCGTCGGGCTGTGAGACCGGCCCGGTGGCGCTGCACCCCGATCGCCCCGAGGTGATCTGGGGCGGCTGTTATGGTGGTGCCATCAATCGCTGGGACCTCACGACCGACGACCGTCGCAACATGATCGCCTATCCGCAGCTGCAGCTGGGGCAGGCGGCGAAGGACCTCAAGTATCGGTTCCAGTGGGTCGCGCCCATTGTCGTGTCGCGCCACGACCCCAACGTCGTGTACCACGGCGCGCAGGTGGTGCTGCGTTCGCGTGATGCAGGAACGACCTGGGAAGCCATCTCCCCCGACCTCACGACCAACAACAAGGAGCACCAGAGCGCGTCCGGCGGCCCGATCAACAACGACATCACCGGCGTCGAGATCTACAACACGATCTTCGCGATCTCGGAGGATCCGAAGGACGCACGGACGTTGTGGGCCGGGTCTGACGATGGCCGCCTGCACATCACGCGCGATGGCGGTCGCTCCTGGCAGGAGATCACCCCCCCGGGGATGCCGGCGCTTGGCACCGTCGAGAACATCGACCTCTCGGCGCACCAGGACGGACGCGCGTGGGTCGCCGTGCAGAAGTTTCGCATGGATGACCATCGCCCCTACATCTTCCGCACCGACGACTACGGCCGCACCTGGCGCGCGGTGACGGCTGGTCTCCCGTCCGGTTCTCCGGTGCGCGCCGTGCGCGAGGATCCCGCGAAGGACGGGCTGGCCTACGCCGGGACGGAGCATGGCCTCTTTGTCACCTTTGACGGTGGTTCCTCCTGGCAGTCGCTGCAGCTCAACCTTCCGGTGACCCCGGTCGCCGACCTCCGGGTCCACCGCAACGACCTCGTGGTCGCGACCCAGGGACGTTCGCTCTGGATCCTCGACGACCTCACGCCGCTGCACCAGGCCGCCGCCGTCGCCCGCACCGCCGCCGCGCACCTCTACAAGCCGCGTGATGCCTATCGCATCCAGGTTGGCGGTGGTGGTGCCGGCGGTGTGGAGAATGCACCGGACGCGCTGCCCAACGGCGCGATGTTCCACGTCTTCCTGCGCCAGGCGGCCACCGCCGAGGTGACCCTCGATGTGCTCGACGCGCGCGGGCAGGTGGTGCGAGCGTTTAGCAGCGATACCGCGAAGGCGCGCGAGCGCCAGCTCCCGCCCCTCCAGACGAAGGCAGGGATGTTCCGCGTGACCTGGGACCTCACCTACGCGGGACCCAAGCCGGTGAAGGGCCAGGTGGTCTGGGGCTACAACGGCGGGGTGAAGGCACCACCGGGTGAGTACACCGTGCGACTCACCGCCAACGGCGTCACGATGTCGCAGACCTTCCGGTTGCTTGCCGATCCCCGTCTCACCACGCTCACGCAAGCAGACTACGACGAGCAGTTCCGGCTCGGCAGCGCGATTCGTGACTCCATCAACGTTGTGCAGAACGCCCTCGAGACCATTCGTGCCGTCCGCGAGCAGGCCCAGCGCGCCGTGGAGCAGGCCGCGCGCATCAACCAGGACGGGGCCGTGCGCCCGGCGATCGACTCGCTCACCGGCAAGCTCGGCAGTGTTGAGCTGGACTTCTCACAAGTGAAGAGCCAGAGCGGCCAGGATCCCATCCGCTTCGCCGGCAAGCTCGACAACCAGCTGATGGAGTTGTACGGCTTTGTCACCGGGAGTGACGGGTATATCGCCGGCGGGCCGAAGGGACGCCCGGCGCCTGCGGCCGCGGCGCGACTCGCCGACCTCGGCAAGGAGCTCGCGCCCGCGTCGGGGCGGCTCCGCACCATTATCGAGCGCGATGTCGCCGCGCTGAACGAGTTGCTCAAGCGGCTCGGGCTTGGGGCGATCGTGCTGCCGCGGGGGACGGTGATGTAGGTCGCGTCTGTACCGCCGCGTCGCCCATTCATCGAGAAATCCGGCCATAACGTTCGGACGGAGGCCAGCGAGCGTCTATCTTGCGGAACATGCCGCCGGTTCCTCCTTCCCACGGTGCTCCTCGTCCGCTGGATCGCCTGCTGGGCGTGCTCGCGCACTTCGGTCGCCTGGGTGAGCGCGCGGCTCGTGCGGTGCGCGCCGCCGAGGTTCAGGCCCGACGGCGCACCCGTCAGCTCACCTTCGGGCCGCGCCGCGCCGCCGCCGGAGGCTGGGACGAGTTCGTCGAATGGTTCGGCACCCTCGACCTCTCCGAGAATGCCGTCCTCCTCGCGTTTGCCGTCGTAATCGGCGCGGCCGCCGCCCTCGGCGTCGTTGGCTTCTACTCGCTGGTGGATCTCAGCGACGCTTTGTTCATCCGCTGGCCGGGCGCACGCGTCGAGGCCCTGCGCAATCCCGCCTACCGCCCCCTGCTCACTGCCCTTGGCTTCGTGGCGGCCGTGTCGGTCATGCGCCGATGGGCGCCGCGCGAAGAGGGACTCAACGTCCCCGACCTCAAGCGACGAGTCAAGCGTGAGGGTGGTGTCGTCCCCTTGCAACCGCTCGCCGCGCGGAGTGTGTCGAGCGCCGTAACCCTTGGCGCCGGCGGCTCCGTGGGAGCCGAGGGGCCGGCCGCGGTGCTTGGTGGCGGCCTGGGCTCCGTGCTGTCGCGCGCCTTTCGCTTCTCGCGTGACCGCACGCGCCTGTTGGTCGCAGCGGGGACTGCGGCCGGTATCTCGGCCGCCTTCAATGCTCCGTTGGCGGGTGCCTTCTTCGCCCTTGAAGAGGTCCTGGGCGGCCTGCAGGTCGCCGCCTTCCCCACCGTCGTGGTCGCGAGCGTCGTGGCATCGGTGATTTCCACTGCCGTGTTTGGTGTACATCCGGCGTTCCCGGTGCCCAACCTGCACCCGTCGCGTTCGTGGTTCGAACTGCTCGCCCTGCCACCACTCCTCGGCCTCGCCTGCGGGTTGGTGACGGTGGTGTTCGTGCGCACGTATTTTGGGGTCGGCGAGGCCGTTGCCCGATCACCACTCACGCCACGTACAAAGGCCGCGCTGGGCGGAGCCACCGTGGGACTCATGGTCTGGCTCTCGAACGGTCTCCTGCTCGGGCCAGGCCATCTCGCGATTCCTGCCGAGGTGTTCGGCGGCGTGGCCTGGTACGTGATCCTCGCCCTCTGCTTCGCGAAGATCGTCGCGACAGCACTGACGCTCGGGACCGGTGGCTCCGGGGGCTTGTTCGCGCCCTCGATGTACGTGGGAGCGGCCACTGGTGCGGCCCTGGCTGGACTGCTGGGCGCACTGCTACCCTCGCTTGGAGTACAGCCCGCCGCGTGGGCGTTTGTCGCCATGGGTGGCGTGGTGGGGGCTGCCACCGGTGCGCCTATCACCGCGATCCTGCTTGTGTTTGAACTCACCGACGACTACGCCCTCATGGCGCCGCTGATGCTCGTCACCGGGCTCGCGATCGTCGTCGCACGCCGCTTTGAACGTGACGACCTGTACAGTGGCTGGTTGCGTCGGCGAGGAGTCGTGCTCCAGCAGCCCAGCGAACGCGACGTGCTCGCGCGGTTGCGCGTGAAGGATGCGTACGACGCCACCCCCCTCATCCTGCACGAGCACGAGGCCATCGAGCCCGTGCTTCGTCGGGTGGCGTTCTCCGCGCAACCCTTGTTCCCGGTCGTGGACGCCGCAGGACGACTCGCCGGCATCCTCCCGGTCAGCCTGCTCGCACAAGCTGCGCGCAACCGGGACGCCTTGCCGGCGCTCATTGTCGGGGACCTGCTGGTCGCCACGCCGGCCGTCTCACTCGAGGCCGGGCTCGAGGAGGTGGTGCGTCGACTCGGCTTGCGCGACCTGGCGGCGCTACCCGTGGTCACCTTGCCGGGCGGTGAGCTGGTCGGGTTGGTCACACGCGCCCACGTAACGCGCGTCGTCGAGCGGGCCCTCTTGCTCGACAGCGGCGAACCGGCGGCGGCCACGGAGCGAGTGTTCGATCCCGATCCCGCAACCCGCGCGGCCACGGACCCCGGCCAGCACAGCTAGACCGCGGGGGCTAAAGCGGCCTCACTCCGGGGTATTGTCCCGAGCCCCGGACGGCTCGCGCGACGGGAGCGTAGAGCGCATACTCCGTCGACCCTGAATCGGATCCCCATGCGCCGCACTCGTGCCTTTGCTCTCGCATCCTTCACGATCGTCGGTGCATCGACGCTCGCGGCCCAGGTGGACACACCGCCGTCGATCGACCTATTCCAGTCGGTGCTGTCCGCCATTGGTGCCGGAGAATCCCCGGTCTGGTCAAGCGACGGCACGCGACTGATCTACATCGGCGGCGACGGTGCCCTCGCGTCCGTGGGGGTAAATGGTGGGGCTCCTACCCGACACACACCATCGCTCGGCGGGGCGTCGCAGCTTCGTCGCTCACCCGACGGCCGTTTGGTGACGTATGTGAAGGGAGTGGAGGGAGGGAACGACGTCTTCGGCTTCGACATCGCGGCGGGCACCGAGCGCCGCATCACGCGCCTCTCCGGCCATGTGCGATCATACGCCTTCTCGCCCACCGGCGACCGGATCGCCCTGGCCAACGACCGAAACGGAAGCGAGGACGTGTATGTGGTGGATGTCGAGACGGGCGTCGCCACGCGCCTGACCTCGTCCCCGCTGTACGAGGGCTTTCCCTCGTTCACGCCCGACGGCAGCCGGGTGCTCTACACGCGCCTCGACTCGCGCTGGGTCGACCACGATGTCTTCTCCATTCCGGCCGTGGGCGGCCCGGCGCGCCTTGTGCTCAGCGACAAGGACTACTTCGACTATCGACAGGGCGCGTCCTTCGGCTTTGCGCGCGTGTCACCCGACGGGAAGACCATCCTCTTCCGCTCGCAGCGCAGCGGGTGGGCCAACTACTGGCTCGCCCCACTGGCCGGCGGTACGCCGCGCCCGCTCGCGGTAGAGCGCGCCGACCAGAGCGACGCGCGGTGGTCCCCCGACGGAAGCCAGGTGCTCTTCCTCTCGATCACGAACGGGACGCAGTCGTTGAAGGTGGCGCCGGCGACTGGAGGGACGGCCCGCACCGTCGTGGCTCCGCCGGTGGGGCTGCTGTCGCGCGCGGAATGGTCGCCCAATGGGCACTTCATCTCGTACGCCTTCGGCACGCCGACGCGTGCGCCGGACCTCTTCGTCGTGCCCGCGGCCGGTGGAACGCCCCGGCAGCTCACCGACTCCGACCCCGAAGGCGCCATCGCCTCGCAGCTTATCGAGCCCGAGAAGATCGCCTGGACCAACGAGGGCCTCACGATCAACGCCTATCTCTACAAGCCGAAGGGGTTGCGGGCCGGTGACCAGGCGCCGGTCATCATGTACGTGCACGGGGGCCCGACGCAGCAGTTCTTGGACAACTACCAATTGCAGCCGCAGTTCTTCGCCAGTCGCGGATACGTCGTGATCGCGCCCAACGTGCGGGGCAGCTCCGGCTACGGCAAGCGCTTCGAGGACGCCAACAACCGCGACTGGGGACACGGCGACCTGCGCGACGTCCTCGCGGGGGTGACGTGGGCCAAGCAGCAGGCGTATGTGAATCCCGGGAAGATCGGGATCACGGGGATCAGCTACGGCGGGATGCTCACGATGTACGCCACCTCGTTCGCCCCCGGCGTGTTCCAGGCGGCGATCTCGGGCTCCGGCTACGGGGACGTGACCGACTTCCACACAGTGGTGCCGCAGCTTCAGCACAGCCAGCTGCTCCACTACGAACTGGGGCGCTGGCCCTCCACGCCCGCCGTGGACTCGATCTACCGCCGCAGCTCGGCCATCCACAAGGCAAAGGATGCGACCGCGCCAGCGATGCTCATCCACGGCTTCGGCCTGGACGTGCTCGATACCGAGTACGCGGCGTGGAAGTACGCACGCGAGCTGGCGAAACACTCCAAGGTGGTGGAGTACCGGAAGTACCCTAACGAGACCTACTACGTCTACGGCCGGGAGAACACGAAGGCGATGCTGGGCGAGATGCTCGACTTCTTCGATCGCTACCTAAAGGACGGTTCGGTGGATCACAGCGGGCGATAGGGGACGCCGACGCACTACCGGGTTGGAAGGGACCCGGCAGTGCGACCGGCCAGCGCTATCGCTGCCGGTACCTCACTCTCGTTTGCGCGTGTACACGCCGCCACCAACGGTCACCAGTCCACCCGTATCGTCGAGGCCGAACAGGAGCCGCTCGACCGACCCGTCGTCATACGTCAGCTCGATCGCATAGCCGTCCGCGCGATAGCGTCCGGCCTTTGTCGCGCGGGTGGAACCGGTCGTCACCCCACGATTGGATGACCCCGCGAATCCGCCTCGGGTGAAGCGGCCGTCGGGAAGGAATGACCAAAGGTCCTCGACCACCACCGCCGCATCCCCACCGACCGCGAGGTTGCCGGTGCCGCCCAATGAGCGATACTCGCCACTGAGCGACTGCCCGGCGCGCGCCGGGGTCAGGCGATAGACCCCGACGAACTCACGCTCCAGGCCATCACGCGCGCGCTGGGTACTGAGCATGCGCACCTGCCACGTGGCCCCGGCGCGCGTGACCACGTGCCCCCAAGCGTGCGATGCCGTGTCTCGACTCGCCACGGGATCGAACGCCGCGCCCGCCAACGATGGATCGATGAACACCGAGCCGTCCGCATAGTGCAGGAACGGGCGATACGCAAAAGCGATCATGCCGCCATATCCCGTCGTGGTCACGCGACGGAGATAGACCCCCTCAAGTTGGGTCGCGCCCTGCACGGAATTGCGCTGCGTCGGCTCGGGGGTCGCCGCGGCCGTGGACGATCGCGCTGCGCTCGGGAGGGGTATCGGACCTGGCGCGGAGGGGGTCACCGCGGGTGGAGGGGCGCTCACCAGCGCCGCGCCCATCGTCGGCCGGAGGCGCACAAGATCCTTTTCGTGCTTCGCCCACGGCATCGTCGCTTCGAGAAAGGCACCCAAGGTGGCATACCGCGGCACGGCCATCCGGAGTGTGAGGTTGACCACCCCCTGCAAGCGGCGCACGTCAGCCTCCGCACCGGCGACGGCTTGCGGATACTGCGCACGCCCGACGCTATCGACCGCGGGAACCCCGGCGGCCCGCAACCAGCCGGCGATCGCGGAATCGTTGGCCGCCGCGGTGGCGGGATCCCTGGTACTGTACCGCTGCTGAGCGGCCCGCGCGATGAGGAGCTGCCCGTAGACGTTGCGGATGGAACGCTCGAGGGCAGCGTCCTGGCCGGGCAGCAACACGGGAACGCAGGTGAGGAACAGAAGGCAAACGACTCGAAGCATCTACTCGTGGCTACACAGGAGTGTCCGGACCAGGAGGCGCCAGCAGGGACCCCGCGGTGGTGCGTCGCGCGGCCCGGGTCGTAAGCTAAGGCCATCAGGTATCCAGGGCTGGCGGACTGTGCCGTGGACATGGCGCGCCTGCTTGTGCCAACCTGCCTTTCGCGGTAGAACACCCACGGCACCCAACAACCCGCGTCGACCCACGCAAGCCGAGTGTACCTGTGATTGGAATCGTTGGCCGCTACCTCCTCTCCGTCGCCCTGGTGCTATTCAGCAAGGATGCCTTTCGGCAGGCCCTGGGCGAGCTCCGCGACACCGAACCTGGCTCGCAGTTGTTTGCCGCGTTGCAGCTGGTGATCGGCGTGTCGGCGGCAGTGGGGGCCATCGGGGTCTTCAGGCGCGCACGCTGGGCAATGGCTGCCATCGCCACCTGGGGAATAACGACGGCGGGGCTGCTGGCCGCCCAACCACTCTTCGAGCCCATGGATGCGGAGGCGGAGCAGGGCATCTGGATTGGCGCTGCGGCGATGCTTGTCGCAGCGGTACTGGCAGCGTGGTATGCGCATCGGATTGCTACACCATTGCGTTCGGCGAATCCGAGCAACCAACGGCGGAGGTCGCCTGACGGGCTGCCTGACGGCACAGTAGCGGCTGAGCCCGTCCTCGCACCTGCACCCATCAACGCCGCTCCGCGCGTCCCGGCCGAACCGCTGCACGACGAGTCGCCGGTACGGTCGAACGCGCGGGTGCGCGACTAGGTTGATCGCATGCCGGCATCGCCCTGTGCGTCCTTCCGACGCAGCCTGATAGTCGTTGCCGCGGCGACCCTCCTCGCCTGCGACCGCAATCCCTACGACCCGACGCAGGTACCGCGGGTCGTCGCCACAACCGTAGGAACTGCGACCCTGACTATCTCCTGGCAGCCGGCCGGAGCCCAGCTCGTGCGGGTCTATCGCGGCGCCACGGCCGGCGATGGCTACACGGCGGCGCTCGTTTGGTCAGTCGCCGCCACGGCAGGGAACTCCCTCACTTCGCCTCTGTCGTACGGCACCACCGCCCCGTCGGGCGGCTCAACCGACGTGGCCAGTCGTCCCCTGGTTCCGGGTGAGGTGTACACGGTCCAGGTGACGCGGCAGGATCCGAGGGGCACAGGGGACGGGTTCACCAACACATCGAAGGGCTACGTGGGCACGGCCACCTTCACAGCGACGGCTCCTTAGGCATCGCCGAGGTCAAACCTTCTCAGCAGCTGGGAGATCCAAGGGGGGCGGCATCCCAACCCCCCTGCCCCACAGCGGAGACCTCGTGCGTACACTGGCTCGTCTGGTTGTCCTGTCCATGGGTGTCGCCCGCCTCGTGGAGGCCCAGGATCGCATCACCGAACTCCGCCCCGACCGTCAAGCTCACGTGCTCGTGCTCGGCATGTTTCACTTCGAGGACGCCGGGCTCGATGGCTACAAACCCACCTTCCCGTTTGACATCCGATCAACCGCGCGCCAGAAGGAACTCGAGGAAGTGATCGCAAGGCTCGCCGCCTGGAAGCCGACACGTATCGCGGTCGAGGCCGGCCTCTCACGGCAGGCGAGGCTCGACTCCCTCTTCCGCGTGTACCCCGGAAACGGGATGGACACCCTGAGCAACGAGACGTACCAGATCGGTTTCCGGCTCGCGCGCCGGCTCGGCCTCAGTGGCGTCTCGGCCATCGACGCCCCGGCGCGATCCCTCGATTCCACCATGACCGAGCATGAGTGGACGCGCCGAGAGAAGGCGCTCACGCCGGGGCCGCTTTCGGCAATCGACTGGGAGGCGCGTTTCGCGGCGATCTACCGTCAGGACGACTCGCTCAAGACGGTCCGGTCGTTGCGGGAAACACTCATGCATCTCAACAGCCCGGAGCGCCTCCGCGCCGGGCACGGGCACTACCTTGTCGGCAACCTCTTGAATGGCCCTGCGGGCGACTACTTCGGCGCCGACGGGTTCGTCAGCGCCTGGTACAACCGGAACCTCAGGATCTACAGCAACATCGCGCGCCTTATCCGGCGTGACGACGAGCGCGTCCTGGTCATTATCGGGGCCGGCCATGTCCCGATCCTGCGCGAGCTGCTGGTCAGCACACCGGTCCTGCGTCTCGATAACATCTCCGACGTCCTCCGGTAAGCCGGTGGGCGGGCCCGTTCGCTGCCCTCAGTTTGGGATGCGCTCGCCGCGCACCTCCCGACCTCCCAGGTTCCACCGAATCGCGGCGACTCGCCCGGTCGCGTCGCGCTCCACGGACAAGGCCGCGTCCGCCGTGAAGGTGAAGAAGAACTGGTCGCGGCGCTCCGCCAGGAGCGGCATCAGCCGGCGGCCCGCGGGGCCGGCGATGAGCTCGCCATCACGCTCGGCAATCTCGATCACCGACTCGGGGCCGGTGCGATAGCGCCCGACCATCGCTGCGCGATCCGCCGCCGACACGGCGATCGCCGTGCGGGTGCGCGGGGCGAGGTCTTCCCAGCCGTACTCTCGGGCGGCGGCGCGCACGTACTCCATCGCGACCTCGTCCCCATCGTCGGCGTTGGTCAGCACGACGATCCCGTCCCCGCGATCGAGGTACCCAATGGCGATCGAGCGAAAGCCATCGTTCCATCCCGTGTGACTGAACCGGAAGGGCGGGTTCCCCTTGAGCCCCACCCCGATCCCCTGCTCGTCGGCCTCGGCCCCCTGCAGCGTCATCATGGCGCGGACCGTGGCCGGCGACAGCAATCGCCCCGTGTCCCCACGCCAGGCGCGCTGCAGCTCAACAACAAAGCGGGCGTACTCCGACGGCGTGGTCCAGAGCGAGGCCGGCGCCTGTTCGGGCAGTACGCGCCAGCCGCCGGGTACCGGCTTGCCATCACCGAAGTACCCGTGCGCGATGTTGCCGCGGTTCGCCTGGTCCGCAAGCGAGGCATACGTTGAACGGGTGAGGCCAAGTGGGCGGAAGAGTCGCTCGAACGCCAAGGCATTGAATGCGCGGCTGGTGGCGTCGGTCATCACCTGTTGTGCGATGAGGTACCCGCCCCCCGAGTAGGCTGCCGCGGTCCCGGGGGTGCGCACCACCCGGATCGTGTCCGAGTTCGTTGGCCCTTCGCGGCGCAGGACCTGCTCAACGGTCGGCAGCGGGGCGCCTCGCGGGTACCCGTCAAACCCGCTCACCGAGACACCAGCGCGATGGCTCAACAGGAGGCGCATGGTGACCGGGTGCGCTCGCGTGAAGCTGTCCACGGGCACGCGCCAACTGCGGAGCCACCGGTTGACATCATCGTCGAGCGTGAGCGTGCCGTCCTGCACAAGGGAGAGCCCGATCGCCGCGGCCATCGGCTTGCTCAATGAACCGCCTTGCAGGATGGTGCTGGTATCCATCGGTGCGCCGGTCGTGCGATCGCGGACGCCATAGGCCCCGGCCCAGGCCAGCGTGCCGCCCCGAATGACGGCCACACTCATCCCGGCGACGTCGTGATGGGCGAGGCGCTCGCGGACCGACCAGCCGGAGTCTGGCGTCCCAGCCAGGGGGACCGAGGGAAGGAGCCGGCGTTCGATGCGGGCGATACGCGCGGAGTCGTTCGTTTGTGGTCGCGATATCTGGCCCGGCAACACGCTGGCGGCGCCGAGGCAAGCGCAGAGCGCCGTGACGCGAATGAGGGGGGTCATGATCGTTGGATGCCGGCCGCGCGGCGGACGTGTAGTCGGCTGGGCCCTGTCCCTCGTTGAATCCGACCCGGGCCTTGAGCTACCCGGCGCGCGCCGCCCCGCGCACGCGCCGCCAGCGCCTCTCCAGCACGGCGATCGTCACGAGGTAGACCCCCACGATGATCCACGGAATGGTCAGGAATCGCTCCGTGGGAAAGGCATACCACGCCGCGACGATCAGTACGGTGCGCGTGACGGTGTGAAACCACCCGATCCAATGTTGCACGATCCACGACACGGGAATCCACATCAGGCCGGCCAGGATCCCCACACTCAGCGGCGCCGAGCTGGGCACCTCAATGGCGAAGGGAATCGCGATGGAGTACACCAGCACCGCCTGCGCCATCCCGTGAAAGAACAGGGCGTCAAACACGTTCTTCGGCTTCGACTTGTCGAGGAAGTGTTCACCGGTAAACCGGGAGATGAACATCCCCAGGTAGGCGATCGAACCCGTCGCGACATACATCAACAGGCCAGCCCTCCCCACGTCGAGCATCGGGCCGAAGGTGCCGACCACCGCCCAGGCGATCGTGCCGGCGATCGGCATCGCCAGCATGCGCCCCCGTGAGAACTCCTGGCGCTGCTCCTCGAGTGTGCGAACGGTGGACATGGGTGCAGGCGTTTGGTTTCCCGGGTGTACGGCTCGACCGTGTGCGAAGTGTCACGAACGCTGCCGTCCGGCGCCGATCCCGGGGCGGCGCGTTGGACTGCACCAGGCTGCGCACCCTGCCGTTGGCGCTTCGCCTCATCCGTTCGCATCCCGCCGTACACGCTTTGCCAGCGGTACGACGTCGTCTCCGTGCTACCGTGCTTCCAAGCCACCTGGCGCCCCGGACTCCCCGCCGCGGCCTCCCGCAGGATCCCGACGATCTGCTCGGCGGTGAATCGAGATCTCTTCATGGGTCTTCCCCCGCCGTCCGGCGGATCAACCTCTCCCGGGCCCCGCTGGTGGGGAGGAGACCACCCACGGCCAGCGGCTTGGGGACGGTGAGTACCACCCGCCGGTGCGACACGGGCGCAAGCAGCTTGGTGTCGAGCCACTGCGTCCAGATGGCGAGGCGCGTGGCGTGGCAGCTCGGGAAGAAGTACCGACCTTGCAGGAGAACGCCAGGAGATACTCGTGCGTGCAGGTGTCGCTGAGAATGCGAGCGAAGCCGTGCTCGAGTATTCCGCAGACGAGGAGCTTTCCCGCCGCTTTCGGTGACGACGGGTCGCCAGGTACCGTGCTCGAAGGCGCAGCGCTCCTCGTCGACGGCCTGCTTCGCCCCTCTTCGCTTCCTGCCTCTGACATGTGGGCAGGGTCAGCCAGCGAGCTCGGCTGGCATACTGGGGTTTGCACGAGTGTTCAGTTGGTGAGGATTCTGATATGTGTGAACGATGACCACAAGCGGGAACTCCCACGAGCGCGAGCCGGTGCTTGTCGATACGCGACTCACATGGCTGATGCCGATGGTCGCCGGCTCCTTGCAGCGAGCCCCGTGGCAACCAGTCGTTTTCTCCCCTTCCTTCTTACCCCCTTCAGGGGGGGTATCTGACAGGACACCCTGCCTCCTCGTCGACGATGGTGAGCCGACCTCTCTGCAATGCGCTCGGTCACTGCGCAATGAGAGACCGGCGGCGCTTCTGTTCGTCATAGCCAGCGGCTCGGCGCGGGCGCACCGACGTCTCGATGTTCTGGCACGCATTGGTGTGGATGATCTCTTCTTCACGTCGCCGGATGAGGAGCATCGGCTGCTCGACAAGTTGCGTAGGGTTCGTCAGGTGTATGCCCGGCTCGATCCTCGGGGGTTCGATGCGCCAGCTGCTGAAGTCAGGGGGTACGGAAACCTCGAGGCCATCCGGATTCTCGTGGCCCTGCGTCGCGACCCATCGCCCCCATAGCGCGTGACGGCATTCCTCGATCAGCTGCGCATACCACTGCGGCGAGCCGAGCGCGACCTCAAGGCAGTGCGCCTCCCACCCATGCGCGTCCTGTTGCAGGACCGGATCGTTTCGCTCGCGATGCAACTCCACGACGCAGACATGCCTTGGCACGATGTTGCAGACGCTCTCGGTGCCCCCTCCGTTCAAGCGCTCCAGATGCGCGTGCTGCGTGCTCGCCAGCGTCCGAAGCGCGTCTCCTAACCGTTTCAGTCTGCGCTCCAGCGGCGAAGCGAAGGTACCTGCAGAGGCGCACACCCGGGCCATCCGCCGGCTGTCCGCCGCGACATAGGTCAAATCGGTGAGAAAGAAGAGGGGAAAGCGGCCGCAGTCACGCGGTCCGTCAGGACGCCGGTGGGCGCGAACACATCGATTCGACTGGGCTCTCCCTCAGCCCCGTTTCGGAGAACCCAGGCAACGCCAGACGGAGCCGGGGGCCACATCGTCCTCAATACGTCGAACTCCATGACGATGCGCCAGTCGCGACCGCGCCTGGCCCACGCGGGAGCGGCGCTCACGAATCACCCTGTGTCACGGTCGGCGGTTCGTGGAGTCCGCCGTCTCACGGACACGAGCATACCTCAGGCCGGACGACGTCAGGAGGGAATCGGCGCTCACCTCGAACGCTTCGCACAGCCATTCACCCCGAGCGCTCACGCAAAGCATGGGCAAGCTGACGCACGATGAGTCACCGGAGAGGCATGAGGCATCTCCACCGTCGGAGTACCCGGATCGCCAATCTTGCCGGCTCCCGACGGGATCGCGTGACATGAAGCGCACTTCCCATCCGTCGATCGGGACCATCCCGCGCCCGGGCCATGGTACGGCACCGGCGGCCCGCGCCTCAGCCGTGAATTGGACCAGGCCGCCGCGCAGTCCGATGGGAGCCACTCGCTGCCATGTCCCGAAGAACGCCACCGGCCTGCGGGGAATGGGTGGCAACGCGGTCTCCGACTGGATGGCGCGATCGCCTGGCTGTTCGCACCCAACGACAGCCAGCGCGACCATCCATGCGCGACGCCCAGACATATGCACATGTGCCTCCCGTTCGAGATCTCCCGACCTTCCAGCGCGACCTGTGCGCGCCACGCGACCAGCTCACCCACCACCGATGCGGGCCATCTGCACGTTGATAAACCCACTGTCGGTGGTGCGGAAGAGAATAGCTTGCCCATCGCTGACTTCCACGAGCCGGAACCGGGATGGGTGGATGAGCACTGACACGGCCTCACCGTGCTGGCCAGTGACGGTCACGATACTCTCGCCGACCGCCGCAGGCCATCGCTCTACCCAGAGCCGGTCATCGTTTGCGGGAACTATTCGTTTGAATAACGGCGGGGTGCCGAGCCAACCGGTGGTCGAGAATTCCGCGCGTACCCTCGCCGAGTCAGGTTCCGTCGTCACCTCGGTCAACTCGTCATCCCTCAGGGCATCGATCGCCCGCATGGTAGCTGCTACTGGAGGAGCGACCAGCCTCAGAGTGGCCTTCACCTCCCCGGCCCGATCGAATGCGCGCACGACGCCCGATTCAGTATCTCCCACCCACACCTCCGACGCTCCACCTGCTACTTGGAGGCTGCCACGCATCCGCTGGACCGCAACGCCGGCTCCCGCGCGCACTCTGGGAAGTGGATACGTCGTCATGGTGGCGCCAGCAAATCGACCGACCCACTTCAGCGAGCCCTCCGCCGGGGCCAGGACTCCTACCGTCAGGGAGTCTCTTCGCGACTGCATCACCGGCGGTGGCCTGTACACCCTCATTCCGCCAGGGCTCACGATGAGGACACCGGAAGCGGTCATCGCGAGTGGCGTGACTGTCTCGGGCGGGCTGCCGTGCGAGAGCATACGGCGTGAGAGGAATCGGATGACCTTCCGGGTTCCCTGCTGCCCGACGCGGAAGTAGCTCACTCGGTTCGGTCCCGGGGAGGCTTCGACAACGGCGAAGGAATCTCCCACCGCCCGGATGGACGTCGCGAACTCCAGTTCGCCCGGCCCCTGCCCCTTCCCACCAGCGCTGGCCACGAGGTTCCCGTCCATACCAAACACGTGGATCCGCTGATCCTCGGCCTCGACGACCGCCACGCTGCCGTCGGAGAGTCGCGACGCTCCAACGGGCCGCACGAACGCGAAGGGCTCGCCTTGGTGCATCATCGTGATCGCTGACGTGCTGATGGTGAGACGCTTCGTCGGCTGTCCCAGGGCCACGCTGGAAGCCGCAACCACGGCAGCAAGGAGCGCGGGGGCGCGGGCCGCCCAATGTGACCATTTCCGGACCCCCGACATGGCCATCACCTCTTGCGCGCAAGTCGCTCAAGTTCGGCAGCTGCAACAACTCCCTCGCGTACTCCAAGGCGGCTGACAAACGTTGGTGTTCCGCGCACACCCAGTGCCTTCGCCAGGTCCGCGTGCTTGCTCACGACCGACTTGGAGCTGTCACTCTGCAGGCAGGTCACGAAAGCGGTCGAATCGATGCCACTCCTGCTCGCCAACGATTCCCAACTCGTCCCACCGTACCAGGTGGTGTCGGCCATCAGCAATCGGTGATATGGCGCCAACCGCGACTGGTCCTCTGCGCACACGGCCGCGATCGCACCGAGGTGCGACATGGGACGCGACGGCGGAGGAACGTGGAGGTAGGCCACACGGATCCCCACCGCCTCAAGTGAGTCGACCACCGCGGTGGCGCGGCGGCAATAAGGGCACTGGTAGTCGGTGACTTCGATGAGATCCACTTCACCCGAGTTTGCCCGTGAGCCCACCGCCACCTTCACCAGTTCTGCCCATCGTTCGTTGGCCACACGCCCAATCTGGCGCCGCCACGCGTGATCGTCCAACTCCACCCGCAGGGAGGAGCCTGGCCGACTCAGAAGATAAGCCGCGCCAACGAATGCGGCGATTGTGATCCCGTCCACGACCCTCTGTACGGCGCGCATGAATCCTCCACCGCGAATTCGGGGGGCCATCCCCTGCCAACCAGATGGCCCCCTGACCCTGAATCCCTGCCGATAGCGAGCTAGCCCTCGATCAGGCCACAAACGTCCCAGGTGTGTGTGCCCGCGCTTCCGCAGTTGTACGTGCAGGAACTGCAGCTGGTTCCTGCTGTGTTGTGGCAGACGACGCCTCCTGGACCGGTGAGGTGGCTTGGACAACCCGCATCCATCGCCGCGACCGGCATGCCGGCAGCCGCCATCGCGAGCATCGCCGCCGAAAGTCGCCAGATACTCCGTCGCATAAGCCCTCTCCTCCTGTGAAGTGTGATGAGCCGGAAGAGTATTTTGCCAGCGGCCCGTGCACAATAACGTTTGACGACATCATCCGCACACCCGGTTGTCTCATGCATGCAGGATCGTGGAGTCCGCTATCGTCCCGGCGTTGAGCAACAGGCTCTGGTCCGCCAACAGACTCCGCACCACCGCAAAGAGCTGGGCCGGTACCGTGCTGCTCCGATGGCCGAGTCGCAGGATCGTCGACTCATCCGGCACCGGGTCATCCCCCAGCTCGACCCGAGCGAATTGCCGCACTAGCCAACGTCCGCTGCTCGCTCATGCCGCCGCTCCCGGATGCTCGGTCACCCGGCAATACCAGACCAGATCACTCGGCACGCAAGAGCGAGTTGTCCAGAGTCTCTCTAGGTGTGGGCACTGAAGAGGTCGTTCAAGAGATCCCGATCACGGCCCAGGCGATGGTGCCGGCCAGCGGCATGGCCAGCATGCGGCCCCGTGAGAACTCCTGGCGCTGCTCCTCGGGGGTGCGAACGGTCGACATGGCGGTACGCGTTTGGTTTCCCGGGTGTACGGCCCGACCTCCCGCAAAGTGTCACGAACGCCGGTGCCACGCGCCGGTCATCATGACGGCGCGTTGACCTGCACCGGGCCCCACACCCGATCGACCGAGGCCCGGCGCTGCCTTGCACAAAGCCGGCTCCCGCATGACCATACGGTCGTGATCCCACGGAGGGTGGCATGGCATTCAGGTGTTGCTTCAGCTCGGCGCTCGTCGCCCTCGCCCTGACCGGCTACGCAGAGTCGGCGCACGCGCAGGGGCTCATGGACAAGCTCAAGAAGGCGGCGCAGGGCAAGGAATACACGGTGCGCGGGCGGCTGCGGGTACAGGACGGCCAGTGGCTCACCTGCTTCGACGGGATCAAGACGGGGTACCTCGGTGCCCACGACCTCGCGCGCCCCGGGGACGCCACGGTCGACCCCGCCACCGGCCGGATGAGGGTCAGCACCGCCGCGATTCCCACGGTGATCATGACGCGTAATGGGATCGTGACGTCGAACGACTGCGACTCACTCGCCAAGCAGGGACTGCTGCTCCCCCCAACGGCGGCGAAGGGAAAGGGCGATACCGGCTACTCGGACGAGTTCGGCTGCACCAAGGCGGAGTGGACGAGTGACGAGGTCGTCGCACGGCGGCGGGAGATCATGGCTTGCCAGGCCGACTCGCTGAGCGAACGAGCATGGCGACGCTCGCAAGCCAGGAACGCAGGAGCTGGCGGTAGTGCGAGCGCACAAACCACAGGCAGCGATGCCGAGCGCAAGGAGGCCAACGCTCGGCTGCAGGAAGAGACCGCGGCGAAGTTCAAGGCGATCCAGGCGCAGGCCGCCACACCCACCACGGCACCTACGAAGAGCGACGACGCAATCGCCAAGGATGGTGCCACGGTATGCGGCCTTTCCCCCGCCTACATGCTCAAGCTGAAGGGCGAGGCGGTCGCGTTCGTCAGTTACAACGCATCGAAGGGAACGCTGGTGTTCACCGAGCTTGCCGGGGGCGAACGTCGCACGGTGGAGCTGGACGGCGCCGGGTTCGCCCAGCGGGCGTCATTCAATGCCCAGGCGATCGGCCAGGGGGGCGACACCTGCGGACGCGCGTTCTGGAACGCCGAGGCGTACAAGGCGGCCAGCGCGGCCATGAGCGGGATGTAGGGGCGCCCCGCCCTCAGCTCACCGCCACCGATGCCGTGTGGCCACCACACCCACTCTCACTCGAACCACAGACGGTCACCTTGCGGTCGCGCACGGTTGGCGTACTCACGGCGACGTTCACCGGCAGTCGGCGGACCTGTCCGATGGCGACGCGCAGATCGGCGACCCGGAAGCTTGGCTCCGTAAGCACAATCGTACCCTCCGTGACGGCACGCGCGCGCGGTTGCCAATCGGTGACGGAAGGCCCCGGGGGCATGTTCCGCGGAGTGCCGAGATCGGGTGGCCCCCTGATCACCCGTGTTTGTGCGGTGAGTGGCAGCGCGATAAGCGCGAGTCCGGCCACGATGCGATCCATGTCACCCCTCCGGTTGACGAAGTGACGTTCTTCACCGCCGGTTGTGCTCACCAGCCGTCTCACATGTCGACAGCGCTCGTCGCAATGCGCTCCAGGTCGCGCACGCCCTTCAGGCCTACTTCACCGGACGTACCCGCGCCTCCAACGCAGGAAATCGTGGGTGACGCGCGAGTTTCGCAAACTCGGGCCGCGCGAGATTGGTATACCCTCGCTCCACCAGGACGGTCAGCGACTTCAGCGCGTCGTTCGTGCGCCCGACATGTGTTTGCAGGATCGCCGAGAATTCGTACCAGTCCAGCACGACGACATTGTCTCCGCCGATGACGGGTTCAGCGATCGAGATGGCCCGCTGATACGTGTCGATCGCCTCCGTCAGGCGGCCGAGTCCAGCGAAGATGTTCCCCTCGGCGCCAAGGGCGTACGCGGTCTGTATGTGCCGCTCTCCAAAGACCTTCTCCCGCATCTCCACAGCCTCTCGCATGATCGGCGCCGCCTCTTTGTTCCGTCCCGCATCATGTAGGGCATCGGCCAGGTTGTAGAGGCTGTAGGAGACCAACTCATGAACCTGGCCGTACACACGCCGACGTTCGGCGAGCAACGCGCGATGGATCGCTATCGAGGAGTCGCCCTGGCTGTCCTGAGCCAGCATCAGCGCCAGCGTTTCGCGGAAGTTGAAGAGCGCGGGGTCGTCCCTGTCCCGGGCGGCCGCCGTGGCGATCTCCACCGCACGTCGCTGAATGGCAACAGCCTCGCTGGTCTTGCCCTGAGCACCTGTGATCCACGCGCGGATGCGGTGCAGGTCAGCGGCCGTCATGGTCTGCCCCGAGTCTGCGCGTTCCACGATCGACACGGCACGATCCAGCATCGCCAGGGACCTCACCTTCACGGCAGCACTATCGTTCGTTTGGAACGTCGCGAGGGCGATGCGCTGCAGCGCAGGTACCAGCTCGATCGCGTTTGGCCCCAGCGTGCGTTCGCGGACATCGAGCACCGCGCGCATCTCGCGAATGCCCTCCTCAAATCGGCCCGCCGTCAACCGCGTGCGCGCACGCCATTCACGCGCGGTCGCGACTTCCAGTGGCTGGACGGGGTCCATCGCCGTCCGAGCGTCGACCGCCTGCGTCAGGAGTGACTCGGCCCGGCCGGCAAGTCCGATGAACCCGTACGCCTGGCCCATGGCGAGTTGTATGTCGGCCAGGGCCGCCGGGTCACCGGCGAGGTCCTTTGCGGCGCGCGCCGCCGCTGCGTCCAATAGCTCACGTGCCGTGACCGTGCGACCGCGTGTCTCACTGGGATTGGTCGCCCGAAACGCACCGAGCACGAAGTTGGTGATGCGATTCGCCCGGGCGCGCTCAGCCTCCGCGACCTCGAGGGCGGCGGCGCGCCGGGCCGACTGCCAGGCGGACCAGCCGGCCGCACCGACGAGCGCCACGAGCGCGACCGCGGCCGCGCCAACCCCCAGGCGATTCCGGCTGACAAACCGGCGAAAGCGGTACGGCGCCGAATCCGGCCGGGCCACGACGGGCCACCCGCCGAGAAAGCGCGTGATGTCCTCGGCCAGCTGGCCCGCTGAGGCGTACCGGCGCGCGGGCTCCTTCCGCAGGGCCTTCAACACCACCTGTTCCAGGTCCTCATGCACCGGGACGATCGCGCCCGGCGGCGGCGGCGGGTCCTCGCAGACCGCACGCGGCAAGTCCGGCGGTGGAATCTTCGCGAAGGGCCGGGCGCCAGCAATCAGCTCGTACAGCAATACCCCGAGCGCGTACACATCGGTCGCCGTGGTGACCGGCTGGCCAAGGAACTGCTCCGGCGCGGCGTGTTCAGGGGTCAACAGCAGGAGATCCCCGGTCGCGGACTCCTCAGCGCCTGCATCGATCAGCTTGGCGATCCCGAAATCGAGCAGGCGAGGCGTGCCATCCGCACGCACCAGGATGTTCGATGGCTTGAGATCGCGATGCACCACCAGGTGTGCGTGCGCGAACTGCACGGCGTCGCACACGGCCAGGAAGAGCCGCAAGCGCTCGACCAGGGGGAGCTCCCGGTCCTTCACGTACCGTGTGATGGGCACGCCATCCACGAATTGCATCACGAGGTACGGGAACCCTGCGGGGGTCATCCCCCCATCGAGGAGGGTCACGATACTCGGGTGGTTCAGCTGGGCGAGGATCTGGCGCTCCTGCCTGAACCTCCGCAGCAAGTCCGACGAGGTCCGCTCCGGACGAACCACCTTGATCGCCACCTGCGTCTGGTACTGGTCGTCGACCCGGACCGCGCGGTACACCTCGCCCATCCCACCGCGCGCCACGATCTCTTCCAGCCGGTAGGGGCCAAGCAGCGTGCCCACGGCCAGTCGTTCCCCCATGGGACGAGCACCGGGAAGGAGGAGGACGGGACTGTCCGGCACGCTCCCCTCCCCGTGCGCCGCAATCATCGCCTCCACCTCGGCGCGGAGCCGCGGATCACCAGCGCACGCTTCCTCGATGTAGGCGCGACGTGGTTCGCCCGCAAGCTCAAGGGCGTCCAGGAAGATGGAACCGAGGCGCTCCCAGTTCTCAGGCTGCACGCGTGGGCCTCGCGGGGTGGTCACTCGGACGGGTCGCCACACAATGTACCGAGGTCACCTCGGCTGGCGAGGTTCGTTCCCCCATGCGCCCAGCACGCGACGGGGCAATACCCCGCGCCTCCAGGATGGCACGAAGGTCAGCAAGCCCCCGATACAGGAGGTTGCGCGAGCGCGCGACACTCCAGCCCATCAGGCGCGCAATCTCGAACCGATCATGCCCGAGCAGGCCGAGGCGCACGGCGTCCCGCCGCGCGGGCGGGAGCCGCAGCAGCGCCTGCTGCACGGCCTGGGTGAGGGTATCGGCGTCCAGCAACGCATCTGCCGACGCATCCACCGAGAGGTCCTCGGGATCGAGGTGGTCCAGGGCCACGAGCCGGGCGCGGCGTGTGCGGCGTCGGCGGATCAGGTCGAGCGACGCGGACACCACGACCCTGTGGATGTAGCGCGCATTCGTACACCGCACCCCACCGGGGGAGCTGGCCGCACGCCAGAGTCGTATCCGGACATCTTGAAGGACCTCGTCGACTTCGCCGGCATCGAGGCCATGGCGTGACGCGACGCGGCGACCGAAGGAGGAGAATCGGTTGACGAGGTCATTCAGGTCCGAAGCGAAATGCGGGGTGTCCGCCAGGAGGGGCCGGCTCTGAGGGGGCGCGGAGGGGCGTTTGATGGCTGGGAGCATGAGGATGCTGATTCGGGTGCCACCAGCTGCGACAAAAGGGAGCCGCGTTGGACATCGGCTTGCCTCCCGGTGTCCAGGAGGTATCATCGACCCGTGTCGCCCGAGACCTCGGTCACCTCATGCCTCGCGAAATGGCGCGCCGGAGAAGCCGGCGCGCTCGACAGCCTGCTCCCCTTGGTGTACGGCGAGCTACGCGCGGTCGCCGGTGCGCAGTTGCGGGGGGAACAGACCGGCCACACCCTGGGGGCAACCGCCCTCGTTCATGAGGCCTACGTGCGCCTCGCCGAGCGTGAACAGCTGGACGCGAAGGACCGAGGACACTTCTTCGCCATCGCGGCGCGCTCGATGCGCCAGGTGCTGGTGGACCATGCGCGATCACGCCAGCGCGACAAGCGCGGATCGGGGTCGACGCACCTGCCCCTGGACTTGGTGGAGAACCTGGTTGGCGAACGCGCAGCCGACGAGTTGCTCGCGCTGGATGAGGCCCTGGATCGCCTCGCACTGGCCAGTCCGCGCGCGGCGGCGGTCGTGGAGCGCCGCTTCTTTGCCGGGTTGAGCCTGGAAGAGACCGCCTTGAGCCTCGAGACCTCCGTCAAAACCATCCAGCGCGACTGGATCCAGGCGCGAGCGTGGCTGCGCAAGGAGATCGCGGCAGACCTCGGCATCGAGCTGTAGCGAGGCACCGCTCCGGCGGCCGCCCGCTCCCCTACCGTGCTACGGCGTCAGCTCATCCCACTCGTGCACCGGGCGCCCCGTCGACGCGCGCGCCACATACCCCTCCACCACGTCGGCCAGCGCCCCGGGCATCCCGTGCACCCGACGCGCCCGGTCCAGCCCCTGGCGCATCCAGCGAGCCCCGGTCTGCCGCGAGGCCACCCGCTCCCTGATCACCCGCAACAGCCGCGTCGCCTCGTGATCGTCCACGCCTAACGACTCCAACCCGGCCTCGGCCACCGGCAGCAGCTCCAGGGCCAGTTCCGTGACCGGCCGCTCCACCGGTGACGGCGCCACGCCCTGCGGCCACGCGAGGCGCGCATCCACCCCGCTCTGCGCCGCACGATAGAAATTCCACTCGGCGATCGAGAACGGGAGCGCGGCCACGAGGGAGCGGATGGTTGGGGCGAGCCCCGCCGTCAACCCGACGAGGAACGCGGCGTTCGCCGCCATGTCGAGCGGCGTCGGCCCGGCCGGCAACGCACGCATCTCGATGCGCAGGTGCCCACCATGCGAGTGATCGTAGATCGCGCGATTCCACCGCCAGATCGTCCCCTGGTGCATCCGGAGCTCCCGCAATCGAGGCAGCGCGGTGTCTGTTTCCTCTTCGCCGGACAACGTCGGCAAGATCGGCGGAAACAGCGCGACCGCCTCGTCGAACAACTCCGCCGCACCCTGCCGCACCCAGCCGTGCCCGAACCCGACCCGTGCCGGCGGCCGGAACCGCTGCGCGTCCAGGTCGCGGTAGTCGAGCGATTGCTTGAACAACGCCACCCGCGTCTCATCCCAGAGCTGGTGCCCCAGGAAGATCGGGGAGTTGGACGCAACCGCGAGGGCGACCGGCGTGGCCAGCTGCGCCGCGTTGTACCAGTCCGCAAACTCGGCGGGCGTCACGCGCACATGCACCTGGAACGAGGTGTTCGCCCCCTCGAGCGTGATGTCCTTCGCATTCAGGGTCAACGGGTCCTCCCCGTCGATCCGCACCTCGAATGGCGCGTGGCGCAACGCCTGCAATCCTTCGTTGAGCGCCCGGTACCGCGGCAGGTCGGTCAACGCCGCCGGTGTCAGGTCGCGCTCGGTGAGCGTGGGCAGGATGCCCACCGGCACCACGCGCCCGTCGAACGCCATCGCCGTCCGGTTGATCGAGGCAAGCGCGTTGTGCAGCTCCATCTGCAGGGCAGCAAACGGGGCCCCGCGCGCCGGGACCGGCGAGAGATTGTACTCCAAGTTGAACTTGTCGATCTCGACCGTGAGGTGCGGGTCGAGGTTTGCCGCCAGGAGCGCGCGATTCACCGGAAGAGCGTTGCCATCCCGGTCGATGATGCACAACTCCAGTTCCGCGCCGAGGGTGCGCTCCCCCTCACCAAAGCCGGGCCGGGCAAGGAGGGTGTGCAGCGCGGCGGCCTGGGCTCGCGTGGCCTCGCGAAATCGCTCGTACTGCTCGGGCGTAAACGCGCTCGAACCGATCGCCTGGGACACGGCACGACCTCGACGGGGAGGGGGCGTCTATCGTTGCCCCCCTTGCCCCGAGACGCATCGGGGAATTCCCCCTCACCCTGTGCGGGATCGGGCCACCAGCCCGCTATCCGCGTCGCCGGGCCGAGGCGTTGATGAACTCGCGGAAGACGTGCCGCGTGTGCGGGTCCGTCATCTCGAAGACTTCGGGATGCCACTGCACACCCAGCATGAAGTGCCCGTCGGTCGCAATCTCCACCGCCTCGACCAGCCCGTCTGGGGCCACGGCACACGGCGCCAACGACGGTGCCAAGGTCTTGATCCCCTGGTGATGCATGCTGTTCACCGGGATCCGCTCGAGTTCCATCAGGTCACGCAGGCGCGACCCCTTCGTGAGGCTCACCTCGTGCGCCAGGTGGTCGCGGTCGAAGCCATACGTCGGGAAGTAGTCGTGCTTGATGGACGCCGGCACCTGCTCCTCGAGGTCCTGCCACAGGGAACCACCCAGGGTGACGTTCATGACCTGAAGGCCGCGACAGAGCCCGAGCAACGGCTTGCGGTCCTCCACGGCCCAGCGGGTGACCTGCATTTCCACCCGGTCCCGGGCCGCGTCGATGCGGCCGAGCTTGGGATGTGGGTCCTCGCCGAAGTGCTTGGGGTCCACGTCCACCCCGCCAGGGATCAGGATCCCGTCGCAGGCATCATAGACGGACCACAGCGCTTCCGGCTCATCGTCGAGGAGCGGAATGAGCGTCGGGGCGCCGCCCGCGAGGGCGACGGCGATGTAGTACCGCTGGTTCATCACGTCAGACTGTGGCAACCCGCTCGGAATCCCGTCGATTGCCTGCAGCGTCTGCGTCGTCACGCCAATAAGTGGGCGCCTATACATAAGTCCGTAAACCCTCTCGTGATATCGAGTTACGTCCCGCCCGCCCCCACCAACCCACATCACCGCTCCGTCACGACAAGATCAAGAGCAGATGACGTGCCCATAAGGTACCCCGCAACCGGGCCTCTGCCACCTCCGGTCCCTCGCCTCGTCACTCCGCGGCCCGTAATCTTCAGTTCCGCAGCACCGCGCTCCGTCGCTGCGTACTCCCTCCGTACCTCCTCCCCAGCGCAATGCTCGGCATGACGCTTCGAACGCTCCATCGGGTGACCCTCGCATGTCTCGTCGGGGTCACTCCCCTGGTCGCCGGCGGACAGGCAGCCCAGGCGGTCAAGTTGACCCCGGAGGAGGTGCGCTCCCTGGCGGCCCTGCACGTGGCCATCAACGCCGCCGTGGACTCCGCTGACGTTGAGCTGGCCCGGGCGAGCAACAAGAAGCAGGAGGCACAGAAGGAAGGCCGCGACAAGCTGCGCGCACGCATTGCGCAGATTCTCGCATCGGCCAACCTCACCAACGGGGAGTTCGAGCGCCGCCGCTTTTACGTGAGCACCGATGGGGAAGCGCGCGCCACCTTCGATTCGGCGATCGCGAAGATCACGGGCGCTCCACTCCCGGGCTCCCTGCCAGCCGCACCCCCTGCTGCAGCACCATCGACGGCCCCGGTCGCCGTTCCGGCCGGACCGGTTGGTGTCCACCTCGGCCATGTCGTCAACGCGTTCAGCGACACTCCGGGCGGCGCGGGACTCCTCGCGACCGCCTTCACCGAGGCACGGATCGCGATCCAGCACGCCGAACTCGGGGCGCGCAACCCAACCAACCTCGACGGGATGAAGCTGCACGCCGGCCACGTCATCCATGCGGTGGACCCGACGGTGGTCACCCAGGGTCCCGGGCGCGGCTACGGCGTGCGCAAGGCAGTGACCGGCGTGATCGCCCACACGGAGCTGGCGGCCAAGTCCGAGGGTGCGTCGGCCAACGTCACGACGCATGCGCGACACATCACCACGGCCTCGCGGACAACGCTGGAGCGGACCGCACAGGTGATCGCCATGGCAGAAAAGGTGCGAGCCGCGACGACGGCCGAAGAGGCCGCGGGGTTGATGGCGCAACTGGTCTCCCTGGCCCAGCAGCTGGTGGCCGGCCGCGACGCGAACGCCGACGGGTTGATTCGCTGGGACGACCCTGAAGGTGGACTGCAGCAGGCACAGGAGCATGTGAACCTGCTGCTCGCCGCAGAGAAGAAGTAGTCCAGCGTCCCGGCGAACGGCGGCTCCCAGGACGTTCCGTCCGGCAATGCTCACGTCCTTCCGCGGCACCATCATCGAATGGCGCGGCCCGGCGCCGTATTACTTCATCGTCGTCCCGGCAAAGACATGCCGTGACCTCCGCGACATGGCGGGCTTCGTCACCTACGGCTGGGGGATGATCCCCGTCACGGCGCGGATCGGCGCCACCGAGTGGACCACCTCGCTCTTTCCGCGCGAAGGGCGATACTGGGTGCCGATCAAGGACGCCGTGCGCGAGTCCGAGGGACTGGACGAAGGGGATCGCGTCCGCATCCAGCTGGCCCTCCGATCGCGTTGAGGCGCGCCCGCGGCGTGGGGCGCCGACGAGGCAGCAGCTATTTGTGGTTAGCCTGCCAGGCGCCCCGGCGGTCGGCGAGCAGCTGGTGCCATTCGGCCATCCCGGTCCCGCGTTTCGCCGAGAGTTCGAGGATGGTCATCCCCGGGCGCACGTCATGGATGGCGGCGTGGGCCGCAGCCCGGTCAAACTCGCAGGCCTCCGCGAGGTCGATCTTGGTGATCAGGGCGACGTCCGCGGAGTTGAACATCGTTGGATACTTCTGCGGCTTGTCCTCGCCCTCCGTCACGGAGAGCAGGGCCACGCGCAGCGCCTCGCCCAGGTCGTAGCTCGCGGGGCAGACCAGGTTGCCGACGTTCTCGATGAACAACACGTCCAGCGCGCCAAGGTCCCAGTCGCCGAGAAAGTCGCCGATCATCTCGGCTTCCAGGTGGCACCGCCCGTGTGTGTTGATCTGCCGGACCGGGACGCCGCTCCGGGCCAGCCGCCGGGCATCGTTGTCGGTCTCGAGGTCTCCGACCAGGGCAGCGCACCGCTGCCCGGACGCCGCCAACTCGGTGAGGGTGCGCTCCAGCAGTTGCGTCTTCCCGGTGCCCGGGCTGGACACGAGGTTGACGACAAAGACGCCGGCGTCCTCGAACCGCGTCCGCAACGCACGCGCCAGCTCATCGTTCTTCTTGAGCACACCGGCACGCACTTCCACAATTCGGGTCTGGCTCATCCGTCCGATTCCTCGATCTCCAGGGAGGCGATCTCCAATTCCCTTCCGTGGCGAATCTCGCCACACAGCGTGTCGCAGGTCGGGCAGCGGAGCCGTTGGATCCCCGGCAGCTCCACTTCCTTCAGACAGTGGGCGCACCAGACAACCAGCGGCACGTCGATGATCTCGAGCCGCGATCCTTCGAGCACGGTCCCCTGGCTGGCGATGTCGTAGCAGAAGACGAGGGCGCCGGCTTCCACCCCCGCCAGCCGTCCCACCCGCAGCTGCACGGCCACCACCCGCGCTGCACGGAGCCGTTCCGCCGCCGCGATGCTCTGTTCCACGATCCCATGGGCCAGCGACAGCTCGTGCATCGATCTCGTTCGGGAAGTTCGCCAGGGACAGGCGACGCAGCGCGCGTCGCCCTGCGAAAGCTAGTTCCGCGCGGCGCGTTCCGGAGTCGCGCCCGTCACGGCACGACCGTGGGGTTCTTGCCGCCGTCGGCGATGAACTTCTGCATCCGGGCCTCCAGCACCGGCAGCGGGACGGAGCCGAGCGCCAGGATCGCATCGTGAAACGCGCGCTGGTCGAACGTGGCGCCTAACGCTGCTTCGGCTTCGCGGCGATGCCGCCGGATCTGCATCTCGCCCAGCTTGTAGGCCAGCGCCTGTCCCGGCCACGAGATGTAGCGATCGATCTCCGTCGTGATCTCATGCTCCGACAGGGCGGCGTTGGAGCGCAGGAAATCAATCGCCTGCTGCCGTGTCCACCCATACTTGTGGATCCCGGTGTCGATGACCAACCGGCAGGCGCGCCACATCTCGTAGGTGAGTCGTCCGAAATCCTCATACGGCGTCTCATAGACCCCCATCAGGGTGCCCAACCACTCGGTGTAGAGCCCCCACCCTTCGCCGTACCCGGAGAAGCCGGTTCCATTCCGGAAGGCGGGGCGTGGCGGCCCTTCCAGGGCCAGCGCGGCCTGGAACGAATGGCCCGGGGTACACTCATGCAGCGTGAGCGCCGCGATCGTGTACATGGTGCGCGCCTTCAGGTTGTAGGTGTTCATCATGCAGGCGTCGAGCCCGCCGCGCCCCCCGGTATAGATGGGAGCAATGGCGTCCGGGACCGGGATGATCCCGTGCCGATGCCGCGGCAAGTAGCCGATGAACTCCTTGAGCTTGTAGTCCGCCTTCTTGGAGACGTACGCCGAATACGCCAACAGGTCGCGAGGCGTCTTTGCGTAGAACTGCGGGTCAGTGCGCAGGAACTGGAAGAACGCCGCCATGCTCCCGCGGAACCCGGTCTTCGCCTTCACCACCTCCATCTCCGCGCGAATCCGCGCGACCTCGGCCTTCCCCTGCTCGTGGATCTCGGCGGCGGTCAGTGTGAGGGTCGTGAACTTCTCGATCTGCGATTGATAGAACGCCTCGCCGTCGGGAAGCGTGGTCGCGGCAAGCGCCGTCCGCGCGCGCGGGAGGTATTCCTGTCGCATGAAGCCCAGCAGGGTGGTGTACGCCGGCACGATCGTCTCACGGATGACCGTGCGGGCCTCGGCGCGCAGGGCCTCCCGGTCCGCGGCCGGGATCGTCGGCGGCATCTGCGCGAACGGTAGGTAGAGCGGGTTGGTGGTGTCTGCCCTTGTGTAGGGCACGATCGTCGCGTCCCGTCCCTGCACGCCGACCCGCGGCACCGTGTACCCGCGCGCCAGCCCGGCGCGCATGTTATCCACCTGCTCGGTGAAGTAACGCGGCACGTCGCGCAAGCGCGTCAGGAACCGTCGGTACTCGTCCAGCTGGGCCATCCCCTGGCGCGGGGTAAACTCCGTCCAGAAGAAGGTGTCACTGTTGAATGGGGCCTCATACGTCTTGAAGCGGATGTCGTTGGCCAGCGCCGTGATCGACGTACGGAACACCTGGTAGTTGACCTGTTCCTCCGGAGCGAGCTGCGCGAGCGGGATGGAGTCGAGGGCCGCGAGGACCTGCGCCCAGTACACCAGGCGGGCCTGTTGTGACGCAGCATCCACACGAGGAAAGGTGTCGCTGTTGCGGGCGAGTTCCTTGCCGCGCCACTCCCATTCGGTGGTGTAGAGGGCGCGAAGTCTCGACTCCGCCGCGCCCTGCGCCGAAGCCGCCGTGGACGCCACGTGTAGTATCGCAATGCCGGCCAGGCGCAACGCCCAGCTCGCTGGAATGATCATCGGGGAGACCGGTTGGGTGCGGTGGAGCTGCGCCAAGATGGGGGCCCGACCCGCCCCTCGCCACCGAGAGCGGACGTATGAAACCGTCGGCTTCTTTTGGATGTCTACAGAAGCATGACAGATCGTTCAGAGGTCCTCCAGGGCACCCTCGAAATGATGGTGCTCAAGCTCCTCACCGGCGAAGCGATGCACGGATGGGGGTTGTCGATGCGCTTGCGGGCGGCCTCGCGCGAGGTGTTCGACGTCAACCAGGGATCCCTCTATCCGGCACTCCAGCGCATGGTGCGCCGCGGCTGGATTCGCTCCAGCTGGCACCTGACGGAGCACAACCGGCGGGCGCGGTACTACGAGATCACCGCCGAAGGCCGCCGCCAGCTGGTGGGTGCCATCGCCGATTGGGAACGCACGTCGGCCGCCGTCCACCGGGTACTGCGACTTTCCTTCACGGGAGCCTGATCATGGCCTGGCACCACGAACTCCGTGCGGCGCTCGCCGCGATCTTCCGACGCCGCCGCCAGGAATCGGAACTCGCGGACGAGGTCCGATTTCACCTGGAGATGGAGGCGGAGCACCGGCAGGCGGTTCTCGGCGAGGATCGCGCCGCCGCGCGTCGTGCGGCCGCGCGCGCGTTCGGTGGCGTCGAACGCCACAAGGAGGACGTGCGTGATGAGCGCGGTGCCCCGCAGTGGGAGCACTGGCGCCGCGACATCGCCATCTCGCTCAGGTCGTTGCGACTCCGTCCGGCATTCACCACACTCGTCGTGGCAACCCTGGCACTCGGCATCGGCGCCACGACCACGTTGTTCGGCGTGGCAAACGCCGTCCTGCTCCGGCCGCTGCCCTACGCGCAGCCGGACGCTATCGCCGTGCTCTGGAGTGCCTGGAAGGGGTTTGACCAGACCTGGCTTTCCTGGGACGAGTACGAAGCCTGGGATACCGACATCCCGGCCTTCGATGAGGTAGCGCTCTTCTCTGATGGCAACCTGACGCTCACCGCTGGGGATGTGCCGGAGCGCATCCGCTTTGCCTCGGTCAGTGCGCGGCTGTTCCCGATCCTCGGCGTGGCACCCCTGTACGGGCGGAACTTCACCCCGAGCGAGGACCGGCCCAACGGTGAACGGGTCATCATGTTGAGCTACACGTTGTGGGAGCGCCTCTTCAACGCGGATCCAGCCATCGTCGGGCAGACCATCCAGGTGGACGGGAGCGCGGCCACGGTGGTCGGGGTCATGCCCCAGGGATTCAAGCTCCCCCTCGACTTTGGCCGCGACGGTCCCACCCTCGCCTGGATGCCGAACGCCACGGACGCGGCATCCGAGGGAGCGGCGCCGGGCCCCGCGTTCAACGGCACGGGGGGAGGGAGTCACGGATGGTACGGCGTCGCGCGGCTCGCGCCGGGGGCCACCATCGACCTCGCCAATCGCCAGCTGGCCGCGCGCGTCGCGCAGCTGAAGGTGGAAGGCGTCTACGTTGAGGAGCAGCAGTTCCGCGCCTTCGCCGTCGGGGTGACCGACCAGGTGACCGGGCGCATCCGTCCCGTGCTGCTCATCACCCTGGGTGCGGTGGTCCTCCTGCTGTTGATCGCGTGCGCCAACGTGGCAGCCCTTCTCCTCGTCAGGGGTGAACACCGGCGGCGCGAGCTCGCGGTCCGCGTGGCGCTCGGCGCCGGCGCGGCACGGCTCAATCGCTTGCTGCTTACCGAGAGCACGCTGCTGGCGCTGTTGGGCGGGCTCCTGGGTCTGGGCGTCGCCGCGTTAGGCGCGGCGGGGGCCCGCCGCTTTGCGCCGGCCGCCTTTCCTCGGGTGGCGGACACGGAGGTCGATGCCACCATGGTCGCCGTCGCCCTGCTCGTGACCATGGTGACGGCCGTGCTGGCCGGCATTTTCCCCGCACTGCATTCCGCACGGGTGGCGCCGTCAGCCGACCTCCGGGATGGAGGCAAGGGGATGACCGCCAGCGGAGCGCGCCTGCGCTGGCGACAGGGCCTGGTGACCATGGAGATTGCCCTGGCCGTCGTCTTGGTGGTGGGTGCCGGGTTGATGGTGCGTACGGTCCGCAACCTCCTGGCGGTGGATCGCGGATTCGACGGCCGCGGGGTGCTCTCGATGCAGGTGTCCACACCGTCCAGCTGGTACGGGGACTCGATCCAGGTGGCGTCCTTCTGGCGTGAGCTCACGCGGCAGGTCGCCGAACTCCCGGGTGTGCGATCTGCTGGCGCGGTACGCCAGATCCCCCTCGCCTCGGAGATGGGTGACTGGGGGCTACAAGTCGAGGGATACACGCCACCGCCCAACCAGGGAACGCCGGGCGACTGGCAGGTCGTGACGCCCGGGTACTTCGAGACGATGGGGCTGCGCCTGCGTGAGGGTCGCTTTCTGGACGCGCGCGATGACATGGAAGGGCCACTCGCGATGGTCGTGAACCAGGCCTTTGTGCGGGCGTACCTCACCAATCGCACCGCCCTCGGCACCCGGGTTCAGATCGGCGGCAACGCGCGGGGGCGCCCGCCATACGCGATCGTGGGCGTGGTGGATGACGTCCGACACAATGGCCTGACCCGGGCCGTGAAACCCCAGTTTTATGCAACGCTCGCCCAGTTCGCCCTCTCGCCGGGCAGCACCCGGCGGTCGATGCACCTTGTCCTCCGCGCCGCCGGGGATCCCACCGACCTCGTGGGCCCGGCGCGGCAGGTGATCCGGGGGATCGACCCCCGGCTCCCCGTATCGGAGGTCCAGGCCTGGGATGACGTCCTCGCCGCCGCGCTGGCCGAGCAGGCCTTCGCCATGCGGTTGCTCTCGCTGTTCGGCGTCTTGTCGCTCGGCCTCGCCCTGCTTGGAGTCTTTGGTGTCGTCGCCCAGGTGGTCGCACAGCGCCGGCACGAATTCGGGATCCGCGCGGCGCTGGGCGCCACCCCGCTGACCCTCGTCCGCTTGAGCCTCGGGACGGGACTCCGGCAGGTCCTGCTGGGGCTCGCCGTCGGCGTGGCCGCAGCCCTCCTCGCAACACGCCTCCTCGGACAGCTGTTGCATGGCGTTGGTGCGGCCGATCCGCTGACCTTCGCGACCGTGGCAGCGCTCACCGCCGTCGCCACGCTCGCGGCGAGCCTCCTCCCGGCGTGGCGCGTGGCGCGGCAGGCCCCGTCCACCGTGCTCTTCGAGGGTTAGACATCGGCGTCGAGGTACACCCTGTGCCACCGCCGGCCGGCGGGGACTGGCGGTGGTCCGTCGGTCTCCCAGATTCTGGCGGAGGTCACCGCCCCCACCCAGGGGGCCACCGCGCCATTCGCCCCCGCCATGCCACGCCTCCTTGAACGACTTCCCACCCGCCTGGGCGCCGCCCTCGCCGTACTCGCCGTCATCAGCCCGCTGCAGAGCGTCGTTGGACAGGACAGTCGGGCCGGGAGGCCAGCGGGGCAGCCAGCAAGCGGCAAGAAGGTCCTGACGATCAACGATTACACCCGTTGGCGTGCGCTCGAGGCTCCACAGCTTTCCCCCGACGGCAACTGGTTGAGCTACGTGCAGCGCCAGACCAACGTCGTCGCGACGGCATCAAAGCCCGCGCTACACATCAAGCGGCTCGATGGCGGCAACGATACGGCCGTTGTCGACGCCACACAGGCTACCTTCTCGTCCGATTCGCGATGGATCGCCTACCTCATTGAGCCGCCTCCGCCGTCCCGACCAACGCGAGACAGCGCCAGCACTCCCGGCGGCGCACCGTCCCCGGCTCCGTCGGATACCACCGCCCCAACCCGCGGCGCACGAACGCCACCGCCCCAGCGTCTGGCGGAACTGCGCGAGCTGGCGACGGGCAAGGTCATGTCGTGGCAGGATATCCAGGGGGCGACCTTTTCCTCCACGGCGTCGCACCTGCTGCTGCGGCGCCGTCCCTCGGGCAACGCCGGAGCGACCGGCGGTGCGGCCGCACCTGGCGGGCCGGGCGGGCCTGGCGGTGGTGCCAATGCCAGCTCGGGCGTTCGCGCCGCCGACGCGCTGTTGCACCACCTCGCCACGGGCCTCACGACCTACCTCGGGAACGTTGGCGAGGCCGCGTTCAATCGCACCGGTGACCTGCTGGCCTACACCGTGGAAGCGCCCGTGAAGGACGCCAACGGCCTCTTCGTGATCGACCTCGCCACGGGCCGCACCTGGGTGCTGGACAACGATGCGCGCACGTACAGCCGGCTGGCGTGGAATGACAGCGGCACCGGCCTCGCTGTGCTCAAGGGGAAGGACGTGCCGCGCATGCGCGAGCGCGAGAACATCCTGATGGCCGTGCCGAACGTGCGCGCCGCCATGCGGGACGACACCCGACCGTCCACCATGGCGCTCGACTCCACCGCAGCCGGGTTTCCGCGCGGCTGGGTGATCAGCGATCGCGCCACGTTGAGCTGGAGCGACGACAACCAACGCGTCTTCCTCGGGCTCATCGGCCAGCGCCCGGCACCGGATACCGCCCGGCGTCGCAATACCGATTCGCTACCCGACGTCGACGTCTGGCGCACCGAGGATGAGCGCGTCCAGTCGCTGCAGATGATCCGCGCGGAAGCCGACCGCAACTACACCTTTCGGCAAGCGTTCGACCTTCGCAGCGGCGCGTTTGTGCGACTCGCCGATTCCACCATGCGCGAACTGGACGTCGCCCCCGACGGCAGCTGGGCCGTGGGCCGCGACCTGCGTGGCTACGTCACGGACTACGGACGGCAGCAGGCCGATGTCTATCGCGTGGACGTCACCACGGGCCAGCGCACCTTGATGTTCAAGGGGCTCATCGTCGAGGCCTTCGCCTACGGCTTCTCCCCAAACGCCAGGCATTGGCTCTACTGGAAGGACGAACGCTTCCATCAATACGAAGCAGCAACCGGGACGTCCAAGCCCCTCATCGCCACCGGGGCACCGAGCTTCATCAACCGCGAGTTCGACCACCCCGGGCCAAAGCCGTCGTACGGCGTGGCCGGATACGCCGCCGACGGTTCGGGGGTCATCGTGAACCACCGCTACGACCTCTGGTACCTCCCGTATGCGTCGGGGCAGCCGCGGAACCTCACCAATGGCGAAGGGACGCGACAGGAGATCGTCTTTCGCGTCGTGCGCACATCGCCACCGGACCTGGTGGCCCTGCGAGGCGAGCGCGATGGACGCGTCGTCGACCTCGCGCAGCCGGTGACCCTCGCGTCGTATGGGGAGTGGACGAAGAAGTCCGGCTTTCACACCCTCGCTGCCGGGGCGCTGCGCCCCGTCGTCTTTGAGGACGCGACGTTCAGCCTCCCCATGCGAGCGGCGCGCGCCGATACGTACCTCTTCACGCGACAGACCTTCATCGAGTTCCCCGACCTGCGCGTGTCCGGCGCGGACTTCGCGACGTCGCGCAAGGTGACGGACGCGAATCCGCAACAGGCCGAGTACGCGTGGGGGCGCCGCGTCCTCTTTGACTTCAAGCTCAAGGATGGGACGCGCTCCCAGGGGATCCTGACCCTGCCGGACGACTACCAGGCCGGAGAGAAGCGGCCCATGATCGTCTCGTTCTACGAAAAGAACTCGCAGAACATGCATCGCTACACCTCACCGAGCTTCGTGACGGGGATGGGGAGCCTCCCGGTCGAAGCGGTGAGCAAGGGATACATCACGATGATGCCCGACGTGTACTTCCGCACGGGACGCTCGCACAGCGACATGCTCGAGGCCGTCGAGGCGGCGACGCAGAAGGTGATCGAGCTGGGGTATGCGGACCCGAAGAAGGTCGGTGTCCACGGCCACAGCTATGGCGGCGAGGGTGCCGCGTTCATCGGCACGAGGTCGAAGATGTTCGCGGCCGTTGGGGTAGGCGCCGGCGTCACCGACCTCACGACAGACTTCGCGCAGAGCTGGGGGTGGACCTATGCCGTCACCGGAGGCAGCGGCGACAACGCCTTCGAGTACTACCTCAACGGCCAGGGGCGCTGGGGATTCTCCCCGTGGGACAAGCCCGAGGTCTACCGGTTCGAGTCAGCGCTGACCCACGTGCCACAGGTCACAGCGCCCTTCCTCATCATGCACGGGACCGCTGACCCCACGGTGAGCTTCGTCGAGGGGATGAACCTCTACAGCGCGCTCCGCTACAACAAGAAGCAGGCGATCATGCTGGCCTACCCTAACGAGGGACACGGGCTGCGTGGCCTCGCGAACCGCCGGGACCTCACTGAGCGCTATTTCCAGTTCTTTGACCACTACCTGCGAGGCCGCCCGGCCCCCGCGTGGATGACGCAGGGCGTGCCGTTCCTGGTGAAGGAGACGCCGCCACGCGTCGTGCCGTAGCGACAGGGCCGATCTCAGCGCGCGGCGCCAGGGCTCCCGGTGGCAACCAATCGCCCAAGCTCCTGCTGCAGGGCGGGAAGCGCCGCGCGTCCGCGCTCCGAGTCGATGATGTTCTCCATCTGGAACGGGTCGGCCTGGAGGTCGTACAACTCGTCCATCCCTTCCAGCTCCGTGTAGTGGATGTACGTGTAGCGCTCCGTCCGCACGGCCTTGTAGCCCATGGTGAGCGTGCGGGGAAAGACGATGTCGGTCCAGTACTCGAGGAGCAGGGACTTCCGCCAGTCCGCCGGTGCCTCGCCCACGAGCAGCGGCACGATCGATCGCCCATCGCGCACGGCGACGTCCTTCACTCCTGCCACCTCGAGGATCGTCGAGGCAAAGTCCGTCGTCTGCACCATCGGCGCGGGGGTGGCCCCGGCACGCGCCAGCGGCGGGTAACGCACCAGCAATGGGATCCGGGCCGTCTCATCGTAGGCCAAGCGACGCTCCTGGTCGAGGCCAAACTCCCCGTAGAAGTATCCGTGGTCACTCGTGAACACGATCATGGTCTGGTCGAGCGTTCCCAGTGAATCCAGCACCGCCACAATGCGGCCGAGGGACTCGTCAACGCCCAACAGCATCTCGAGGCGCGCCCGAATGTCCCGCTCACTGGTGCCCGTCGCCGGGCTCAGCGGCGGCAGGCCGGGAATGGCGCGGGCGAGCGCCTTCTTCCCCAGTGGCGGCTGCAGCGCATTGGGCCGTCGAGTAATCGGCGGCACCGCATACCGCCCCACATGCCGTGGCGCAGGCACGAACCCCTCCGGCTGCCCCTCACGCATCGACCCGCGTGTGCCATCGTTCGATTGCATGATGTTCGGGTGCAGCGCCTTGTGCGCGAGGAACGCCATGAACGGCTTTGCACCCGCACCGCGCACGAACTCCACCACCTGGTCCGTCAGCACGTCGGTGACATACCCCGGCACCACGCGCCGCGTCCCGTCAAAGTTGAGCTGCGGGTCGACCGCCTCCCCCTGCCCACGCATCGCCACCCAGCGCGTCCAACCCGGTCGCGGGGAATCGTCGTTCCCCATGTGCCATTTGCCGAAAAACCCGGTCGTGTAGCCCGCCGCCGACAGGGGCACGGCAAAGGTCGGCAGCTGATGACTCGCCGAATCACGCGCCGTATTGTCGATGATCCCGTTGGTGTGCGCGAATTGCCCAGTCAGGATCGTCGCCCGACTCGGCGAACACAGGGGCGTCGCCGCAAAGGCATTGAGGAAGCGCGTCCCCTCACGCGCCAGCCGGTCGATGTTCGGCGTCTCGACGAACGGGTGACCGGCCACGGCGATGTCATCCCAGCGCAGGTCATCCACCAGGACGAACAAGATGTTCGGTCGGGAGGCCTCTGGCGCGCCACACGACGTGGCAGCGGCCAGGGCGAGCAGGGCAAGGAAGCGAAGGCGAGGGTGCATATCGCCAACGTTACCCCGTACTCGGGGGCACCGCTATGTCGTGACGATCAGCGACGGGGAGCAGCGTCGCGCAGGCGTTGCAGTGCCGCACGCGCTTCGCGCCGTGCCGGTTCGGTGATCGCGTCACCCTTTTCCCAGCGCCTCAGGAATTCCTCCCACGCGGCAACCGCCTTGTCGCGCTCGCCGATCGACTCGTAGAGTCGCGCCCGTGCGGCAAAGGTGCGCACGAAGACGGCGAAGCCGGGATCAATGAACGACGTGACAAATCGACTGGGGTGCATCGCCTCATACTGGGCGATGGCACCCCGTGTGTCGCCCAGCGCCTCGAGCACCTCAGCCCGCACTACGGTCCGTAGCCCGGCCAGTCCAAGGCGGGCGCGGCGCACAGAATCCGCGGGCGAGAAGGTCGCGGCGATGGCTCGCGCCGCGGCCGTATCCCCGCGCAGGAGTGCCTCTCTCGCCTCGAGGTCTGGCTGTCGCGGGCCACCCGCCGTGATCCGCTTCACCACGCCGCTGAACGCGGTGTCTCCGGTGAGCATGAACGACACGTACGCGAGGGGCAGCATCCCTTGGCGCAGTTGTGGGAGGGCGGCCGCCAGCAGGCTCTCGGTCCGACGCAGGCCTCCCAGGATCTCCGACCGTTCCGCACTGGTCATGGACCCCCGCATTGTCGCGGCGAGTCCCAACTGAAACCCGCGCATGAGGGGACGCGTCGGGGCACTGCCGCCAGGGAGGACACTGTCGGTCTGGACGAAGAACTCTGACGTGCGGTCCACCGCGGCTTGGCTGCCCGTCATCGCCGCCGCGGAGACCGCGGTCGCCAGGACCGCGTATCGATCGTTGGCCGGCACATCCTGTCGCATCGCCGCCGGCGTCATGGTCTGGCTGACTTGCAGGAGCGTCTCCGTCCCACGAGGATCGTCGGCTATCAACTGGTAGATGCCAGCCTGAAAGCGGAGCGGCGATCGTGCCAGCGCGGGTCGCTTGAGCGCCGTGTCGACGAACGCCAGCGCGGAATCGAAGTGACCGGCCAGGGCATACCCCTGCACGAGCGTCGCCACGGCGGGCACGGCATCAGGGTCGGCCTTGAGCCAGCCACGGGTCATCACAAACGCCCGTGCCTGTGCGTCGGCCCGCAGTTTGTCCAGCCCGGCCGCGCCCCCCAGTCGCCGCGTCGCCGCAGAGTCAATCACCACCTGGACCGAATCACCCACCAGGACGAGTCCACTCGGTGAAGCCACCGTCTGGTACTGCTGGATCAGGTGCGAGTACGCGAGATGGAAGGTCGAGTCGAGGGCCAGCGTCCGATTGAACGCACGTATCGATGCCGTCAACCGACCGGTGCTTCCATTGAGGTCCTTGGGATCGAAGGGCGTATGGAACAGGGCGTCACCCAATCCATACCACGCCTCGGCGACTCCGGAATCGCTCGCGATCAGCGTGCGATAGATCTCTTGTGCCTCGGCAAGCTTGGCCGTGCCATCGCCTCCGGTGTTCGTGGCGCGCAGGCCGCGTGAGAGTGCGTGATGCCCGCGCACCAACGCCTGCTCGCGCGCCGGCAGCCGGTCGACCAGCTGCAGGGCGCGCTCCGAACTCTCCAGGTATCCCCCGCCGGCCGCATCTCCCCAGCCGAGCGCGAGTGAGCGCTTGTGCCAGGCCAGCGCAAAGGTGGAGTCATTCTGGATGGCGACCTGGAACAACGAGTCAGCGCGCAAGACCTGCCAGGAGAACAGCGCGCGCACGCCATCCAGGTAGGCGCGATACGCACTCAGCGAGTTGGTGGTCGCTGCGGCGAGATCCATCCGTTCCGATCCCGTCACACCGGCGACGCCAATGAGGTACCGCGCCAGCCCCTCGAACAAGGGACGCGGGTCGGCGGCGAGTGGCGCACTGCGCGACTCCGTGCGCAACTGGTCGCCGCTCACCACATCGTAGAGCCGTGCCTGCACCAGCAACGAATCGGCGGTGGTGGTGATGGTGCCCGTCACCACCGTCCATGCGTTCGCGCGACGCGCGATCCCGAGGGCCTTGTCGATGTCGACGCGCTTCTCTTCCAATCCGGCGTCGCGCACCAACACCATCGTGCGCTCATAGTCGGCCACCGTCAGGTCCTTCCACTGCGAGAGCGCGAGCGTGAGCATGTTCACTGCGCCGTCACGCAGCCAGCGAACATCCGCATTCCCCGACTGCACCTCAAACGGCATGACGGCGTACGAGCGGCGCGGATCGACCCCACTGGGTGCCCCGCCCCCCGCAAGAAAACGCCACGCCACTGCCGCAACGGCTGCCGCGGCCACGGCTCCCCCTAACAGCAGGTTGCGGCGGTTGGGCCGCTGGGCAGCCACCGTACCGGCGGCCGCGCGAATGCCGGTGCCAGCCAACGTCCCCGTCGGCGTCCACCCGGCGCCGATCGCCTCGGCCATTTCGCGGCCTGTCGCCCACCGTAGTTGGCGGTCCTTGGCCAAGGCGCGATCAATGGCCGTGGACACTCCCGCGGGCACCGCCTGGGCGGCGTCACCCAGCGGACGCGGTGTCTCCGTGAGATGCTTGACCAACATCCCGGCCACGTTCGATGCCTCGACCACCGGCTTGCCGGTGAACATTTCGTAGCCCACGAGCGCGAGGGCATACAGGTCACTCCGCCCATCGATCGTCGGCTCTCCGGACGCCTGCTCCGGGCTCATGTACCGCGGGCTCCCAAGGATCATCCCCGTCCCGGTCATCCGGCCGTCGCCCTCGAGCGCGCGCGCAACCCCAAAGTCGGTGAGCATCGCGCGCCCGGTTTCCCGATCGAGCAGGATGTTCTCCGGCTTCACGTCACGATGGACGATCCCGCTGGTATGGGCATAGTCGAGCGCGAGCGCCAGTTCGTGCAGGATCCGCTCGGCCCGTGCGGGTTCGACACCCCGCTCTCGCGAGAGGAGGTCCCGCAGCGATTCGCCGGGCACCAACTCCATCACGAAGTAGAGCATCCCCCCGGCCTCGCCCGCGGAGTACACCGCGACGATGTTGGGATGGCGCAGCTTCGCGACTGTGCGCGCCTCGAGGAGGAACCGGTCCCGCAGCTGCGGATGGGTCGCCACGTCGCCGGCGATGACCTTGATGGCAACCGGACGATCCAGGGTGATGTCGCGAGCGCGGTAGACGCTGCCCATCCCGCCCTGCCCCAGGAGCCCCTCGATGACGTACTGCCCTCCGAGGCTGCCCTGCAGGGCCTCGCGAATCGGGTCGGACCGGGTGGTATCGCTCAAATCGTCCTCGCTCCTCGGCAGCATCGAGCGGCCCCTGGGTCCCTGAGGCCAGACTCTCTGGCAACGTTACCCTTGGCCGGCGGTCGGCGCTACCTTGGACCCCCATGTCCCTGCTCCTCGTTGCCACCGGGTGCCGCACCCGGTCGTACCTCGCCGCCTTGTCCGCCGCCGCGCTCCTGGTAAGCTGCACGCCGGCAGGGACGCGTGACCTCACGATCGAACCGCCAGGGGCCGCTCCCGCCGGCATGGTGTGGATCCCCGGCGGCACCTTCTCCATGGGAGATGACGGCCCGTTCGCCCTCCCCCACGAGCAACCGGTGCACCAGGTCGCGGTCGACGGCTTCTTCATGGATGTCGCTCCCGTCACCAATGAGCGCTTTGAAGAGTTTGTCCGCGCCACCGGATACATCACCATCGCCGAGCGCGCGCCAGACGTCGCGGCACTCATGCAGCAACTCCCGGCAGGCACCTCACCCCCTGCGCCCGAGCTCCTGGTTCCGGGATCGGTCGTCTTCACGCCGACCGATCGTGAGGTCGACCTCCGCGATGTCTCGCAGTGGTGGCGCTGGACGCCGGGGGCGAATTGGCGGCATCCACACGGACCGGGCAGTGACATCAGCGGACGCGAGGCGTTTCCCGTGGTGCACGTCGCATGGGACGACGCCGTCGCCTTTGCGACCTGGGCCGGCGGACGACTGCCAACCGAGGCCGAGTGGGAATACGCCGCGCGTGGACGGCTCGAACGCGCGGCGCACACTTGGGGACACGAGGCACATGACACGGCCTCGCCACAAGCCCACATCTACCGCGGTGCCTTCCCCACCCACCCCGCAGAACCCGTGGCAGTGGGGAGCTACGCACCCAACGGGTTTGGCTTGCGCGACATGTCTGGCAACGTGTGGCAGTGGACCGCCGACTGGTACCGACCGGACACGTACACACGCCGTGCCACTTCGCAGCCGGTGGTGAACCCGGCCGGCCCCGCGACCCCACTCGACCCGCGCGACGGGGTCGAGGCCACCCGCGTGATTCGTGGAGGGTCCTTCCTCTGCAACGACGCGTACTGTCGCGGTTATCGGGTCAGCGCGCGCGGCACTGGAGCGCCGGACACGGGAGCCTCACACATCGGCTTCCGCCTCGTGATGACCCCGGATCACTGGCGCGCACGCGACACGCGAGGCGCGCGCTAGCCGGGAGCGCCTCCCGCCACGACGACCGGGCTACCGTCGGTAGCTTCAGGTCGTTTGGTGCAGCGCGTCGTCCAGCTCGCGCTGCGCCGCGGCCAGGCGGTGCAGGTCGTCCCCGATCCGTCGGGCATCGCCCATCAACGTCGTGAGCGGCGCCAGGTCGCTGGACCCCGCATGGATGCGCAACAGGTCAAGGCGAATTCCCTCCAGCGCCGCCACGCTGTCGGACAGGTGCTGCTTGGCCGCCGCACGACGGGCAGCAAGCACGTCCACGCCATCTCCCGCCGGCGCCATCGCCGCGAGGACGCCCAGTTCGGCGCGTGCGTCCGCCGCGCGAGCTTCCAGGGATCGGACGATGGCCGGCAGCTCGTCGAGCTGGGTCCGGTACGCCGCCGGGAGGGCAGCGAACAGGTCCGCGGCGGCCACGCCTAACGCGACCTCGGTCGCACGGAACGCCCCTTCGTCAACAGCGCGTGAGTGCTCGGGTGCGCCAAAGCGCCGGGCGAACCACTGGCCCACGCGGCTGTTCCACAGCCGATCGCGCACCCCGGCCTGCCACCACCGACGCACACGGTTCGGGATGAACTGGACGTCGAGAGCGTTGCTCGCCGCGCCGAGCCCCATCGTCGCGAGCACCGGGGCGAGGACCAGGTAGGCCTGCCCACGGTTTTCGTGGATCACCCCAAGCAAGAGCAGCACGAACGTGGCGCCCAACCAGGCAGCGGCGGCCACGGTCGCGGAGCGGAGCGGGCGGTGAAAGCCGGGTTCCGGGGCCTTTTGTTCCGTCGCCTCCACGTCCTCGCGCTCGCGACGTGCCACGTCCATGGCCGCGCGCAGGTCCGCCAGTGAAAAGCCTGCCCTGAATTGCTTGTAGCCCTGATTGAGATGGTATCCCACGATCGGGATGACGGGCAGTGACGCGATGGAGGCCAGAAGAGGGAGATCGCCAAATCCGGCGGGGCGCTGCCCGGCGAGCCAGATGACCAGGTTGACCGTCGTCAGCGTCCCGAACAGGCCCATCCAGGCCATGTAGGGCACCAACAATGGATTGCGTGCCGCGAGCCAGGCGCGAAGCCCAGGTGGGAGTTCCGGCCGTGCGGGGGCGGGAGCCAGCGCAGTGGCCAGGGCCTCGCCATCGGTGAATCGGAGCGCCGGATCCAACGCGAGGCAGCGGTCGATGGCAGAGGCGAGCGCTGGCGGTAGCCCCGGCGCGGCTTCCAGTACGCTCGGCAACCGCGATCCCGGATGCGTCGGAGCGGCCAAGCGCGTCGTGTCGGCCGGGAGTCGGCCACTGACCGCCAGGTGCGCCATCACCCCCAGCGAATAGAGGTCGCTCCGTCCGTCCAGGAACTCACCGGCCGCCTGCTCAGGGCTCATGAACTGCGCCGTGCCCATCACCCGTCCTTCGTCTCGCACATCGGATTCTCCCTGCGCGATCCCGAAGTCGCTGACAATCGCGCGCCCGGTCTCGGCCTCGAGCAGGATGTTGTCTGGCTTCACGTCCTTGTGAATGACCCCCCGCCCATGGGCATACGCGAGCGCCCAGGCCACCTCGCGCATGATCCGCATGGCGTCTACCGGGGGAAGGGGGCCACGCGTTCGCAGGCGTTCTCCGAGCGTTTCGCCCTTCACATAACTCATCACGAAAAACACAAACCCGCCGACATCGCCCACGCGATGGATCGGGACGATGTGCGGGTGAGAGAGCCCCGCGGCGGTGCGTGCTTCGCGGAGGAATCGCTCCCTGGCCGTGGCATCCAGGGCGAGTGGACCAGGCAGGACCTTGATCGCGACGTCACGGTCGAGCTGTACGTCCCGAGCGAGGTACACCACTCCCATTCCACCGCGGCCGAGCTCGCGGGCGAGGGAGTACTCACCAGCGAGGGCGGCCTGAAAGGCGAGGAACTCCGCCGAGGGTGCCGTCATGAATTCCGCCTCACCGAGGGATGCGATCGGAGCGGAAGTCCTGCGCGGTCGACCGCTCGGCGAGTTCTGGCTGACCCTCGCCCAGGGTACGGTCCGCGCGCTCCGTCGCTTCCACCATCCGCCGGTCGCGCGCGCGTCTGGCGATGAGGAGTGAGCCTGCAGCCGACGCGCTGCTCAGGGCAACGAACACCGGGGCGATCGCCTCGATCACGGACCATCCCGAGTGAACCGACCCTTCGGTACTCGCGAGCCCAACGGCCACCAGAAGGAAGGGGAATAGGACCAGTAACGCGCCACCAATGGCACCCCAGGCAATGAACTGCCTCGAAGTCAGCTCTTCAAAGCGCACTCGGCGCGCAGCGACTCCCACAACGCCCGAGAAGAGCAGTCCGGCGAAGAAGCCGGGGATTGCCATCGCAGGGAGCGGCGCATCCATGACCTGCATGAACCGCTCGAACGGGTGCCACGGAAGTAGCGAGGCGGCCCCGATTCCGATACCCGCCACCGCCCACCCGGCGGCCCAGGTGATCCCAGTCCCCACCGCACCCCGGATTCTCGTGATCCAGCTCGTCATCGCTCGCCTGACCGGGGAGCGTGGCTCCCGATTAAACTTTGCAGTGCAAAGTACTCTGGTGAGCGGCCCGCGACAACCCGCGCGCCGAACTCCGGAGCGTCACTCTGGAGAGCTTCGCTAACGTCGCGGTTGCGCTCACCTGCATCGGCCACCCGTGTCGGCCGCGAGGTAGAGGGCGTTCGGTGCTTCCGAGCGCGCCGTCACGATGTCAGGGCGGCGGTCGCCATTGAGGTCTCCCACCGCGATGCCATACACCGTCCCGGCCCCGTCGCCAAAGTCCACAGGGACGAACGAGCCGTTGCCGCGATTGAAGTACGCTCGGGTGGGGGCTTTCACGTTCCCGACCACGAAGTCCGTCCGACCGTCGCAGTCGAGGTCGGCGACCGTGAGGGCGTATGGGATGATCGACGTATCGCCAACGGGAGTGGAGGGATCGAAGGTCCCGTCCCCGCGGCCGCGGTAGATCGCGATCCCCTTCCGCTCATCGATCGCGACGACGTCCAACCGGCCGTCGCCATCCAGGTCGGCCGATTCGGCGATGCGCACTTCCGCATCCGGCGGCCCAAACGGCACCGCACGCAGTGCGGCGAGGTTCGCCGACCGTGCTCCCAGATAGAGCCGACTCTGGCCGCCATTCCGGTGCGGGACCAACAAGTCAGGGAAGCCGTCGCCGTTGAAGTCCGCCGCCGTGATCGTCGTGGCCGGCTCCTTCGCAAAGGGAATACACGCCGCATCGAACCGCCCACCCCCGGCGTTCAGACAGATGTAGTTGGCGCCGCTGGTCCGCCCGTAGCGATTCGCCGCGATGATGTCCGGACGACCGTCACCGTTCATGTCGGCGATAGTGGCGTTCCGCATGGGCCAGTCCGGGTGGCCGTACGTCGAGCCTACCGTAAACCGGCCACGGCCATCATTCAGATACACGAGCTTAGGACTCGGTGCATCGTTGCTGATCACCACGTCCAAGTCGCCGTCGGCGTCGAGGTCCACGAGACGACCGGAGTACGACTTGTCCGACGCTTCCCCCAGGTCATGGGTGGAGGTGAAGCCACCCTTGCCATCCCCCAAGAGCACCTTGTCGACCAGGGGCCAGTGCCGCCCCTTGGCCAGCACCACGTCCGGGAGGCCGTCCCCGTTGATGTCACCAATCGACGCGTTCGCCGACGTCTCGGAGGTGGTCTCGAGCAGTACCACGCGCTCGTAGCGCGGAAGGTCGCCGCGCGGCTGCGCCGCGGTGCGATGCCAGGGAAGAGCCGCAGCCATTGCCAGGAGGCCCACCAGTTGCCGTCGTCGCATGTCGATCCTCGATGGTCGTCACACGAAAGGTAGACCGCGCACACCGGCGCAGCCATGACGCGTCCACGCCGCGTTGGGTCAGGCCGGCGCGATGTGGCGGCGGGAGACCTGCGCGAGGGTCGTGGTGCCGCTCTGCTTCATGATCAACTCGAACTCCTTTCGCAGGATCGTCAACACGGCCTCCACCCCTTCCTGGCCAAACGCCCCAAGCCCCCACACATACGGCCGCCCGATCCCCACGGCCGTCGCGCCTAACGCGATTGCCTTGAACACGTCGGTCCCGCGACGAAAGCCACCATCGCAGATCAACGGAATCCGGCCACGGGCCCCCTTCACGACCTCCGGGAGCGACGTGATGGTCGCGCGCTGGGAATTCTCGGCACGGCCCCCGTGGTTCGAGACGAAGAGACCATCGACCCCATGCTTCACGGCGAGCGCGGCGTCCTCCTCGGTGACGATCCCCTTGAGCAGCACCTTCATTCGGGTGCTTTGCTTGAGCCGATCCACGAACTCCCAGGTCGGGGTCCCGACCTCGAGTTGCGGCGGGAGTGCGTCGTAGCCATTGAGCATCGGCTTGCGCCGGTTGTCCCGGTCATCGAGGCGCCCCGTGAGCCCGGGGAGCGGTGGGCCGCCCAGGTGGCACCGGGTGCACTCCCGCGTGTCCTTGCGCGACTCCCGCAGCAAGGTGAGGCGGTTGCTCCCGGCGAGCAGGTCCACGGTAAAGACGATGGCCGGTGCCCCGGCGCGCTCCGCGCGCTGCACCATCTGCTTTGTCACCGACCAGTCAGGCTGGTGGTACAGCTGGAACCAGACCGGACCGCCCCGCTCGGCGATCGCCTCCTCGATGGAGGTGGTCGCGACCGTCGACAGCACCATCAGGTGGTCCTTCGCCCGCGCCGCCCGGGCGACCGCGACCTCCCCCTGTGCGTGAAAGGCCTTCTGGCTCGCCACGGGATTGATCACGATGGGCGTCGGGTACTTCGTGCCGTAGAACGACAGGCTGGCGTCGATGCGGCTCACATCGATGAGGCGGCGGGGATTGAGCACCCAACGGTCGAAGCCGGCGCGGTTCGCGGCGATCGTTGCATCGTCGTCCGTGCCGCCCGCCAGGTATCCCCAGTGCGCGACGGGGATGGCCTTCTTCGCCACCGGCTCAAAGTCGAAGACGTCGAGCGCGTCCTGCACCCGTGTGATCGGGGGATCCTGCGACGGAAGCTGCTCCACGAGGTCCAGGGCGTCACGGTCCGCGCGGCGTCCGCCTCGGAGGAGGTCGGACACGAGGCCAGGATCTACTCCGGCCGCGGCGAAGAGGGGGCTCCCGGCCAGGAAGGCAAGGAAACGCCGTCGCGAATCACGTGGAGTCGTCATGCGCGGAAGAGAAGTCCGGCTCCGCATCGTGTCCAGAGGGCCCGCCGTGCAACCCTTGCGGCGTCCGGCTCCACTGACAGGAGTCCTCATTTGTTCGCACGTGCGTACCGCTCTCGCCATTCTCGCTCTCACCGTGCCCGCCCTGTGCGGCGCCCAGGCGGCGGCACGTTCGCGCTCGGGGAAGCGTTCGCTCCTTCCCGTCGCGCGTCGACCGGGCGCGGTGGGCCGACCTACACCCCGAACTGCCGCATGTGGTGGTCGAGGTGCTTGGAGAACATGATGTTCCACTCACTCGCCGTCAGCGGACCAAACGAGGCGGACTCCCTGCCCTCGAAATGCGCCCGCCCCTCCCCGTACATGCGTCGCATGTAGGTAACGAGGCGCTCCTTCTCCTTCGCAAAGTCGCGCGTGTCCGCGATACGGAACTGCGGCGCGGTAGGGGAGTTGCGCGGGTACGGCGCTGGCCCGACGACCTTGTCCTTGAGGAAGGTGCGCAGGAGGAAGCGCACGAGGGCGTTCGGCCGCTTGTGCTTCGTCTCGTACAACATCTCATATGAGACGTTCAGGTGCGCGAGCATGGCCGCGACCCCCATCTTCCCCCACTGCGGCTGGGAGGTTGGCGAGAGCGCATTGAGGCGCGCCATGGCGGACTCGAGGCCCGCAGGATCGAACAGGTCGGCGAGGGAAACGTTGGTCATGGGCGAGGGGCGAAACACCCGGTGTCACGGCAACGCACGTGCCGCACAGCGCGGTGTGTGTCGCGAGAAACTACGTCCCTCCCTCACCCTCCGCAGCCCCGGGGAACAGGCCGTCAGGGATGCTGGTGCGCCGATGCGCCCAGGGTATCCAGCAAGTGGTGCTTCTCGGCCTGTTCCACCAGTCGCAGGAGGTCAACCTCGGTGATGATGCCGACCAGCCGCGACCCCTCGACCACAGGGAGGCAGCCCACCTTGCGCGTCGCCATCAAGTGGGCCGCCGTGGAGACGTGGGCTCCGGCCTCGACCGTCATCGGGCCGTGGACCATCACGTCCCGGATCAGGACCGCACCGAGCTGGTGATCGCTCTCCACCGCCGGGAGATGGTCGAGCAACGAGGCCGACGCTGCGAGCAGCGTGCCACGCGTCAACAACCCGACCAGGTCACCATGTGCGTTGACCACGGGGAGGTGGCGGATCCTGCTGAACTCCATGATCGCCTTTGCGGCGAGCAAGCGTTTGTCCTCCCGGACCGACACCGGATCCGGGGTCATCACGTCGGCGACGAGCATGGCGCCTTCCTCGCTGTGTTGTCCTCAAGTATCGGCCGACACCGGCCTCGGGACTGTCAGCGGAACGACGACAACGCAACGAGCAAGGGGCATCCGGTCGCCCGAATGCCCCCTCGTACTCGCGCGGGACGACCGCCTCGACACCCTAGCAGCCGACGCAGTTGTGGTTGTTCTTCGCGCCGAGTTTCTCAAGCAACGCAATCGTCTCCGGGAAGGGACGCAGGCGCTGCACGGGGCCGTTGGCCATGTCGACGGTCGTGCGCCCGTTGCGCGAGACGGCCTTCACGTCTCCGCCCTTGCTCACGAGGTACTGGATCATCTCGTTGTCCCCGCGCGACGCCGCGTGGTGCATGGCCGTGTAGCCGTTGTTGTCGCGCATGTTCACGTCCATGCCGAGTTCCTCGACCAGGTACTTCATCGTCGGCATCCACCCCTCGGGGTAGTGCCGGTGCGCGTTGCCGGCAAAGCCGTTGCCATAGCCAACCCCTGCCGCGTTGTGAATCGCGTAGACGCCGATCCCCGGCGGCACCGCCTTCGAGGCAGAGTCCATCTCCGGGGTCATGCGCGGTGCGCCACCAAAGCCACCGCCACCGCCACCCTGCGCGAGCTGCGCCCGCACGGCGGCGAGTCGGCCCGCCGTCGACGAATCCGGTCGCGCGGCGCCGGCAGCAGCCGGCGCTCCTGGTGCGCCCGGCGGGCCCCCGGCACCACCACGCGCACCACGCGCCGCCACTTGGCGGAACGAGGGAATCGTGTGGTCCGCGCCGTACTTCTTGAGCAGCCGCATGGCCTCCACGTCCACCGCGTACGCCGCACGCCAGAACGCCGTCGTGCCGTCAAGGTACTCCAAGCCGCAGTTCCCATTGCCGCAGTTGCTGTAACCAAAGAACCAGAGGTTCTTCTTCAGCCGCACGTTGACGTCCGCCCCGGCCTTGAGCACCGCCTCCATCAGCTCGAGATGCGACGTCTTCTGCACCTGGATCGACTGGGGCTGCGGATACCGTGACCGCGGCAGGTAGGTGCTGTTGATTGCCGCATACAGCGGGGTAGTCCCGTGCACGCTGGCGATCTTCACGTCGGCCCCACGCTTCACGAGCTCCATGGCGAGGTCGAAGTGCCCGTTGAGTGCCGCGTGCAGGACCGGCGTGGTGGAGTCACTCGTGCTGACCTGGTTGATATCGGCCCCCGCATCCAGCAGCGCCAACGCGGCCGCCATGTTCCCCTGCCGCACCGCGTGATGCAGGGCGGTCATCCCGCCCATCTTGCCCACAGACCCGGTGAAGCCGGCGACCTCACCTAACGAGGTATCCACAGGCGCCTCCGGTCCGGTGGCCGTCGCCCCGGACAGGTACGCCTGACGGCCCGCCGCAATTGCCTGCTGGATCTGTGACGCCGTCAGTCCGGTGGTTGGCGGTGCATCCCGGTTGAAGATGGCGGGCATGCCCCCGGTACCCTGGGCTTGCTGGGCCTGGGTGTTGGCCGCTGGCGCGCCCGGCGGGGGAGCTGGCGGCGGCGTACCCGGTGCAGCAGCGGCCGCCGCTGGGGCCCCTGGACGTTGAGGTGCGGGGGTCCGCGCCGCGGCCGCGCGCAGCGAGTCGCGCACCTTCTCGGGCAGCGCGGCGAAGAGTTCCTCATTGCGCTTGGTGGAGGCCGCGCGCTCGCGCTTTTCCTCGTCCTGCAGGTCGACGAGCTTCGTGCGGATCGCCGCGTCGGCCTTGTACGTGACCAGGACCTTGATGGCATCCGCGCGATTCGCCGCGGCCGCAAACATCAATGGGGTTTGTTGCCATTCCCCTTCGCGTGCGTTGGGATCGGCCTTGGCATCGAGCAGCGCCTTCACCGTCTCGGGGTCTCCGGCGGCTGCCGCGAGGTGCAGGGCCGTGATGTCGTTCACGGCGATCGCCTTGGGGTCCGCCCCCGCCTTGAGCAGCACCTTCACCACCGCGGCATTTCCTTTCCTGGCCGCGACGTGCAATGGGGTGTGGTTCCCGAGGCGCGTCGTGGCCGTGAGCTTGGCCCGCGCCTTCACGAGCAGGTCCGCCATGACCGCATCGCCTCGGTCGGCCGCCCAGTGCAGCGCCGTCATCCCATCACCCATCGCCGCGTTCACGTCGGCACGACTCGCCAGCAGCTGGCGCACTCGGGTCACGTCGCCGCGACGCGCCGCGTCGGCCAGCGGCGCATTGACCTCCAGCGCGGCCGCCGACAGCACCACCCATGCGGCTGCGACTACCGACGCGCGCCCTAACAGTCGAAAGACCATTGGAGACCTCAGGCGTTATGCAGAGAGGGTGAAGGGGCACGCGCTGTCCCCGAACGTCTCGATCTCGGTGGCGCCGAACTTGTGCAGCAGGCTCAGGAAGACGTCTGCCATCGGGGTGCCGTCCGGTGCCTTGAGGTGCACGTTCCCGGGCAGCTGGCCATTCCCCTTGCCGAGCAGGATGAGCGGGCAGCGACGGTGGTTGTGCGTGTTGCCATCCGCCATCGGGGAGCCGTACACGATCGTCGTCTGGTCGAGCAGGTTGCCGTCGCCGTCCTTCGTGTTCTTGAGCTTGTCGAGGAAGTACGGAAGCAAGCTGACGTGATAACGGTTGATCAGGTTGAAGTCCATGATGGCCGCCTCGCGTCCCCCGTGGTGCGACGCCGGATGGAAGCCCTTGTTCGTCCCGGACTCGGGATACACGCGGCTGGACGCATCGCGCCCCGTCTTGAAGGCCGTCACGCGCGTCATGTCCGACTCGAAGGCCAGCACCTGGAAGTCGAACATCAACTTCATGTGTTCTTCGAACGAGTCGGGCACGCCGGCGGGCGCATCCGGCAGCTGGCGCTCCTCACCGCTGCGGTTCTGCGTCTCGATCTTCTGGATGCGGCGCTCGAGCTCACGCACGTTCTCCAGGTACTGGTCCACGCGCACGCGATCGGCGTTCCCCAGCTGACGCTTGAGGCTGGCCATCTCACCGGTGATCCAGTCGAGGATCGAGCCGTTTTCCTTCCGGCGATTCGCGCGGTCCGCATGGTTGGAGCCAGTGCCAAACAGCATGTCGAACGCCACGCGCGGGTTCCGGATCATCGGCAGCGGCTCGGTGGGCGAGGCCCAGCTGATCGAGTCGGTATAGGCGCAGGCGTAGTTGTAGTAACACCCGCCGGCCTGGTCGAGGTTCTCGATGCAGAGCTGCATCGAGGGAATCGCGGTGTCCTGACCGATACGCTGGGCTACGATCTGGTCGAACGAGGTGCCCACGTAGACGTCCGATCCCTGCGTCTGCTTGGGATGGGCCTGCGTCAGGAACACGGCGCTGGACCGGAAGTGGTCGCCGCCGATTTCCGGCGCTTCGAACGGCTCAGCCATTCGCACGTCGGTGTTGGAGACGATCGTGAGATACTCGCGCCAGGATTCCAAGGGCTTGAGCGCGTTGTCCTGGCCAAAGGTGAATCCGCGTCCGACCTCTCGTGGGGCCCAGAGGTACTTCGTGGCCCCGAGGTTCGACGAACCCGCCGCGCCGTGCACGGACTCGATGCAGACGAGTCGCGTCTTGGCCGCCGGCGCCGCTCCCGCGGATGCCGAGCCGAATCGCGCCGCGGGCCGCATGGCCTCCAGATAGGGCAGTGCGACGGTGGCGCCGAGGCCTCGGAGGAAGGTGCGGCGGGGGAGGGTCTTCCCGGAGATGAAGGACATGAGATGTACTCTGGGTGAAAACGCGTGAGCGTGGGATGCAGCCGTACGGGGTGCGGCGGTGTCGTTGGTGCCCGCCCTACTGGTCCGTCACGACCTCGGCCCGCTTCTGGCGGAATGCCCGAGAGGTGACGACGCCATGGACAAATGACGAAAAACGGTAGTTCTTCGCCGCCGCGTCGCGCACCACGGCGCGGATCGCCGGCTGGTCGTGGTCCTCGACCCGGCGGCCCAGCGCATAGGCGAACATGTTCTCGGCGAAGTTGCGCATCAGCGGCGTCGGACGCTTGACCAGCCACCGATTAAGGTCGGCAGCCGTGGCGACCGACGTGCCGTCATAGGTGTTCCCGCGCGTGTCCAGCTGCGCCCCGTTCTCACGGAACCGAAGCCGGCCGGTGACGTCGAACGCATCGAGCGCGAGCCCCAGCGGGTCCATGAACTGGTGGCAGGAGTTGCACGTCGGGTTGGTGCGATGCATCTCCATCCGCTCACGCGTCGTGAGGATCTTGCCTTCCTTCGACCCTGCGGTCTGTTCGAGATCCGGTACGTTCGGCGGCGGTGGCGGCGGCGGCGAACCGAGCAGCACCTCCATCACCCACTTGCCGCGCAACACCGGCGAGGTGCGATTCCCGAGGGACGTCTGCACCAACACGCTGCCGTGACCGAGGATGCCGCGGCGAGATTCGTCCGGGTAGGTCACGCGCCTGAAATCATTCCCCGCGACATTCGGGATCCCGTAGTGCTTCGCGAGCCGCTCGTTGGCGTAGGTCCAGTCTGCGGAGAACAGCTCCAGCACACTCCGGTCGTTCCGGATGATGTCCTCGACGAAGGACTCGGTCTCGCGCTTCATCGCGTCAGCCAGCCCCTGGTCAAAGTCAGGGAAGAAGAAGGCATCCGGGTGCACGAGATCGAGGTCAGGCAGGCGCAGCCACTGGCCGGCAAACCGGCGGGACAGCGCGGCCGCGCGCGGATCCGCCAGGAGCCGCTTGACCTCGCGCTCATACGTCAGCTTCTCCGAGAGGCGACCGGCCTTCGCGAGGCCGAGGAGCCGTTCATCCGGCATCGTGCCCCAGATGAAGAAGGACAGGCGGGATGCAAGATCGATGTCGCTGACGTTGTAGTCCTTGCCTTCGGCCACCCCGGCCGGGGTGGGCTCGATGCGGAAGACGAAGTAGGGGCTGGCGAGCATCGCCTGCAGTGCCGTCCGCATGCCGTTCTCGAAGGCGTTGTCCGGAGCGGCCGCGGCACCGCGATCAAAGAACGACAGGAGCGCCTCGCGATCGCGGGGGGTCAGCGGGCGCCGGTAGGCGCGCTCGCCCAACCGATTGATGATCTGCGTGGCGCAGGGACGTTGCGTGGCCCGCGACGTCGGCTTGCAGCTGAAGATGCGGCGTCGGCTCTCGGTCTCGGAGATGCCCGTGACATTCCGCGGACCATTGACCTGCACTTCCATGATCGCGGGCGGTTCGGTCGAACCAGCCGCCGCGCTGCCGCCCGACGCGCGCGACCAGTCGTGCGGCTTGATGAGGTCCTCGTACGGCCCCATCGCCCGGTTGACGAACGCCACCGACACCTTGCGTTGTCCGGCCTTGACCTTGATCGGTTCGCTGCGGAGGTAGTCCGCGCCGAGTGGGGCGTCCGCCGACGAGGCATTGCGGGCGATGCCACGCTCGTACATGAGGAGGGCGACCTGCTCCCCGTCGATCGAGATGTCCACATCCTCAAGCTTGGTCCCGATTCCACCTGCCACATTGATGCGGAACTCGTATTCGGCGTCTGCCGGGAAGTTGTGCGTGACGACGAGCCCGCCCCTGGTGCCGTACGGGGTCCCCTCGACATGGTCCCAGGGGTGCTGGGAGGCAAACGGCGAGGTCTTGTAGGTGGCCTGCGCAAAGACCGGGTTACGATCCCCCACCGCGATGCGCGAGACCGCCGAGGCCGCATTGAGGTAGGCCTCGAGCAGGGTGGGCGAGAGCAGCTGCGCTGCGGAGATGTTGTCGAAATTCGCGCTCTTGGTATCCAGCGGCAGGTAGTCCCCCGCGTTGACCTCCAGGCCGAGGAGGTCACGGATCACCGCCTCGTACTCGGCGCGGTTCAGGCGCTGGAACACGCGCGAACCCGGATTGATCGGGCCTGCGTTGTCGATGGTCTGCTCGAGCGCGTCCGCCAGCATGACAAGGGTGTCACCGCGCGGGCGACGCGACCCCGGCGGCGGCATCATGTCCGTGCGCAACTTGCGAATGATCCGCTCGGCGCGCTCCGGGTCGCCCGCCGCCGCCTCGACGTTGAAGTCGGCCAGCGAGATGTTCCCGCGCTTCTGGGTGGCGCTGTGACAGGTCGTCGCGCAATACCGTCGCACGACCGGGGTCAACTCCGCGGCGTTGATCCGCTTCGCATGGGGCGCCGGCGGAAGGAGCGGCTTCTTCGGGGCGGGCGGCGGGCCACCGGTGGCGGTGAGTCCCACGCCCATCACGACCCCAGCAGCGGCAAGCAGAAGCTTCATGCAGCAGATCTCTCCCCCGCCCTCTCAGGCGGGCAGCGTTCGTGCGGATCGTCCCCGGCCCTACAATAGAGGGCGCGGACCCGAAATACGCAACGCGAGGGGCGGCCGTTGGCCAGCCGCCGGGCCGGCCCCCCTCAGTTGATGAACGGGGAGAGGATGCGGAAGACCAGCAAAAAACCGACGACGGCCGCAGTAGTTGAAAACAGGCCGAGGGACCGGGATCGAACCCAGCCGGAGAAGCCGATCGTCGCGATGAACAGGGCAACCCCAAGGATGAAGAGCTGCGACAGCAACCGATGAGACGGCTTGAAGGTGGTTACCATTGCGGGGCCGGAATCCGGGGATACGGCAGCCGCTGAGGCCGCCAGGGACCAGCCGAGGCCAGTAACCGTGAAAATGGTCGCAGACAGGGTAGCAGTCCGTATGGTCCAGTCGCTCGCGCGCCCTGAAACGCCCCCGGAGAGCATGACGCCCAGAAAGGCCAGGGAAAAGCCGCCGAAGACGGCCGACGTCGAGGCGAGGATGTTGTAGTAGTCCGACATGCCTACAGGACTCCCATCTCCGTCTCTCGAATGAGCATGTCGACCACGGCCTTGGTATCCCCACCCGCCGCGTGGTACGCCTTGATCTGGCGGTCGGCGCTGGACCCCTCGCTCAGGATCGTGAAGGCGTACTCGACCTCCTTTCGCGTCCCGAGTTCATCCAGCACGTCGTCCAGGAACCACTCGATGAGCTCGCGGATGAGGGATGCGGCCGGCAGCTCGACTTGCTTTCCAAAATCAATGAGCTTGCCGTCGAGCCCGTAGCGCACCGCCCGCCACTTGTTCTCGTCGATCAGCTCGGAGCTGTAGACGCGGAACGTGGTGTTGTCCCGCCGCATCTTCCACAGCTTGTAGACGAGCGCCTGGAGGATCGCCGCAATGCAGACCGCCTCGTCGACGCGCGTGCACACGTCGCAGATCCGGAATTCGAGGGTCGGGAAGGTGTGATGGGGGCGCACGTCCCACCAGATCTTGGATCCGTTGGGGATGCAACCGGTAGAGACGAGCGTTTCGAGGTAGTGCTCGTAGTCGATCCACGACGGGATGAACCGCGGCACCCCCGTGCGCGGAAAGGCGCGAAAGACCGCGCTGCGATACGACTTGAGCCCGGTGAGTCGTCCGATCCAGAACGGTGAGCTGGTGGACAAGCACAGGATGTGCGGCAGGAAGTACCGCGACACGTTGCAGGCGTCGATCAGGAAGTCCTTGTCCTCGATCCCGATGTGCACGTGCGTGCCGAAGATGAGCAGCTGTTGCGCGAGCTGCTGCATCGCCTCCTTGGTGCCGACGTACCGGTCGAGCTGCGTAATCTCCTGGTCGGCCCAGTGGGAGAACGGGTGCGTCCCCGCCGCCGCGATCTTGAGCCCCTTGCGCCCGGCCAGCTCCATCACGCCGCGGCGCAGCTCAATGAGCTGGGCCTTGACCTCCTGTGGCGTCCGACAGACCGTGGTGCCCACCTCGACGATGCTCTGGTGCAGTTCCGGCTTGACCTGGCCCAGGATGAGGTGATCGGCCTCCAGGATCTGCGTGATGTACGAGGTGAGGGCCCGTGTCTCCGGGTCGATGATCTGGTACTCCTCTTCGACCCCAATGGTGAGCGACGGCTTCTTCATCGGGTTCAGCTCCTGGGATGGACCACAAAGGTGGGAACCGTGCTGCCGCCACCCGCGGTGACATTGAGCAGCTTGGCGGTGGAGAGGCGCGTCAGCAGCCCATCCATCGTCGCACCGTTGGTGACGAACGGCGCCGTGTCGTAATTGCGATCATAGGTCTCCACGCGGCCATCCACCCAGCTGGGATAAGGCTCGCTCGGGATCTCGACGCGCTCCTGCACGATGAACGGCGCCGCGAGGGCCTCCGTCACCGCGGCTTCCCACGCGGTGGCATCTACCGTCCAGCCGAGGGTGATCCCCTTGCCGCCGTAGTCATCATTGGGCTTGAGCACGAGCCGCTCACGCTCGGCGAGCATGAACGGCACGAGGTCCACGGACCGGCCGCGATGGGTCGTGTGGCGCTCCGCGACGACCCGCGTCCACGGGATCATCTGGTGAATCGCCGTGAGGTCGGCGTCGTCGAACATCGCCGCGTTGGCCTCGTCGCTCAGCACGGCGAGCGACGCCTTCTTGTGCAGGACCTTGCAGTGGAACCCATCGACCAGGCACACGGCCCCATCGCGGACAGCGCGCACCACGTCATGATCGATCCCGCAGGTCGTCACGAGCTCATCGATCAATACGCGCTTGTAGATGAGGTCGATCGGCTTTCCCTGGCTCCACAGCTTGCCGTCGCGGTACTCGCAGCGGCGTGGGTCGTCGATCACTGCCTCGAGGCCCAGGGTGGCGAAGTGCTGCTGGTAAAGCTCGAACTCGGTCCGGGTTGGCACGTCGTCCCAGTCGAGGATCCCGATCCGCGGCGCTTGGCGTCCGCCCTCGAACTCGCGCCAGGCCTGCAACACGGCCCCAACCACGCCTTGCCGAGCAGGCATCGGGAACACGGCAAACGCCTTCGCGAACTCCCGGAGCACCCGCGTATCCAGAAAGGTCTCGGCGAGCGCATCACAATACGCCGCCCCGGCAGGGGTTTCCGCGTTGTTTTCAGTGAGTGCCAGGCCACCAGTCGACGGTTGGTCGAAGAAGTCGAGGCGCGACGTGGGGCTGGGATGCCGATATCGCAGGGGCGTGGCGAACAGCTGCTCTTCCCAGTCCAGGAGCCCAAACTGGGCACGGAAGGTGGCGTCCTGCTGGGCACGGACGAAGGCCTTCGTGCACGGCCGCAGGATGGCGGCCACACGGCGTTGCATCTCGTCGAGCTGCGACAGGGTCATCAAGCGGGGACGCAGGACCGTGCACAGGGCGCGCCCTCCGAACACGAGCCCACGCCGGGTGAGCTCCGACTCGATGTGCGCGTGCGTGTCCTCAGCGACGTCGGGACCCAGCAAGTCGTGCCAACGGTCGACTAACGACATATACAGCGCAGCACGAGGAGCACGCGAGGCCATGGCCGCACGCGTTCACGGCGGCCCCTCACGGCCGGCGGCGCTTCTTCCCGACGTGGGCTCGGTCCACTTGGTTGTCTCATGGTCATCGGCTGGCGGTGAAGAGGGCGCTCCACTTGGCTTCCACGGCCGTGCGCCGTGGCTGCTTGGCCAGCTTGATCGCCATGTCGGCCATGTGCGTCACCGCCCATTCGAAGTACGCCGGCGTCAGCGAGTAAATGTCCATGTCCGGGGCGCAATTCATGAAGTCGATCGCGTAGGGCACGCCATCCTTGATGCAGAACTCGAGGGAGTTCATGTCGTACCCGAGGGCGCCGCACAACGTACGGCAGTCGCGCACCACGCGATCGCGCAGCGCGGGCGTGAGGTAGTCGTCGTCCACGATATACTTGCGCGCTTTGGGATCGTACTGCATCACCAGCACATCCTCCTGGCCCAAACAGAGGCAGCGGACGAACTGGTCCCACTGCACCATCTCCTGCACGATCATCGTCAAGCGACCCGACTCGTCGTAGTTCCGGATCAGCTCCTCGAGGGTGTGGCAGACATACACCTCCTTCCAGCCCCCCCCGTGGGCATCCTTGAGGATGCACGGCAGGCCGACCTCATTGGCGATCCCCTGCCAGTCGAGCGGAAAGCGCAGGTTCCGCAATGACTCGCCGGGGACGATCCCCTCGACATAGTCCTTGTTGGGCAGGAGGATCGTCTTCGGCGAGACCACGCCAAGTCGTGCGGCCAGCGCGGCGCCGAAGAACTTGTCGTCGGCCGTCCACATGAACGGATTGTTGACGACCGTGCGCCCCTCGAGGACCGCCTTCTTGAGGTAGGAGCGGTACATCGGGACCTCGTGCGAGATGCGATCGATCAGCACGTCGTACGGGACGGGCCCGTCGTGTGCGTCGCCTCCCATTACGGCAAACTCGGCAACCACACCTGCATTCCGTTTGTTGACTTCCTCGATGAATGCCGGGGGCCAGCTCCATTCGCGCCCGACGACGAGACCAATTCGCTTGACCATGTGGTGCTCACCTGTGCCAGAGTGACTGCTTGCTTCCGCTGAACTGCGTCCGTCGCCTCGCCCGTCGCCTTCAGTCGTGCCCACCGACGTACTGCACGATCATGCGCTCCCAATACGGCCAGTCATGGGCATGGCCGTCCCAAACGCGAAACGCGTTGCCGATCCCGCGCTCCCACAAGAGGCCGGAAAACGCCTGGTTCTCCTGAAAGTTGGGATCCCCACGACCCGTCGCGATGATGATGTCCTGGCGTCGAAAGGCCGCGAGCCGCGACGGATCGTGCTCATGGCGCATGAACGCCATCGGGTTGGACGCATACACCGAGCCGTCACCGTAACCGCCGGTCATCCCCGCGATGTCGTACATCCCGCTCATCCCGATGATGCGGTGAAACAGGTGCGGGTTTCGCAGCCCGATGCTCATCGCATGAAAGGCCCCGAAGCTTGCTCCCGTCGCGATGACAAACCCATTCGGGTTCACATGCTGCGTGAAGGGGAGCAGCTCATCGCGGATGTATGCGTCGTACTGCAGGTGACGCGCACCGCGCTGGGCCGGCGACACCGTCTTGTCGTACCAGCTAACGTCGTGGTTGTGGTCCAGGCACCAGAGCTGCAACCAGCCGCGCTCGATCTGGTCGCGCAGCACATCCGGCATGTAGCGATTGGGCCACTCGTTGTGGTTGCCCATCGTCGTCGGGAAGGCCAGGACGCGCGCGCCCGCGTCCCCGAACCAGCGGACGTGCATCGCGCGCCCCACCGCCGGGCTGTGCCACACCTCGTGGCGGCCAAACATCCGCGTGCTCACCGGCGGGCCCCCACCGGCGGCGTGAGCAGGAACGGCAGGGCATGACGAATGCGACGTCCCCAGGCGGCCTCGTTATGCACCCCCTGCGGATCTTCGACGTACGACAGCGTGTCGCCGAGGGGATAGCCCTTGGCCGTCAGCAGGTCGCGCATGCTCCTCGCATTTGCCAGCGTGCCAGGTCCCTCGCGCATCCCGACATCGAGGTAGACCCGTCCGGCAACGTTGGCCGCGTCCTGCACAAAGGGGAAGATCCCCCCGTCCGCAAACCAGAACGCCGGGCTCATCGCCCCGACGAACCCAAAGCTAGCCGGGGCGCGGAAGAAGCCATACAGCGCGATGAGGGCGCCCAGGGAAGACCCGACAATCCCGGTGGACTCCCGGTCCGGTGCGGTCCGATACCGCGCGTCGATCAACGGCTTCAGTGTGTGCACGATGAAGTCGACATAGGCGTCGCCCCCGCCGCCCCCATGTCGGGGATCATGCCAGGGCGAATACTCCTTCATCCGGTCCACCCCCATGTTGGGGATCCCCACGATGATCGCCCGCCGCCCCTTCCGCGGGGCGCGCGCCATGGCCCGGTCGACCCCCCATTCACCAGCGAAACTCGTCCGTGGGTCGAACAGGTTCTGGCCGTCCTGCATGTAGATCACGGGGTACCGACGTTCCGTGCGGTGATACGATGCTGGCGTGTACACGAGAATGTCGCGCCGGTTTCCGAGTTGCGGTGCGGACACCTCGGGCAGGATCTCCAGCGTCCCCGGCGCCTGGCGCCGGCGAGTGATCCATTTCTCGATGAAGTTGCGGGAGAGGGGCAAAGAACCGCTGGTTGCTGGTTGCTGCTGGCGGGTGCTGGGCGCTGCGCGCGAGGGCGTGGGCTGGAGGCTTGGCTCGCTCAACCGGCGTACAACTGCAGGTCGGTTCCAACCGCGTCGGCGATGTCAAAGCACGCCTGCTGCTCCGGATGTCGCACGACGACGTATCCGTCCGACACCAGGGTCAAGATCCAGTTGCGTCGCTCGGCACCGATCGGCAGCAGGTCCATGTGCACGACATGTTCCCCGTAGCGCTCAAGGAGTCGCTGCAGTCCCTCGATGCGACGGATCCGACCCTGGCCCTGCGCGCGCTTGAAGATGTTGGCCACGTTGTACTTCCGCTCCGTCGACACGGAGAACGTGCCCTTCAGTTCCGCCTCGGCGTACCCCGTGAACAGGTCCACGTCGCTCACGAAGTTCATCAGGTCGACGGTATGCGCACCGGGAGGCCGGGCGGCAATTTCCCCAAAGATGGCTTCTCCCTTTGGGGTGTAGAACCACTCCATATGGGTGAAACCGGTCTTGAAGTCCATCGCCTTCAATACCTCGTGGCCCAGGGCGACGCCCTGCCGCACGATGGGCGTGGTGAGGTCCCGCAGCGCGATGGTCTGCGGCGAGATCCACTCGGTGCTCCGCGCGGCCAGCGGGTTGGGGCGGTAGTAACACACGTTCTCGTACACAATCTGCCCGTCGATGCAGATCGTATCGTAGGTGTACTCATCGCCCTCGATGAACTCCTCGACGTTGACCTCGTCGTAGCTCGTCACCCGCGCGAGCGCGGCGTCCAACTCGGCCATGGAGCCGGCGCGAATGGTGTCCATCGAACCGGCACCGGAGATCGGCTTGACGATGACCGGAAAGCCGATCTGTTCGGCTGCCGCCTTGACGCTGGCGATCGAGGTGGCGGCCGCGTGACGCGCCGTGCGTATGCCCGCCCGGGTCACGACCTGCTTCATCAGGTCCTTGTTGCGGAAGGTATTCGCCTGCTCCACTCCCATGCCGGGAATGCCTAACGCCTCGCGAATTCTTGCAGCGAGCACCACGCCGGGCTCCCACAGGCAGACGACGCGGTCTATCGTGTGGTTGCCGACCCCAGCGATGATCTGCTGCACCACTGCGTCCTCATCGGTGAAGTTGGGCACGCGCAAGTACCCGGACAGGTGTTCGCGCGTCAACGCGGGAAGGTCCTTCTCCGGCACGTCGGACACGCCGTAGACCTTCGCGCCATGCAACGACAAGCCGCGGCAGAAGTACGGCATTTCGCCGGGATACCCGGGGGCGAGCATGATGACGTTCATCGCAGGTTCACTCTCAGCAGAAGGGCAAGGGCGTGAAGTACGAGGGGCACGGGCAGCCCGGGCAGCACGTGAAGCACGGGTGAGCGTTCCGGTTTCGGCGGCCTCGTGTTGCTCGCGCGTCGTCCCGGCGGTTCATGTTAGCCGAGTTCAACGCGAATGGTGGAGATGATCTTCATGACCGCTTCCTCGACCCGACGCGTCTCGGCATGCCGCACCATGATGTAACCGTCTCCCTCATATGAAGGGGACGGCGTGGCGCCCACCTGGGGCATGCGAAAATCGACGACCAGATTCCCGACGGTACGCTGCACTTCTTCGACCCCACTCACCTTCACGATCCGGCCGCGCCCCTGCCCACGCAGGAATGCAGCGCCAACGGCATAGCGTCGTTCGGGTACCTGAAACTCGCCAAAGATCATCGCGCGCGTCCACTCCTTGAGCAGGTCAAAATCATTCGCCTTCGACATCAAGGTGGTGATCTGCGCGCCCGGGGGACGCGCCGCCACTTCCGAGATCGCGATGGTGCCGTCCGGGCGACGAAACCACTCCATGTGCGAGATCCCCGTCGTCATCCCGAGGACGTCGAGGGCCCGTCGCGCCGCCGTGCGAATGTCATCGTAGGGCGCGCCATCCACCTCGCGGGGCAACACCACCGCCCACTGGATCCATGGATTTTCGATGACCGCCAGCGGTGTGGGGTGATAGTGCGTGAGCGAATGCCAGACGTGCGTCCCGTTGATGGTCACGGTCTCGAAGGAGTGCTCGTCACCGACGACAAACTCCTCGAGCAACACCGGACGCGCCGCCGTGGGGGGCTGTGGCGTCAGTGCCCGTTGCAACTGCTCCTCGGATTCCACCCGGTAGGTCGATATGGCGCCGGCACCGGCGGGCGGCTTGACCACCATCGGAAAACCCGAACTCCTGCCGAAGGCCAGCGCCTCCGCCATCGAGGTCGCGAGGCAGTGCCGCGCACAGGGAAGGCCGGCCGCGCGCAGCAACGATTTCATGCGCGCCTTGTCTCGGAAGTTGGTCGCGACCTCCAGCGAAACCCCCGGCACCCCCAGCCACTCTCGCACCTGGGCGAGCGGCTCCTGCAACTGCTCCAACGCACCGAACAAGCGGTGGATGGGCCCGTTGCGCTGCTGCAGTTCACGGGCCGCCCACGCCAGCTGTTGCGCATCGAGGATGTTGGTGACCCGCCAGTGGGCAGCACGATCCGAGAGATGCCGCAGCGCGCCGGCTTCATCGTGCGTGATCACGCCAAGGGAGACGTCCGGGTGCGACGCGACCGCATCAATCATGCGGAACGCGTTGTCCGAAATCATGGGTGCAGCGAAGATGACAAAGGGCATGTGACGATTCGGCGAGCGGCAGACGGCAACCCACTGGTACGCTCCCCTGACGCTCGGCGCAAGTCGGGTGGGCGTCTCCCCTGTGTATCTAGTCGCCGGTAAAGCCCAGGCGTCGGGCGATGCCCTGCAATGCGGCGCGCTGGGACGTCGAGCCCGTGGACCAGCGATCCCAGAAGGCGGTCTGGGCGTCAAACGGGATGTGCGATTCGAGCTGCTCGAACAGGTCGAGGGCCGACTCCACGCGACTGGGGTCGACGGCGGAATCGCCCCCCTCCGCCAGACGGCGGACTTCCCTGATCAGGGCCGCGCCCGCCAACTCCCGGAGCGTCGACCGACCAGTCGCAAGATCGGCGAGCTCCGACTCGGTCAGGCAGAGGCCGAGCAGGGCATCGCGGCGCGCCTGTCTTACGCGCAGCCGGAGTCGCTCGGGAAATTCGGAGAGCGCGATCGTCGCTGACACGCCTCGAACTTCCCCGTTGGGGGCGACGGGTGTCACGGTGCAGCCGAGTTCGTTCCCGTCGTCGCGCCCCACCTCCACTCGAAACGCCTCGACCCGCAACAACCGCAGATCGGTGACGCTGACCCGGCCGGCGCCAGCCGTCGCGTCGAATGCCGGGATCGACCCATCGTCGGTGCACTGACCCAGTAGCGGTTCGACGGGCAAGACGCCCTGGGACGCCAGGGCCCCGATGGCGGCCGCGAACCGCGCGGCGGCGGCGTGCGGGGGCGACAGGGTCGCAAAGACCCGGAGTCCGTTTCCCACGGCGGGATCGTTGCTGGCCGCTTGTGCCAGGGTCGCGCGGAACGTGGGCTCCAGTTCATGTGCGCGTCCCGAGAGGGCGATGGCACGCGCCGCGTATCGCAGCACCTGGCGCGGCTCGATTCCCCCGATGTCGTCGAAGAACCACGCACAGGAGGTGAACATGCGCAGCGCGTCGCGCGCCATCTCGAGGAGCTGGAACGGCCGCGTGTGCGCCTCGGCGGGATCGGGGACGTTGGTGGCCAGTCGTTCCTGCAGCCAGGTGCTGCGTTGCGGCCATTCGGTGCTCCCGACGACCTCGCCATACGCATCGCGCACCGCCCACGGGTCAGCGGCAAACCAGCGCCTGCCTTCCTCCTCAAACTGCATGGCCAGGGCAGCGCCTAACGTCTCGAGCCCGTCACGCAGGGGTGCCCGCCATGCCTGGCTTGGCGCGGCCTGTGCGTCCATGCGGCAGCCACAGTCGGACCGCCAGCGCTCGATGCCGTGGGAGCAACTCCAACTACTGGGAGCAACGAGCGTCACGTGGTGGCGCGCCGGATGATGGGCGAGGAAGGACGCGAAGTTGTCGAGGTGCCCTCCCTTGACGCGACTCCGTTCCAGCACGCGGGCCAGGGCCAGCTCGGCGAACTTGTGGTGATGGCCGTAGGTCTCGCCGTCGGTGGCGGCACTCACCAGCAAGGGGTGTGGCGGCTCGTGGGTCGCGACGTCGGACGCCACGGGAGTACGGCGACGCGAGGCCTTGACCCCCCACAGCGCATCGAGCCAATGATCGGCGTTTCGCACGAGCCCGCCGAAGGCGATGCCATGCGAGATGTCCCCGTGGTAGGGGAACAGTGCGATCTCACGGCCGTTGGCCGTGACATAGCGACCCGCATGGCCGTTGGGTGCTGCCCCTACCACCTGATGCGGGGCCAGGATCGTGAAGCGAATGCCCTCCTGCGCGAGGACATCGAGGGTCTCATCGTCGACCGCGGTTTCGGGGAGCCACATTCCCTCGGGTTCGCGCCCGAACCGACGCCGAAAGTCAATCATACCCCACCGCACCTCGGTGACCTTGTCACGGCGCGAGGCGAGGGGAAGGATCACGTGATGGTAGGGGTGGGCGATGGCATTGCCATGTCCGAGCCGTGCGGCGCTTGCCCGATCCGCCTCGACCATGCGTCGCGCAGTGTCCGGCGCGTGACGGACGAGCCACTCGAATAACGTGGGGCCCACGTTGAACGAGATCCACTCCAGGAGGTTGACGATCCCGGCGATCCGTCCGTCGGCGCCATGGACGCGCGCGGCGACCACCGCCCGATAACATTCTCGTTCAATGCGTTCGTTCCAGTCGTGGAACGGCGCCGCGCTCGGCTCGGCCTCGACCTCATCGAAGTCGGCGTCTTCACGCGGCGGCTGGTAGAAATGGGCGTGGATGACAAGGTGCCGCCGCTCCGCCCGATGCGACCCCGTGGTCACCTGGCGGCGCGCTCCATAGCCAGCTCAATACTCGGCAGGATCTCGCGGAAGATGTCATCGCGCGCCTGAAGCTCGCGCGCGCGGGCGACCGCGGGCGACACGTCGCCCCCACCGATCCCGGCCTCGAGGGCCTGCAGCAACTCGCGGCAATCGTCGGCATGGCCATTGAACCGCTTCACGGCGTAATCCTCGACCTCCCCGGTGCTGATGATGAACTGCCAGTCCGAAGACTGGAGCAGCAGCATCGACCGTGCGGCCTGCTCGAGGATCGGGTGCAGGTCCGGTCGTTCGATCGCTGCGGGCGCGGCATCCCAGAAGCGGCCCTCGATTTCCCAGATCACCGGCCAGGTGAAGGCGACCTGATCGTTCATCCACATTTCCCAGGTCCCGTTCTTTCCCCAGGAGCCATCGGCCAGCTGGAGGGCGACGGGCGCCCCATGGCGATCGAGGTGTTCCCCCGCCGTCGTGGCGCGCACCTCCGGGTGGTGCGGCAACGCCGCATAGAGGTCGCCCATGAAGTCGGGTCCCTCAAACCACCAGTGGCCCAGCAGCTCCGTGTCGAACGGTGCCACGACGACGGCGCCCTCCGCCGCGGCCCGTCCATGGTGGAGTCGCACGAGCAACTGCGCGAAGTCGTTGGCGTGTTCGTGCGACCGCGCCCGAGCCTCCTCGGGTGCATACGGCTGTTTGTCTCCCAGGTCGGACGTGCGCGAGGTCACGCGCCACAACCGCAGGCCCCCCGGCCAGCGGATCTTGTGGAACTCGAGGTACGCGCCATCGCCGGGATACCCCCCGTGCCGGTTCCACACGCGCTGGGAGGTGCGCGGGTCGCGCACAAAGGCCGCCACCTCCCGGGCATCCAGGGCATCGGTCACGCGATATGCCTGGTAGGGCGAGTAGTCCCCGGTCTCCGGCGATGCCGCCCCGGCGACCACCCGCTCGGGCTCACCGCCAAAGAGCGCCCCGTAGACGCCTAACGGGGCACCGGCCCGCGCCATGTGCGAGTCCACATAGAAGTAGCGATAGTCGGCGTCGGCGAGGAACTCCTCGGTGCCACGGCGTGGCCCCGCCCCGGGGGCGCCAGGGAGTGGCTCCCAGTGCCCGGCGCCGCGGTACGCACATTCCGGCACCCAACACCCCTCGGGGTCGCGCCCGAAGATGCGCCGGTGCTCGCTGCGACCAAGGGCGAGCTGCAGGTGGATGGAGGCGTCGCGACCCAACAAGGGGAGGAACCCATGCGTGGCGGCCGAGCTGGTGATCTCCAGCCGCTCGCGCTCCTGCAGGGCGCGGAACTCGCCGAGGATGTCGCCGTTGATGGCGCGCCAGAGCTGGTGCAGGCGCTCCAGCCGTGACCGCCAGTAAGCCACGAGCGGGAGCATCGACTCGTCAGGCGTGCCGCGCATCGAGTCGGGGGCCTCGTCGCAGAAGGTGAAGCGCTGGGCGAAGAACGCCTCCAACTCGGTGGCGAATGTCGGATGCTCAAGCATGTTCGCCAGGATCGGCGTGAAGCCGATCGTCACCGGAGCTGCGATGTTGGCAGCGTCGAGTGCCCTGAGCTTCTCGAGGAGCGGCAGGTACGTCTCGATCGCAGCTTCGCAGATCCAGTCACTGCCGTGGGGCCACCGGCCGTGGTTGAGCACGTACGGCAGGTGGCTGTGCAGCATGAGGACAAAGTCGGTCTGCCTCACAGGCGTTCAACGGCAAGAGCGAAGCACGAGCGGTACGCGCGGAACGCGTCTCGTGCTGCCCTGGTACCGTGCTGCCCGTGCTGCATCAGTGCCTGTCTCACCTTCGCCACCTCGGACTCGCGATCGCTCGGCCGTACAGCTCCCGGTACCGCCGCTCCGACTTGTGCCAGCCGAAGTCGCGGCTCATCGCCTCGCGCACCATCGCCGTCCACACCTGCGGGTAGCGGTAGTGGTCGATGGCCCGGGCGCAGGCATTCTGGAACGCCTGCGCGGTGTACTCGTCGAACAGGAAGCCGGTGACGTTGTCGTCGATCGTGTCGGCGAGCCCGCCGACCTTGCGAGCGACGGGCAGGGTTCCGTAGCGCTGCGCCCGCATCTGCGTGAGGCCGCACGGCTCGTACTGCGACGGCATCACGATCATGTCGGCACCGGCGAGCAGGCGATGTTCCTGCTCCACCGTGAAGTTGGATTGCACGCCAATGCGACCCGGCGCGTAGTTGGCCAACTCACGCAAGATGTCGATGTAGCGCTTTTCGCCCTGCCCCAGAAAGATGAACTGCGCATCGAGCGACAGGAACGCCGGCGAGCCGAGGATCAGGTCGAGCCCCTTCTGCGCGACCATGCGGGCCGACATACCGATGATGGGTGTCCCGGGCTTTTGCGGGAGACCAAAGATGTTCTGCAGGGCCGCCTTGCACTTGCGCTTGTTCGCCAGCGCGGTCATCGAGTAGGTAGCGGCAATGAACTTGTCCGTGGCCGGGTCCCAGTCGGCGTTGTCGATCCCGTTGAGCACGCCCACGAAGCGCTCGCGCATGGCGATGAAGTGCTCGTGGAGCCCGAAGCCGCCGGCGGCCGTACGCAGTTCGTGCGCATGCGTGGGGCTCACCGTCGTGACCACGTCGGCGCAGGCGATCCCCCCCTTGAGGAGGTTCATCCGCCCGTGCCACTCGAACATGTGGTGGTTGAAGAACTCCCACGGCAGCCCGACCTTCCCCAGGGTCTCGGCGGGGAAGTGCCCCTGGTACCCCGCGTTGTGCACCGTGAGCGTGCTGAACGTCTTCCGGTAGAACGGCCGCCCCATGTCGTACGCGCGCAGGTAGGCCGGCGCCAGCGCGGCGTGCCAGTCGTGGGCGTGCATCATCACCGGCGCGTCCGCGGTGCGCGGCAGCGCGTTGAGGGCGGCGAGCGCGAAGAACCCCCAGCGTTCCGCGCTGTCCGGGTAGTCGCCGCCGGCGTCGCCGTAGATCCCCTCACGATCAAAGAAGTGCGCGTTCGCCACGAAGTACACGCGCGGCTTGCCCTCACCCTCGCGCGAGCGCAGCGATTGCGACTCGCAGAGGTGCACCTCTTCCGTGCGCGATCCCACCACGACCGGGAAGGGGTCTCCCACACGGACGAAGTCACTCACCACCGTGCGGACCTGGGGGTACAGGGGCATGATCACGGCCACCTTGAGCCCCGCCTTCACCTGCTCCAGGGCCAGATTGGCGACTGCTTCCCCCAACCCGCCCGTGCGGGCGAACGGGGCGAGTTCCGCCGCCACATGCACGACCCGCACCGGCTCGCCGGCCGGAGTCATCAACGGGTACGGCCGCTGCTGCTCGACCGGAGCGATGGGCGCCACCTTCGCCCGCGACTTGCGTGGCGTCGACCCTGCGGCTGCGGTGCTCCGCTTGCGTACTGCCATGGCTCCCCCTGCGTTACGCCGTTGGTGGATCGTCCGGTTGGGTCGTCCCACGCATCGCGGGGGCATAGTACTGCCGGGCGTAGTTCTGCAACATGCGCCGCGAGGTGAACTGCTGCCCGGCCACCCGAATCGCGTGCTTCATCTTCTGGATCCACGCCCGGGGAATGCCGCGTTCATCGCGCGTGTAGTAGAGCGGTACCACCTGTTCCTCGAGGAGACGATAGAGGTGGTCCGCGTCCCAGTCATCAGGGGTCGCCCGTGACGAGGCCGGGGGAATCGCCCACCCATTGAGTCCGTCGTACCCCTCATGCCACCAGCCGTCCAGGGTGGAGAGTTGGGGCACCCCGTTCAGGGCGGCCTTCATCCCACTGGTGCCGCTCGCCTCCAGCGGGACCCGTGGCAGGTTGAGCCAGAGGTCCACCCCCTGGACCAGGCGATGCGCCAGGTGCAGGTCGTAGTCCTCGATGAAGGCCACGCGTCCCTCGAAGCCGGAGTCACGCGTGAAGGCGTAGACCGACTTGAGCACTTCCTTTCCCGGCAGGTCCGCGGGATGCGCCTTCCCCGCGAAGATGATCTGCACGGGGCGCGCGGGATCCACCAGCAGGCGTCGCAGCCGCTCGGCGTCCTTGAAGATCAGGTTGGCCCGCTTGTAGGTGGCAAACCGACGGGCGAAGCCGATCGTGAGCGCGTTGGGGTTGAGCAACGTCCCCGCCCCGACGACGTGCGACGCCTCCTTCCAGTGCCTGGCCCACCGGCGACGGGCCTCCTCCCGGATGAAGTCCATCAACCCGGTCTGCAGCCCCACGTGCACGCGCCACAGCTGCTCATCGTCGATATCGAGCACCCGCTCCCAGAAGGCCGCCTCGCCCACATGCTGTGCCCACTCGTGGCCCAGTTCGCGATCGAAGAGGTCCATCAGCTCGCGCGCCATCCACGTCGCCTTGTGGACGCCGTTGGTCACGTGCCCGATGGGGACCTTCGTCGCCTCGCGATCGGGCCAGAGGGGCGCCCAGATGGAGCGCGACACCTCGCCGTGCTTGCGCGCCACGCCATTGACAAACCGGGACAAGCGCAACGCGCACACGGTCATCTGGAACTGCAGGCGATTCTCGGTCGGGTGCTTGCCGATCTGGTGGAACACCTCCTTGTCCACCCCAAGCTCTTCCCACACCGGGCCCGTGCACTGCTCCAACTTGCCGAAGTCAAAGGCATCGTGCCCGGCCGGCACGGGCGTATGGGTCGTGAAGACACTCGTCGCGCGGACCTGTCGCACCGCCTCGTCGAAGGCGACGCCGGTGGTGCACAACTCGCGCAACCGCTCCACCAGCATGAACGCCGCATGTCCCTCGTTGGCATGCCACGCCGCCGGTGAAACCCCAACCGCGCGCAGCACCCGCACGCCCCCCACGCCAAGGATCCACTCCTGGCGCAACCGCATGTCGGGACCGCCGGTGTACAGCTTGGCGGTGAGGTCGCGGTCGACCGGGTCGTTCTGCGCGAGGTCGGTGTCCAGCAGGTACACGGGGACACGCCCCACGAGCATCCGCCACGCGCCTACATGGATGTTGCGGCCGAAGCTGCGGACCACGGCCAGCCACGGCTCGCGTCCCGGGCCGTACAAGCGTTCGAGGGGCGTGTTCTGGACATCGAAGTGCTCGTCGCTGTCCTCCTGCAGCCCGTCGAGGTTGAGCTTCTGGTCGAAGTACCCCTTCTGGTAGTAGAGCCCGATCCCGACCAGCGGCACCCCAAGGTCGCTCGACGACTTGCAATGGTCACCGGCAAGGACGCCAAGGCCGCCGGAATAGATCGGCACTGAACTGTGGAGGCCAAACTCCGCGCAGAAGTACGCAATGGTCTGCCCGCGCAAGTCCTGGAACTGGTCGTGGAACCAGGTGTCCGCGAACGAGGCCTCGCGTTGCACGTCGTCGATGACACGGTCGTACAGGTCCAGAAACTGCGGGTCGCGCGAGCACGCGCTCAGTCGACTCGGGTCCACGCGGCGGAGCGTCGCGATCGGATTGTGCCGCGTCAGGTGCCACAGGGACTCATCCAGCAGGCTGAACAGGCGTCGGGAATTCCGGCTCCAGCTCCACGACAAGTTGGTGGCGATCGTCCCGAGCCCCTGAATGCGCTCCGGGAGGTAGGGAATCTTCTCGTTCGCGAGTGACATGGGCGTGAACATAACCCGCCCCGTCGTTACCCCGCCTCCTCTCGCGCCACACTTTGGTGGCGACAAGCATACTTGACATTATGTCAAGCTTGCTTTACTCTGACCTCGTGCCTGCCAACCCCGCCATGAGCGATCGTCGACCACTCCGGACCCTGCACCCCTCCCTCCTCTGGGGATTCCCACTCTGGGCCACCTCCTATTTCGCCGTGCGGGTCTGGCTGGAGGGAAATCCCGGCGGACCCGCCGGAGCCGCGCGGATCGCGGTGGCCCTCCTCCCGCTCCCCTTCTTCCTCCTGATGCTCCTTGGCCTCATCCGTGAGATTCGTCGCATGGACGAGATGCATCGACAGATCCAGTTCGAGGCACTCACCGTGGCCTTTCCGGTGACGCTCGTGTTCCTGATGACCCTCGGCCTGGTTGAGGTCGCCCGACCCCTGGACCCGCGGAATTGGGGCTTTCGCCATATCTGGCCCTTCCTGATCCTTGCGTACTCGATCGGCCTGGCGCTCGCCATGCGGCGGTATCGCGACCAATGAAGACGCGACTGCGGGAATTGCGCGCGGAGCGCGGCTGGTCCCAGGCCGAGCTGGCCGAGCGCCTGGGGGTGTCGCGGCAGACGGTGAACTCGATCGAGACCGAGCGCTACGAACCCAGCTTGTCGCTCGCCTTCCGCATTGCTCGGCTGGTTGGCCTGCCTATCGAGAAGGTGTTCGACGGACCGGGCGCGTAGGCGTCCATGAGCGCTGCGTGTGAGTCTTCACATACAGCGCAATGCTGCGACGTAGCGCCACAGGTTGACCCTGTCACTGCAGCACTCACCCCGACAGGAGTTCACCGATGTTCCGTCGCATTACCCCGTTCCTCGTCTCTGCCGCGGTTGTCGCGTGCGGGACCGACCAGCCCACCGCACTCGCGCCGAGCGAGGCCAGTGCGAACCGTCTGGCCAGCACCGAATCGTTCGACGTCACGATCACCAACATGACGACAGGCCAGCCGTTGTCCCCCGCGGTGCTGGTCACGCATGTGCGGCGCGTGTCGCTGTTCTCGATGGGCGCTGCGGCGTCGGCCGGGATCCAGGCGATCGCCGAAGATGGAAATCCGGCCGTCGCGGCCACGATGTTGACGGGCGCCCGCGGCGTCTTTGATGTGGTGACCACGGGCGCCCCGGCCCACCGCATCGGCGGCCCGGGGCCGAACACCGTCCAGGCCACGATCACGGCGGACCGCGAGCATCGCCTCCTGTCGCTCGCCACGATGCTGATCTGCAGCAATGACGGGTTCGCCGGGCTGAACGGAGTCGCGCTGCCGAACGATGACCAACCGGTGACCGTGTATGCGTACGGATACGACGCGGGCACGGAACGGAACACGGAAGCGCAGGGCGACATTGTACCTCCATGCTTCGGCATTGGACCGGTGGGCGGATTTGTCGGCGGCGGTGGTCGCCGTGCGGAGTCGCGAACCATCCGGATGCACCCCGGATTCCATGGGGAGCGCGACCTTGTTCCCGCCGAGCATGGCTGGCAGGGCCCGGTCGCCATGATCACGATCCAGCGTGCCGGTGGCACGACCTGACCCCGGTTCCCTCCCCCCGCATATTGCGTCGTGACACACGTCCTGATCGTCGAGGATGACAAGCACCTCCGGCAATTCCTGCGCAAGGCGCTGCGCGAGGAGGGGGTGACGGTCGAGGAAGCGGCTTCGGGCGCAGCAGCGCTCGAGGCCGCCGCCTCGAAGTCGTACGATTGCATCGTGCTCGACGTGATGTTGCCGGAGCGCGATGGGTTTGATGTGCTCACCACGTTGCGAGCGGCCGGCGTGCTGACGCCCATCTTGATGTTGACCGCCCGTGCCGAGTTGGCGCATCGGGTCCGCGGCCTGGAAAGCGGCGCGGATGACTATCTCGCCAAGCCCTTCGATCTGGCGGAACTGCTGGCGCGCATCCAGGCCCTCGTGCGGCGCGCCCGGCTTGGCGGCGCCGAACCGGTCCTGCGGGTCGGGCCCCTCACCCTCCACCAGCTCGCGCGCCGCGTCTCCCTCGCGTCGCAGGCCATTGACCTGTCTCCACGCGAGTTTGCCCTGCTTGAGTTCCTGATGCTCAACGCGGGGCGCACCTTGTCGCGCTCGCGAATCGCCGAAGCCGTCTGGAACTACCAGTTTGACCCCCAGACCAACGTGGTGGACCAATACATCACGTACCTGCGGCGCAAATTGGCCGGCGACGGTGACGCACCGGAGATCGTGACCGTGCGTGGGGTCGGATATCGCCTGGAGGTGCCATGACGGTCGAACGATCCCTGGCGGATGCACTGGTAGCGCGGCTCCGCCAGTTGACGGTGCGCACGCTGCTGTGGTACTCCGCCGCGACGCTGCTCGGCTTTGCCGTGCTGAGCGAGGTGCTGGCTCGTCACGCGCTCGGACGCTCGGCGGACGTCATCGAGTCATTGCTGGGGATGTACGCGGACCCGGGGGGCGAGCGCACGACGGTCGCCCCCGACATGCTCACCTCGGCGCTGCTGGGCGTTGGCAATGACGCGCGGTTTGTCATCCTGCGCACCGTCGACTCCAACGACGGCATGCCGAAAGTGTACTATCTCTCGCCGGGGATGCCCGCCAAGCTCATCGAGCAAGCGGGACAGGCGAGCTCGCCCGACGCCGTGCGCCGGGAGATGGTCTCCTCGGTCACCGGTCGGGGATGGCCGCTACTCTACCACCGTGCGGCTGGCGACTTTGACCTGTACGTAAGTGCCAGTCGATGGCCGATGGTGCTCGCGTTGGGCGGACTGGTGGCGCTGAGCCTCTTGCTGCTTCCCATCGTTGCCTGGGCGGCCCACCGCGCGGTCCGCGCCTCCACCGCAGTCACGCTGCGTCCCTTGCACACCCTGGTGGAGGAAACGCACGGGATCCGCCCGACGGAGCTGAGTCGCCGGGTCACCGCGCCGACGGGGATCGAGGAACTGACCGGGGTCGGCCATGCGATCAACGAATTGGTCGCCCGCGTCGAGGGGGCGCACCAGGCCCTGACCCAGTTCACCGCAGACGTGAGCCATGAGTTGCGCACCCCGCTCACGCACCTGCGCGCCCAGGCTCAGTGGGCCCTCGACGAACGCCGCACTCCCGAGGAACTGCGCGAGTCGTTAGGCGCCATCGGCACCTCCGTTGACCAAGCGTGCCAGCTGATCGAGGGGCTGTTGCTCATCGCCCGTGGGGACTCGCGGGAACTGACCCCGCGCGTGCGCGACTTCGACCTCGGAGTCATCGCCGACGAGGTCGCCGAGTTGGGCGGCGTGATGTGTGTCGACAAACCCGTGGCCGTCACCACGGACCATCCGACGGCCATCACCGCCCACGGAGATCCGGCCTACACGCGCCAGATCCTGCTGAACTTCGTCTCCAACGCGGCCCGTCACACCCCGTCCGGGCACATCGTGGTGGCCGTGCGCCGCGCGGCCGCCTCGGTGATTGCCGAGGTGCGCGACTCGGGATCCGGCATCTCGGCCGAGCACCTGCCGCGCGTGTTCGATCGCTTCTATCGAGTCGAGGCATCTCGCAGTCGGCAGCATGGCGGCGCGGGGCTGGGCCTGGCGATTGCCCGGACGCTGGCACACACCCAGCGCGCGCGGGTGGACGCCACGAGCACCGAAGGGGCCGGCTCGACCTTCATCCTTGATCTCGCCGCCGATCGGAACGCATGGGAAGCGCGCCCGACCCCGGCCAATGCCCTTCCCCTCTCATGACCATCGTGGCGCCTAACGTCGCCCGTTTGACCTCCGACCACAGATGACCAAACTCCTTGCCATCCCCGCCCTCTTGCTCGTCATCGCGTGCAGCGGCTCGGACGACGACATGGGCGGCGTGACACCGCCGAGCGGGTCCACCGACATCACCGACGCCGCGCTGAGCGCGTTGGCTCGTGCCTCGACCGGTTGGTCGTACTACAAGAATCGCCCGGACACCCTGCTGCGATCCGTGCAATCCGGCCATGCGGAAGCGCGTTTGCGCACGCGGTTCAACGCGCGGGCCGCGACCCTCCTGGATGCCAACGGCAAGGTGCGAGCGGGGGCGAGCTTTCCCGACAGCTCCCTGATCGTGAAGGAGCTCATCATCGGTGGGGCGTTGAACCGCTACGCCGTCATGTACAAGCTGCGAGGGTCAGCCAGTGCAGGCACCGGGGGATGGCTCTGGGCGTACTATGCGCCTGACGGCTCACCCCAAATCGGGATTGCTGGCCGCGGCACGGCGTGCCAGGGGTGCCACGGCGCCGGGATCGATCACGTCCGGATGAACGACAGCCACCCGTAGTCGGCACAAACGCGACGTGCGCGCCTTCACCGGGATGCCAGCGCGCGGGTGATCAGCGTGATGTCGTGATCCGGGTGCTCGACCTCCACAATGATCTCGTCATACGCGGCGGTGTCCTGGCACTGGATCACGATCGCCTTCTCGGGATCATGCACGGTCCAGAAGTCCGGCCGACGATCCGACTGGTACGCCGTCCCGGCAAAGTAGACCCCGGGCAGGTGCGTGCCCGGGAAGCGAAGCCCGTGCGGACCGCTGGCGCGCTCGGGGTCGCGACGAACGCTCACGATGTCCGCGAGGGGGATCCGCAAGGTGGACTTGAGGGCCCAGAACTTGTGCATGCCTTGCACATCAAGCTGCAGCGCATCGCCGTCGAGTGTGATCTTGACCATGGTCTGTCAGGGGTGGTCAGCTGAAGGTCAGAGCAAGAATAACCGGCCGAACAGCAGATGATTCGCGCCGCCACCGCCCGACCGCGAACGTCAGGCGACGCCCGCGGCAGTCAGCGTCATCCGGGTAGCTCACCCAGATGCATGCGTCGCTCTACCTCGGCGTAGCCGCTGACGGCCGCCGGATCGTTCGTGAACAACGACACCACGATCCCCGTGAGAAACGAGAGCGGGATTGTGACCAGCGCGGGGTTCTTGAGCGCGAACCACGCCCCCTCCCGTTGGAGGATGTCGACTTGGATCGTCGGCGACAACCAGATCAACAACAGGGTACTCGCGGTCCCCACGGCCATCGACGCCGTGATCCCCTGCGTCGTGGCGCGCCGCCAGAAGATCGACAGCAGCAAGGCCGGGAAATTGGCGCTCGCGGCGATCGCAAACGCCAACGACACCATGAACGCGACATTCTGGCCCTTGAACGTGATCCCCAGCGCCACGGCCACGATACCTAACGCCACCGTGGCGATGCGGGCGACGCGCAGCTGCTCGTGCGCCGTCGCGTCGCCCTTGCGGGCCACGCTGACCCACAAGTCATGCGACAACGCGGCGGCACCGGACAGGGTCAGGCCCGCCACAACGGCGAGGATTGTCGCAAAAGCCACGGCGGCAATGAACCCGAGGAACGGCGTCCCGCCCAGCGTTTCGGCGAGCAACGGGGCCGCCATGTTGGCCCCCTTGTCGACGGCGCGAATGGCATCCGGGCCCACGAGAACCATGGCGCCAAATCCGAGGATGAACGTCATCAGGTAGAAGAACCCGATGAGGCCGGTGGCATAAAACACCGAGGTGCGCGCCGCCTTCGCGTCGGGCACGGTGTAGAACCGCATGAGGATGTGCGGCAGCCCCGCCGTGCCGAACATCAGGGCCATGCCTAACGATACCGCGTCCCACGGATTGGCCACCTGCTTGCCGGGTGCCAGGACGGCGTCGCCATACTGTGCCGCAGCGGCGCGAAACAGGGCCAGCGGAGAATAGCCGAACTTGGCCAGCACCATCACCGCCAGGATCGTCGCCCCACCCAACAACAACACCGCCTTCACGATCTGCACCCAGGTCGTCGCGATCATCCCACCGAACAACACGTACGCAATCATCGCCGCCCCGACGATCACCACGGCCGTCTCATATGTCAGGCCGAACATGAGCCGGATCAGCCCGCCTGCGCCGACCATCTGGGCGATCAGGTAGAAGATCACCGTCGCCAGCGTCCCGATCGCCGCTGCAATCCGCACCGGCTTCTGCCGCAGCCTCGCCGTCAGCACGTCGGCAAAGGTGTACTTGCCAAGGTTGCGCAGCGGCTCGGCGATGAGGAACAAGACCACCGGCCATCCCACCAGCCAGCCGGTGGAGTAGATCAGGCCATCGAACCCCGTCGTCGAGACCAACCCGGCGATGCCAAGGAACGACGCCGCACTCATGTAATCGCCCGCCAGGGCAAAGCCGTTCTGCCCCGCCGTGATCGAGCGGGACGCCGCGTAAAAGTCCTCGGTGGTTCGCGTGCGCCGGGCCGCCCAATACGTGATCCCCAGGGTGATGGCGATGAAAACGAAGAAGAAGGCCATCGCCACCGCATTGGGCTCACCGATGCGCGTGACCGGCCGGGTGGAGTCCGCCACCGCCTGCACGAAGGCCGTCATCGCGACAGCTCCTTGATGGCGTGGTCATAGTGCGTGTTCGTCCAGCGGACATACACCAGCGTCAAGAGCCACGACGCCACGATGACCAGCGCGCCGGCCAGGATGCCCAGCGAGAGCCCGGGGCGCACGAGCGACCCCATCAGTTCCTTGTTGAAGGCAATGGCCAGGATGAACCCGAAGTAGATCGCGATCATCGCGCCGGTGAGCGCCAGGGCCAGGCGAAAGCGGCGTGCGGCAAGCAGCCGCAGGCGTTCGTGTCGATCGGTCACGGTCCGGGGGAGCGAGGGGGGTCGGCGTTAGGCACCGACGGCCGGTGGGAGAACGTGCCTTCCGCCCGTCCCTTCGGCAAGGGGCGCGACGCGCCGTCGACCGCCACCCGGGCCTGCAGGGACCGTCAGTAGGCCCGGGTCCAGATGGCGATCACCGCACAGGCATCGTTCACGAACTCCACCGGGATCTGCGCCGTCCCCCGGTAGACCTCCATGAACTCGATGTCGCGGACCGGCACCATCTTGAGCGCCGTGGTGATGGGATCGCTCCCCCGATCCGGGGCCATCGCCGTCACCCGCACGCCATCGATATACACCTGCACCTTGGAGGTGCTCGGCGTGTCGCCCACCGTGCTCGCCGTCGTGCTCGTCACCGCCTCGCCACCCTGAGCCTGTGCGAGGAGGTTCCCGGGCAATTCGCCGGCACACCGCTGGAACGTGATGCCGTTGTCGCTGGCCCTGACGCCCGGCACTCTCCACAACACATTCTTCACATCGGTGGCGTTCTGGAAGTCCTCGCGCGAAAAGACCATACCCCACCCGGACGCCGTGCGTCGGAGCACGTCCACAAACTTCGTCGGCACGCGAAGCGTTCGCCCCCGCACCACCACCTCCGACATGAGCTGGGGCAACCGCTCGAGGTACACCTGCATCTCGAGCGGCTCGCCAAGCGCCACCGTCACGGTCTGGATCGAGGGGGAGTGGCCGAGTCGACGCACGGTGAGGAGGTGATCGCCGGGCGCCAAGGCGCGATAACGCAAATCGCCGTTGGCCGCTGGACGCACGAGCAACGAGTCATCGAGCACCGCTTGCGCATCAAGCAAGGGGCTCGAGTCGCGTGCCGCGAACGCACGGACCACCAGGCGAGCGCCATCACCCTCGATGGTTGGCGCGGGAGCAAGGGTCGCGGCGACGTCCAGTGAAGGTCCGCCGCGCACGCCTACCAGCGCCAGGTCAACCGTTCGCGGAATCCGGAATCGCGTGGCAGCAGCCGTGTTCGTGCCCCCGGCCAGGAGATAACTCACATTCCTGGACAGGCCACACGCGTGCCAACGACCCGCACTGTCGACCACAACCGGCACACCGGCCCCCGTCGCGTCCTGTGCACGCCGGACCACCAAGGGACCAGCGGTCCCCGCGGGCAGCAGCCCCGCCGCCACCGCATCGCGCGGATTGGCCGGGCAGATCCGCTGCCTGAGGGTTGCGAGCGTCGGGACCGGGAGGCGCAGCTCAAGGACAGAGGGAAGGAGCGCAACCGACGTCGTCTCTGGTGCCAACCCGAGGTCACGCATCAGTGGGGTGCGGAGCAGGACGCGATGCTGCCCGGGACCGATCGCCTCGAGCAGGACGCTCCCTGTTTCGGACGCTTGGGCAGTGAAGGCGTCCTCCGGAATCGAGACGTCGGTGCCCGCCAGTTGTTCGACACCCTGGTCAGGAGCTGCGAGCATGAGTCGCACAACGCTGCGGTTCGGCTCCACGAACTGTCCGTCGGCCAGCTGCACTCGACTCACCCACGCGCCGCGTTCCACGATGCGGACGAGTCGCGTGCGCCGCCACCGACTCTCGTTGCGACCCACGCTTTGGCGTCGTACTTCCGTGAGGGCCTCGCCCATCCGCAGCATCCAACGCGAGACGATCCACTGCCCGGTGGGCAGCTGCATGAAGTCGACGCGGCCACCCGGCTCGGCATCGTCGTACACCTTGTCCATCCCGGCATAGCGGTATTCGAAGTGTTGCAAGGCCCCGGCCCGCGTGAGCCAGAGCGTCCCCTCGATCGTGACCCGACCTTCGACCGCACCCTGGGCCCGTAGCGAAAGCCCCAGCCAATCGCGATGGTCCTCCGGCGGTGCCACCAGCCCGAAGCAATACCACGCTGCAAACTCCGGATCGAGCAGGACCTGGGCGTCCGGGGCGTGGAACTCGACCGAGTCGCCCGCGCTCGTCATGAATCCTTCACGGACGAGCTCCCCGGCACTGCGGCTCCGAAAGGCTTCGACGCTGCTTTCACGCGGTTGGTCGAACCAGGTCTGGGCGGCGCTGTCGTTGAGCAGCGGCTGGGAGCGCATCCAAGCCACTCGCGTGGTCGCCGCTATGCCATCACCTCGCGCCTGGCTCGCCCCCTGGAGCGCGGCGCGGGCCTGGTCCCACACATCGAGCAGCGTCCCGCCAGTACCGCGTGTGCTACCGCAGGCCGCCCGATCGGTCACCTGCACAGCCGGCAGGGTCACGCGCTGGCCGGCGAGCGTGATCCGCACGGTGCGCACCTCCTCGGGGCCGAGGACCAACAGCTCCGAGACCGTCGGCGCAAAGCCCACACGCAAGGCGCGCAGCCGATACGACCCCGGGGCGGGGGCGACGAGCTCGAAGCTCCCGCTTCCACCAGTTTGTCCGCGCGCGGTAAGGGCTCCCGCGCTGTCCACGAGGAGGAGGGCGACATGGGCCGCCGGCGTCGTCCCATCCGACTCGATCACGACCCCGCGCACGCGTTGCGCGTTGACGGCGGCGGGCGCAATCAGGACGAACGCCAGCGCGGCCAGCCTCGTGCGCAGGGACATCGACTCCTCCAGGGAAACCGGGTGCTGTTACCCGGCGTGCCCAGAATTGCTCCCCTGGCCCGCGGCGTCAACCGATCAGAGGTCCTGGCCTTCCGGGCGGGTCACGACGGAGGCCAGGGCCTCGATGGCCTGCGGGTCCAGGTGCCGCCACTTGCGAGCCTCGAGGACGGCCAGCGCCTCGTCCACGCTCATCCCCGGACGATAGGGCCGACTCGCCGTGACGGCCTCATAGGTGTCGGCCACGGCCAGGATGCGCGACGGCAGGTCGAGCTCGTCTGCACCAATCCCCCAGGGGTACCCCGTCCCGTCCAGGCGCTCGTGATGCTGGGCCGCCTGCCGGGCAAAGTCGGCAAAGCAGGTGACCCGGCGCAGGATCTCCCACGTAAACAGCGGGTGTTGCTCAATGGCCGTGCGCTCGGCGGCATCCAGGGGGCCGTTCTTGTCGAGGATCCGGTTGGACACCCCCAGCTTCCCGATATCGTGCAGCAGGCCGGCCCGTCGCAGCCGGACCTTCGCCTCCGCATCCAGCCCCATCTGCTCGCCAATCACCACGGCATACCGCGCCACCCCGGACGAATGCCGGAAGGTGAACGGGGATTTCGCGTCAATGATCTCCGCAAAGGCCTCGGCTACCGCGTCGAGTCCGGACTCGCCCAAGGTTCGCGCCGCCGGCAACGGATCGATCGAGGCAACCAGGGCCGTGACCTCCGGATCGGCGACCTGCTGCCAGAACCAGGGATCGCGCAGCTGGTCGCGCGCGACGTCCACCAGCGCGGGATCGAACCACGAGCCGCGGCGATCCTGCAGCATCGCATCCACGCCCGCAGGCCCCTCGGTCCCCCAGTACACCTCAATGGTCTGCGCGATGTTGAGGATGCGCGCGAGCTGCGGAATGGCCTCGCCGGCGAGTCCGTCGGGATACCCGCCACCGTTCCAGTGTTCGTCCAGCGACCGGATGGCCGACTGCGTCGCCGCAGAAAAACCCAGCCGCCGCGCGATCTCCGCCCCACGCTCACAGCGCGTGGTAATGAGGTCGCGGGTCATTGACTCCTGCCGCGCAATCGTGACGAAGTGCCGCACCCGGGCACCTAACGACTGGCGCATCCCGCTGTGGCGCCAGGTCGCCAGTGCCAGCTGCATGCGATCATCCCAGTCCACGACCTTCATCCGCGGCTTCACGACCTGGTCGTCGGACCCGAACAACGAAGCGATCCGCGCCGCGTTGCTGGAGCAGCCGGCGTCCTTCAGCAACAAGGCGTGGTACAGGTCACCGAGGGCCTCGGCGCCGAGTCCCACCGCCTCGCCGAGCCGCATGCCGATGAGGCAGGAGCGGACCGAGTGACCCAGCGGTTGCCCCTCGGTGAGGTCGAGCGCGTGGGAGAGGGCCGCGAGCACGTCTCCGACCGCCACGGTCTCCGGGGCGTGTTCGGGGGTGGTCAGGGTCGGGTGGGGCGCGCTCTTACGCATGGGGTCGCCAGACAGACGACCGGCGCGCCCTCACGTTGCGCTCTTGAGCGTCCTTTCCTGGCGTCGGGCGACGGCCCACCAGACCACCAGATAGGCCATGGCGGCCACACACACCACCAGTCCGAGGGGAGATCCGGACCCTTCCATCGCGCGCCAGCGGACTATCGTCAGGACCGTGAGTGGCACCAGGCCGAACAGGCTCATGCGCCGGGTGAAGGTCGCCGCCGCCAACCGCCGCCGCCGGCGCACGATTTCCAGCGTCTGGTACGCCTCGAGGGACTCGGCCGCCGCGAGCCAGGTGCCCCGGCGATTCCGAACGTTGAATGCCCACGTCACGACCGAGAACAGCGTCAGGCCGGCGATGACCAGCCAGGCCTCCCAGGTGTCCGCAACCCTCGCACCCCAGATCAGCATGGCGACGGCGCCCAGGGTGACGAGCACTTCCAGCCCGAGCATCAGGCGCATCCGCCGCGACTGCTTCCGAACGCGCCGGCGAAGTGCATCCACATCCACCGGGACCGACACGGCCTTCCATTCGTCGCTGAGGCTGAGCCACTCGTCGTCGGCGTCGGCGATGGCGGTGAACTTCGTCATCATGTCGGGTCGCCCCCCAGTTGGTTCCGCAGCATCTGGCGCGCCCGGGTGAGCCGGACGGCGACATTGCCCTCGGTGATTCCCACAATCTCGCCGATCTCGGCGTCGTGCAGTCCCTCGAGCCGGAGCACCACCACTTGTTGCAGCGACCTCGGCAGCCGGCTCACGGCGTGTCGCAGGCGGTCGGCCCGCACCCGGGCGTGTACCTGGTCGTCGGCCCACGGGGCGGGATCCACGAGCTGGTCGTCCAGCACCTCGTCGCGTTGGTGGCGCCCATGCGTGCGGCGCCAGCTGCTCGCCCGATTGTGCGCGACCCGATAGACGAACGTCCGCTCGGCACAGTCATGGCGAAAGCCGGGGAGCGCCTTCCACAGGGCAAACGAGATCTCCTGCATGAGGTCGTCGGCATCAACTGCTGTTGACGTGTAGGCCCTGGCCAGGCGTACCAGGGCCGGCCCCCAGGTGGCGAGGACCCGTTCCCATTCGGCGTCCGCCGGCGCCGACATGCGTCAGCGCGAGCGCGGGTCAGCCGCCCGTCGGATTTCGCCCCGCTGAACAATCACGGCCAGGCGTCGCGTGTTCCGGATGTCCACCCGTGGGTCGGCCTCGAGCAGGACCAGGTCGGCACGTTTCCCCGGCTCCACCGTGCCAATCTCTGCCTCGAGTCCCAGGGACTTCGCGCCGTCCAGGGTGGACATGCGGAGTACGTCGGATGCGGGGATGCCGGCTTTCACGAGCAGTTCAAGTTCATCATGGAACGATATCCCGGGCACGGTCCACGGGTTGTTGGCGTCCGTCCCGACGGTCAATCGCACCCCCGCCCGAAACAGGGCGCGCACAAAGGCCTCCACCCGGGGCCACACCGCGACGGCATCTATGTAATCCTGGGGACTCCAGCCCAGGGCCAGGTCAAAGGTCTGCCAGTTTTCGCGCATGACGGGCGACGCAAACCTCAGGTCGGGGCTCTCGCGCACCGCCGCGCTGTTGCCGCGGAACATGCGGTCGAAGGTGACCAGCGTCAGATCCAACCAGGTGCCGTTCCGGACCAGCGCGTCGATCATCGTGCGGATCTCCGTGCTGCTCGTGTCGGCATAGCGGAACCAGGTCGCCATGAACTGCGTTCCCTTGAACGTCTTGATGTAGTCCACGCGTCGCGTGCTGTCGATCAGCATATGGGAGCCCGGCACCACGTGGACGATGCCATCGATGCCGGCGTTCGCCGCGTCGGTCCACGTCGTGAAGACCGTGTGGGTGATGGCCTTCACGCCACGCGCATGGGCCTCGTCGATGCCGGCTGTGACCAGGGGAAGGCTCAATCCGCCGTACAGCTTGATGTAGTCGACCCCGAAGGCGGCCTGGCGCCGTACTTCCTCGCGCATCGCCTCCGGGGTGGTCGCCGCGCGACCCATCCCCGGGCTCGCGAAGACATCGATCGCCTCACCTGCGGTGCGCACGCGTGGACCGGGGACCTGTCCCCGCTCCAGGGAGTCGCGCAGGGCCACGGCGTGCTCAATGGGACCACCCGGATTCCGGACGGTGGTCACCCCAAAGGCGAGCAGCGTGGCGAGCGTGTGGCGCGACGCCTCGTGGTCATACCGAAAACTCATCTGCGGACCCCCGACGTCGACGCGATACGTCACGGGACCGATCGCCACGTGGGCGTGGGTATCGATGAACCCGGGAAGCAGGTACTTGCCGCGTCCGTCGATGACCCGGGCCCCGCGTGGCGCATTCCGTTGCGTAGGCTCGACGCGCTCAATGCGCCCATCGCGTACAACGACATCGTGGTGTGCACGAGCGGCCGATGTGGGGCCATCGATCACCGTGACATCCCGGATCACGGTGAGCTGCAGGGGAATGCTGAACAGGAGCGCGCTGAGCATGGCCGGGAGGCGGAGGGTGTTACACAGGCAGTCCCTCCACGCTGGAAGACCTTACACGGGCAGACCCCTCGCCCCGTGCGACCATCGTGTCCTTCCCCCGGAGCGAACGGGGACTACCTTCCCGCGAACTTCACCCGACGGCATGAGCGGATTGGTCCTTCCCCAGATCCGCGCAACTTTCCGGGCGGTGGCGGCGGCGGTGGTGCCCGAGACGGTTGCGCTGGACGCAGACGGTTGGGCCCGCATGGAGGCCGAGGTGGAGCGGGCCCTTGCCGCTCGGCCGGAACGCGTCCGGCGGCAGCTCGTGTTGTTTGCGCGCGTGGTGGAATACCTGCCGCTGCTTACTGACCGCGCCCGTTTCTCGCGCCTCGCCCCCACGCCACGGCACCGGCTGCTCAAGGCACTGGAGTTGTCGCGTTTCCTCCTGGTCCGGCGCGGCGTGTGGGGGCTGCGCACGCTTGTCCTGCTCGGGTACTACTCGCAGCCGGAGATCCAGGAGCGCATCGGCTATCGCGCCCACCCGGACGGCTGGAGCGCACGACGCGCCGCGAGCGAGCCGCTGATGGACAGCTGACGTGGCAGAGTCGCGCGCGTACGACATCGTGATTGTGGGCTCCGGAGCGGGCGGCGGGACCGTCGCGCAGGCGCTTGCCCCGATGGTGGCCCAGGGACTCAAGGTCCTCGTGCTCGAGCAGGGGCCGCAGCTGGATGACCACGAGTTCACCGGCCGCGAGGCGGAGATGGCTCCCGCGCTCTACGCGGAGGGTGGGGGCTTCCTGACGGCCGACGGCACGATGACCCTCGCCATGGGCCAGGCCTACGGCGGATCGACCGTGGTCTACACGGGAACGTCCCTCGTCGCACCGGATCGCGTCATCCGGTCGTGGTGTGTGCCGGGACTCGAACATGCCGACCTCGAGCGGCGGTGCGAGCGCTTCATGGCGGCCAACCATGTGCACTACCTGCCGCGGGTGCTGCTGAACGAGAACAACAAGCGCTTCTTCACCGGGGCCCACCGCTGTGGCTACAAGCCCGAGCAGTTCCCGGTGAACGTGCGCGGCTGCAAGGGGTCCTCGTTATGCAACCTCGGGTGCCCGAATGGCGCCAAGATGGGAACCCACCGGGTCCAGCTTCCCGATGCTGAGCGTCAGGGGGTGGAGGTCGTGACCCGCGCGGAGGTGCTGCAGGTCGAGGAGCGCGCCCTGCGGGTCCGGGTGCACCCGCGCCCGGACGGCGCCAAGGGTCGTCCCTCACCCTGGGCGGCTGGTGAGTATCACGTGACGGCACGGCTGGTGGTGAGCTGCGGCGGCTCGATCGGGACGAGTGCGCTGCTCCTCCGCTCGCCGCTCACCCGCGGCATTCCGGGACTCGGGGAAGGATTCACCTGCCATCCGGCCCTGATCCTCGTGGGCGAGCACGAGCACCCCATCACCAATGACGTCGGGCACCCGAAGAGCTACTTCGTCGACCGCGCCGTGGCCGAGGGGTTCGTGCTCGAGACGTGCATGTACTTCCCGTTCGTGACGGCGAAGAACCTCACCAGCTTCGGCCCCGAACACAGCACGTTCATGCAGGCGTTTCCGCGGTTGCAGATGATCCTCGTGCTCGCGTGCGACAAGGCGGTGAAGGGCAACCGGATCACGGTCGACAAAACAGGGAAGGCCGTGGTGCACTACAGCTTTACGCCCGCTGTGCGGCGGTCGCTGGTGGCGGCCACGCGCGCGTCCACGCGGATCTTCTTTGCGGCCGGCGCCCAGCGCGTGCATTCCCCGCTCTCCGACCCCACGCTCATCGAGCGGGCCGACGCGTACCGCATGGACGACCTGATCCGGGAGGAGTATTTCCTGCCAGGGCGCGTCTCGATTGCCGCGGCCCACCTCATGGGAGGCTGCGGCATGGGCACCGGCGCTCGCGCGGTGACCGACTCCCGGGGGCGTCTGCGCAATTTCCCGTGGCTGCGGGTCGCCGACGCGTCCCTGTTCCCGGATTCACTCGAGATCAATCCGTACCTGACGATCATGGCCCTGGCCGATCGCGTGGCCGAGGGGATCCGGGAGGAGTGGGGCGCGCTCGCCTAGGACCGCCAGCCGAGCAACACCGCGGCGCCGGGGATCACGGGCGCGGCGGCGGTGACTGCCAGAGCACGTGGGTGACCATCCAGCGATCGTCGAACTTTCCCAGGAGCAGGTAGTCCGTCCCCCACCAGGCGGTCACCTTTGCCGCCGCGGTCTGGTCCTGTACCTCGAGGATCGCCACCTCCTTCGGAGCCGTCGCCGGCGCGAAATTCTTGCGGGTCCGCACGTTCCGCGTGAAGTCCATGAAGCCGGCCCAGGTCATTTGGTTGCCCTGGTACGGCTTGTCGGCCGCAGGCTTGTAGAAGCCGTACTTGTAGACCTCGGGACGGATGCTGCGGAGGTGCTTGGTGCTGTCTCCTTCATAGAACCCCTCGAGGTAGTCCATCGCGGCCCGACGCACGCCATCGCGATCTGCGGGTGCCTGGGCCTGGAGCAGGAGGGGGGCGAGGAACAAGCAGGTGATGAGGGGGAGACGCACGAGAGACCTCGGGTTCCGGGTGAGGCCGCAACATCACCTCGCGCGCGACGGGGCAAACGCAGCAAGGGACGAACCGTGGTGGTGAGAGGGCGGGCCGCTTTCCCTGCACCAGCGCCGAGGGGCAGAACAAGGCGCGCGCGACCCTGACGAGCGCCCCCGGGAGCGCGGTTGCGCCGAACGCGCCCCCACCGCACTTTCGCGCGCTGATCCCAACCGCCCTGCCTCCCCATGCCCATCTCTGCTCGCCTCGCCGCCTTTTCGCTTGTCTGCTGCGTCGGATGTTCGAGTGCGCCTGCGGTCATGACCGCCGCACACGAAGCCGCACTGCGCGACAGCGTGCGCACCTTCCTGCAGCAGCACCAGGTCTTCATGAGCGGGTATCCCGCGGGACCGCAGGCCCAGGAACTCGGCCTCAAGATCTACTCCGAGGATGTCTTTTACGGGGGCTCGGTTGGGTCCCCCGAACCCGTCCTGGCTTCCGGTCGCAAGGAAATCCTGTTCGGCGCGCGGCCCGACTGGCTCGGCGGCTTCAACTGGACGCCGGACTCGGTGGTCATTCGACCGCTGGCGCCGGGGGTTGCCAGCGTCACAGAGACATATAGAGAACAGTGGAGCGACACTGCCGGTCGTAGCGTCACCATTCGCGGACTCATGATGATGGTGGTCAAGAACAGCTCGGACGGCTGGCGCATCACCCACTTCCAGGCGTCGAACCCCGCCGAGCAGGAGACCACCCTGTTCAATTTCGCCAAGCGGTATCTCCCGGTCCCGGGGAAGTAGGGGCCGGATCAAGCGCTCCGGCGTCCCGGAACGTCCAGTTCAGACCATGCTTCCGCACATCCGCGGCCGGCTTCGGCTGCTCCTGATCGCCGGACTCGCCTGCACCTCGACGCTGTCGGCGCAGGCGCTCCGCGACGACCGCGTACGAATCTCCATCGATTCGATGATGCGGGACCTGGTGGCGCGCGATCGCTTCCAGGGTGCGGTCGTGGTCGGACGCGGGGACCGAGTGGTCTATCGCGGTGGATTTGGCTTCGCCGATCGCGCCGCCAGCATCCCGTTCACCCCGGACACTCCCACGGACGCCGCCTCGATCGCCAAGACCTTTACCGCGGCCGGGCTGCTTGAGCTCGCGCAGGAGGGACGGCTCCGGCTCGACGACCATGTCACGCGGTGGCTGCCCGCCTTTCCCTACGCCAATGTCCGGCTCCGCCACCTGCTCGTCCACGCCGTCGGACTCCCCGACTACTCGTACTTCGACTCGCTGACCTCGCCCGGCGAACCCCGGAGCAACGAGGCACACCTGGCACTCCTCGCGCGCACTCGTCCCCCGCTGCCGTTTCGCGTCGGGCACGGCTTTTCCTACGACAACCTGGCCTACGACCTGGCCGCGAGTGTGATCGAACGTGCGTCGGGGCAGTCCTACGCGGACTTCATGGCCGCTCGCTTCTTTCGACCGCTGCAGCTCACCGCCTTCCTGCGCCCGGCGCGGTTCAGCGCGTGGAACGGCACGCGGACGCGCGGCTACCAGCGCACGAAGGACGGCGTCAGGGACCACGACGCCTACGATCTCGAGGGCTTCTACGGCGCGGACAACATCTACCTGTCGGCCAACGACCTGCACCGGTGGGTCTCGGGGTATCGCCGGCTGCTCCGCCCGCAAGCCTTCCGTGCGGCGCTCGCACCGGGCCGCCTGGACGATGGCCGCCGTACCGGCATCACCCCCGGCAGCTGGTATGCCGCACGCGACGGGCGCCAACGCTACTACTCAGGCCACCACAACGGCTTCTTCAGCATCGCCTATATCGATGAAGCAACCGGCACCAGCCTGGCCTGGGTGGCCAATGATGCCCCCCCATTCTGGCTGCAGGTGGGACTGACCCGGGCGCTGCTCGCCCTCGTGGACGGCCGTCAGCCCGAGCCGTTGGTGCCTCGCGACCACAGGGCCTACGCAGGCGACCCCAGCGGGAGTTACCAGGTGCCCGGCATCGGCGCGGTTTCCATCCACCAGCAGGGAGAGGCGATGGTGGTGACCGCCGCCGGTGTCAAATACGACGCCTTTCTCGTCGAACCCGGGCTGCACTACGTGCCTGGCCTGGACGCCGCCCTGCGGTTTACTGGGTCAGGCAGACACACAGTGCTCCAGTGGGACACCCAGTTGGGCGGCGTGAGAGCCCGGCTCGCCAATCCGCGACGCCGTCCCCCCGCCCCGGCCGCACCACGGCGCCCGCGTGGCCCTCCCGCGACCGAGTCCCACGCCATCGGCCTCGAACCGTGGTCCGCCGGGTCACCACTCAAGGGCGCCTTCACCCTGGTCCAAGGTAAGTAGGGGCGCTCGATCTAGCGCTCCGGCGTTCCCGGACGTATGTCGTTTTGCTTACGACCCCGTCCCAACACCCACCGGAGCGCCCATGTACTACCGGCTTCTCTCCGCCTCCATCCTGGCCCTCGGCGCTACGCCGTGCCTCCTGGCCCAGGCTGCGGCGACCCCTGCTGCCCTCGTCAACCAGGCCGACGATCCCCTGCTTCGCGGATTCCGCTGGCGCTCCATCGGACCTGTAGGCCAGGGCGGGCGCGTCAACGACATCGCGGCCGTCGAGGGCAATCCCACAACCTTCTATGTGGGGTTTGCCACGGGCGGCATCATGAAGACGGTGAACAACGGCACGACCTGGACGCCGATCTTCGACTCCTACTCGACCCACTCGGTGGGCGACATCGGGATCGCGCCGTCCAACCCGGACATCATCTATGTAGGGACCGGCGAGCCCAACAATCGACAGAGCTCGTCGTTCGGTGACGGGATGTACAAGACCACCGATGGCGGCAAGACCTTCACCCAGATCGGGCTGCGCGAGACGCAATCGATCGCCCGCGTGATCGTGCACCCTCGTGACGCGAACACGGTCTGGGTCGCCGCCGTGGGCCACCTGTTCGGCCCCAACGCCGAGCGCGGGGTCTACAAGACGACAGACGGCGGCCGGACCTGGAACAAGGTTCTCTACTTCGACGAGAACACGGGCGCGACCGACCTCATCATCCATCCGCGTGACCCGAACATCCTATATGCCGCGATGTACACGCGCCGGCGCACCTCGTGGGGGTTCGCGTCGGGTGGACCGGACAACGGGATCTATCGCAGCACCAACGGCGGGCAGACGTGGAGCAAGGTCAGTGGCAACGGGCTCCCGCGTGGCGTGACTGGGCGCATCGCGCTCGACTGGTCGCGTTCGAACCCCAACGTGATCTACGCCCAGATGGAAGTGGGGCCGAGTGGTGAGCCGATCCAGGCCGGCGCACGTTCGACCGGCGCGCAGGGTGGCGGCGGTGGCGGCGGCGGTGGCTTTGGGAACCAGGCCAACCTGCCCCCGGACGACCAGGTGAGCGGGATCTGGCGCTCCAATGACGGGGGGCGCAGCTGGCAGTTCCGCAGCAACCAGAACCAGCGCCCCATGTACTTCTCGCAGATCCGCGTCGACCCGAACAACGAGGACGTGGTGTTTGTCGGCGGAGTCAACGCGCAGAAGTCCACGGACGGTGCGCGGACATTCACAGGATTGCAGGGGATGGGACACGTCGATCATCACGCGATCTGGATCGATCCCGCCAACAGCCAGCACGTGATGTACGGCAACGACGGCTCGATCGACATCTCGTACGACGGCGGCGCCACCTGGGAAGCACCACGCAACTGGGCGATGGGCCAGCCGTACCATGCGTCGGTGGACATGAAGCGCCCGTACACGGTCTGCACGGGGTTGCAGGACAACGGCTCCTGGTGTGGACCGAGCTCCGTGCGCTCCGGCCCCATTCTCCTGCAGGATTGGTATCGCGTCGGCGGCGGTGACGGCTTCTACACGCAAGTGGACCCAACCGACCCGAACATCATGTACTCGGAGTCGCAGAACGGGAACATCAATCGACTCGACTTGCGGCAGGGGACGTCGACGAGCATCCGTCCACGGGCACCCCAGCGTGGTCCGGACGGCGGCGTGAACTTCGGCGGACCCGGTGGTGGGGCGCCTAACGTCTTCCCGCCGCTGGAGCCTGGGTCGGTGTTGCGCTGGAACTGGAACACGCCGATCCAGATCTCCCCGCACGACGCGTCGACGATCATCACGGGGGCGAACCGCCTCTTCATCTCGCGTGACAAGGGCCAGACCTGGTGGACGAGTGGTGACCTGACCAAGCAGGTCAACCGCGACGACCGCGAGATTATGGGGCTGAAGGGGTCACTTCCCTCCTGCAACCGCCAGCGCGCCGGAACCTGCATCAACGCCAAGAACGACGGCGTCTCGTTCTACGGCACGATCATCGCCGTGGCGCAGTCGCACATCGAGGCCGGCATCATGTGGGTCGGCTCCGACGACGGCAACATCCAGGTGACGCGTGACGGCGGCCAGACCTTCACGGAAGTCGGCAAGAACATCCCCGGCGGGACGCGCGAGTACTACGTCTCTCGCGTGGAGCCGTCGTACTTCGATCGCGGGACGGCCTTTGTCTCCCTGGACGGCCACCGCCACGACGACCTGAAGCCGTACATCTACATGACGCGCGACTACGGCCAGACCTGGACGTCGATCTCGTCGAACCTCCCGCCATTCGGGAACGTGAACTCCATCCGGCAGGACCCGCGAAACCCCAACCTGCTCTATGCGGGCACCGAGTACGGCTTCTACACCTCGCTCGACGAGGGGAAGACCTGGAAGAAGTTCATGACCAACCTCCCGGTGGTGCGCATCGATGACGTGATCGTCCACCCGCGCGACAACGACCTCGTGCTCTCGACGCACGGGCGCAGCGTCTGGATCATGGACGACATCTCCGCCCTGCAGCAGATGACGCCCGCGGTGATGCAACAGGACGCCGTGCTCTTCGAGCCGCGCAACGCGATCCGCTGGAAGGACGACATTCGCATGCGCCGGTCAGTGACCGGGCAGAAGAACTATGAAGGGGAGAACGCCCCCGCCGGCACGGCGATCGCCTACTACCTCAAGAACTCGGCGTCGGACGTCAAGCTGACCATTCGTGACCTTGGCAACGGATCGTTTGCGCGCAGCTTCGACGCGCCGAAGACCGCGGGGCTCAACCGGGTGCAGTGGAACCTGTGCTCGGACCTCCGGCAGGTGCAGCCGGGTCAGGGCGGCGGCTTTGGTGGCGGCGGCGGAGGTGGTGGCGGCGGCTGCGGTGGTGGCTTCGGCGGGGGCGGCGGCGGCGGTGGTGGACAGGGCGGCCCCCCTCGCGTGGGCACCCTCGCCCAACCAGGGGCCTACCTGGTGACGCTCACGGTCGACGGCAAGGAGTACACCAAGACCGTCACCGTCCTCGAAGACATCTGGATGAACTAGGAACGAGACGGCAGTCGGCAGTCGGCATCGTCGCGAGCCGGCGCCGGCTGGCCGTTCCGCGGCAGGCGGCCAGAGCGAAGCACGGGCAGCACGGGCAGCACGAGCCGCACGGGAATTGTGCGGCTCGGCCCGAAGCTTCCCGTGCTTCGTCTTTGGGGGGGACTACTTCTTCGTCGCCGTCGCGCGGTACACGGAGTCCAGCACACGGCGGTAGTCGGTGAGCGTGCCGAGTCCCACGGTCTGTCGCAACGAATCGACCTTGGCGGAGTCCTCCATCGGATCGATCACGATGCTGCCCTTCACGAATGAAGCCTGGGTGCCGTAGCGCTGCTTGCGACCCGCTTCGGTCTGCACCCGATCAAAGAGCAGGGCGTAGGACTCCCCATCGATCTCCTTCCGCGCCCACGCCTCCGTAAGGGTGTCGAGCATCGATGACTGAAACGCCGGGTCGTGCGTCGCGTGCTGCACGATCAGGAACGCGGCCTCACTCGCCCGCTCCCCGACCTTGTCACGCGACGGCCATCCGTGCCTGGCGATCGCCCCCTTGAGCCACGCCGCGTTGTCCCGGTCGATCCTCCCCATCTCCGCGGCCAGCGCAGAGTCGAGGCCAACACCGGGGCGAACGGCGCTGTCGCGGATCGCCTGGTCTTTCGAGACACGCTCGAGCAGCTCGATCTGCAGCGCGGTGATCGCCGGATCACGCTCGGGACGCCCGTCCCCCGCCGTGCACCCAACCAGGAACACCACCAACCCTGCCGCGCGAATTCGTCTCATCTGACTCAACGGGATTTCAGCCCCAGCCCCAGGTACACACGGCGGCCGCTTCCGGGCTCAAAGAATCGACCGCGCGTTGCGTTGGTCACCACATTTGCCACGTAGGTTCGATCCAGGAGGTTCTCAACCCCGATCACCGGCTCGAAACCCCGCATGCCGGCACCAGTAAGGCCGACGCGCGTGTTCCACACGACCCACCCCGGTGCCCACGTCGCATTGGCGTCATCGGAAGCGGCGCGCGATCCCTGCTGCACTTCGAGCGTCGCAAAACCCCACGGCTTGCGCCCGGTCGCATACAACGACGCCGTCGTCGGCGACACACCGGGCACCCGCTTGCCATCAAGCACCGTGGTCCCGACGCGGAATTCCTCGTAGCGATAGTTCAGCCGCGCCACCGCGGCCCCAACGTCCACGGCACCGAACGAAGCGGTCACCCCCAACTCGGCGCCAGTGCGTGAGGTTTCCCCGGCATTGCGGAAGTACCGCCGCCCACCAGAGTTGGGGATCTCGAATGGAATCAACTCATCGCTGGTCCGGATGCGGAACAGCGCCACGTCGTACAACACGCGGCCACCAAGCAATCCCTTGATCCCGCCCTCCAGGGTGCGACCACGCTGGGGCTGCAATTCGCGGTTGATCCCCCCCTGTCCATTCGGCTGGTTCGCCATCTCCGTGGTGGTCGGTGTCTCGAACGAGCTCGCCATGTTGGCGTACGCCGACATTCCCGCGCGTGGCCGAAGGGTCACCCCGACCATTGGCGTCACCGCGCCCATCGTGCGCGAGAGGATCGTCCCGGTCGTCGATCGCCGGTCGCGCACCGTGAAGTTGGTGTTGTCGGCGCGCAGCGTGCCCGTCACCGACAAGACCGATCGCGTCACTTCGCCCCGGACAAAGACCCCGCCGGCCGTGACCCGCTCCAGCTGGTGGATGGTCTCGGTCCCCTGGTCGGCAGTCCCGGGACAGGTCGCCGCCGGGCGCGGGGTCACTCCCGCGCAGTTCGCAAAGTTGCGGCGGTCATCACGCTGCGACTGCAGGTCCGCGCCGACCGCGAGACGCCACTGATGCCGACGAAATACGCCCCCCTGTTGCACACGCATGTTAGCGCCGACCACCCGCCGGTCGAATCCCACGATCGCAAAGGCTTGCGGGTTGTAGAGTTCGCGCAGCCCGGCAAAGACACTTGCCGTGGCCTGGCCGCGACCCTCATTCCACGGGTGCTCGCCAATCAGGGACAGCAGGGTCTGCGACACGGTCTTCGATGCCTTGCGCGAGACACTCAGCGGATCCGCCACCATGGGTGTCGCAGTCAGCTCGGCCGCCGTGACCGCGCCCGGGTTCTCACCCAGTGGCGCATCATACCAGGTGAGCTGGGTGCGGAGCGTCGACGCGCCGAGGCGCCGCGTCAGGTCGGCCAGTGCCCCGGTGGATCGAAAGCGTGCATAGTCGCGCGGGCCATCCGCGGTATTTCGTGTGAGGGTCCCCTGCCAGCCCCACGGGCCACTCCCACCGGCCGCACGACCGGAGAAACGCTGCGCGTCTTCGTTCCATGTCGTTCGCCCACGCCAGGTGAGGCCGTCGGCTGGGAGGGGCTCACTGCGCAACTCGAGCACCCCACCCGACGCGTTGCCGTACAGGGCCCCCGCGGCCCCCCGCAACACCTCGGCGCTCCCAACACTCTCCAGGTCGACGAAGTCGATCGCCGCCTGCCCATCGGCCAGGGTCAGGGGAATCCCGTCCCGGATCACCCGGAGGCCGCGGATGCCGAACGCGGACCGCGACCCAAATCCCCGCACGCTGACCCTAGGGTCCTGGGTAGGGTTGTGCCGATTCGAGGAGACCAGGCCGGGCACCGCAATCAGGAGGTCGGTCAGCGATCCCCGCCGCGCCCCGGTCCGGGCGGAATCCATGGACAGGCGCGCCAGGGAGTAGGGCAGCTCCAGACTCGAGCGGGGAGCGTCCCGGGTGACGGTCACCCTGACCGGCGCGAGCCGACGGGTCCCCGCCGTGTCCACCTGGGCCGCGACCGGAATGGCCGCGGCGGTCGCCAATACCATCAGTCGAGCACGCATGGCCACAAACTGGATGCTCGGCGGGCCGCGCGGAATCCCGTCGCCCCCCCACCCTCCCTGCCATTCCGACGGACGCCCTGCCGCCCGTGCCGGCCCGGGGTGCCAAAGCGCGCCGCCGCGGCCGATCAGGGACGGTACGTGCCCTGCCTCTTCCCGGGACCATCAGGCGGTCGATGCCGCCGTCACTCAACCTCTCCCGTGCAGGAGTACACCTCAATGCGTACGATCTCGCCCCTCAGCAACGTCTTCGACCGGATGGTCACCCTCTCGCGCGCCATGGATGATGCGGTCGGCTCCACAAACGGCGATCCCACCTGGGCCCCCTCGCTCGATGCCAGCGAGACGGAGCACGGCTGGGTCGTGGACATTGACCTCCCGGGCGTGGCCCCGGAGTCCGTCGACGTCGTCTTTGACCGCAATGCCCTGACCGTGCGCGGTACCCGCCAGCGCGTGGATGGCGAGAAGTCGCGCGCGGGGATCCGGGAGCGTGCCATGGGCGCCTTCGAACGCACGCTCCGCTTCCCACAACACGTGGATAGCGAGAAGATCAGCGCCGAGTTCCGGCATGGCGTCCTGACGATCACCGTGCCAAAGGCCGAAAGCGCGCGGCCGCGGAAGATTTCGGTGCAGGCAGACGCGGTGCGGTAAGCGGAGGCGCAGCGCGCGGGCTCCGGTTGGCCGCGCGCTGACCCTCCCCCACGAGGCGTCGCGCGCACGGGAGCCACCCGGTGCGCGCGACGCCTCAGGCGCGTTCAAACCACCGACGCGCCGGGGCTGTCTACCCCAGTGAACCCGCTCCGATGAGCATCCCAATGCGACTGACCGCACTCCTACTCCTGTCCGCCACCACCCTCCCCGCCCAGGAAGTCCTCGGGCGGCGCGAACGGGTGTTCACCCTGACCGAACGCGTCGGCTCGGGCGACGACGTCCGGATCTTCGCCCGGCAGGGCACCATCACCGTGACCGAGGGGAGCGGCAGTACCGTCGAGTTCCGCGCGGAGAAGGAACGCGGGGACGTTGACGATATCGGGTTTGTCGTGCGCCGGGGCAGCGGACTCACCATCTGCGCCATCTACGACTCGGACGACGAATGCTCCGATGACGGCGTGCGCAGCGAGGGGCGTCGCTGGCGCAACGTGGGTAACCGCGCCCGGGCCAACATCACGGTCACGGTCCCGCGCGGCATGCGACTGCGGATCGGGTCTGGGAATGGCGATGTCTCCGTGGCGTCGGCGGCCACCGAAGCGCGTGTCGCCAGCGGCAACGGCCGCGTGCGCGTGTCGGGGGTACGTGGCCGGGTCACGGCATCCAGCGGGAATGGTCGCGTGACCGTTGAGGACGTCACCGGCGAGGTGAAGGCATCGACCGGAAATGGGGACGTGTCCATCGGAACGATCTCGGGCCCGGTGAATGCCTCGTCCGGCAACGGCGACATCCTGGTGACCATGGACCGGATCTCCGGAGATGGCGACATGGAGTTCTCGTCCGGCAATGGGCGCATCGAGGTGACGTTGCCCTCGGACTTCTCGGCCGAGGTCGACGCGACAACCGGTAGCGGACGCATCACGACGGACTTCCCCATCAAGGTCTCCGGGCGACTGACCCGGTCGCGGCTGCGCGGGACGATCGGTGACGGCGGCCGGCGGCTCCGGATGTCCACCGGCAACGGGAGCATGGAACTGCGCCGGCGCTAGGCGGACGAGGCATTAAATCGTCGGACCGGCCGGCCGATACTCCCCGGGGGAATCCTCTCTCGGGGAGTCGTGCGTCATGCCTGATCCTGTGCGTTCACATCGAGTCAATCGCGTCCTGGACGTCACGATCCAGGACAGCGACGACTATCCCAAGCTGGTACGCTTGTCCAAGACCGTGAACCTGAGTCGCTACGGACTGCTGATGCATGTCCCGCTGCAGCTGGACGCCGTGCAGGGCGAGGAGATCGTGGTGCGGCTGCGATGGTCCGGGGGCACCTTCGAGAGTTCGGGGCGGATTGTGCGTTTTGACAGTCCATACCAGGGCGACCCGACGCGCAGCATGATGGGGATCGAGCTGACCCGGGAGCTTCCGCCGGCGCTGTTGATCGAGAGCGCGTCCGGGGCGGTGGAGGCAATCGACGCGGCCTAGCGCTCGGGTCGAAGCGACGACGTGACGGCGAGCTGACGCGACCGGTTAAGCTTCGGTCGACCTCGTCTCTCGTCGCCCGATGACTTTGCCCTCTTGCTTCAGCTTCGCTTGTGTTCTCACCATGCAGTTGGTGATGAGCACTCCTGCGCAGTCGCAGGCATCATCCTGTGCCTGGGAGAAGCGATCAAGCTTCCCCCTCAAGGCCGCCTCGGGTCGCGCCGTGTTCGTCGCGGGAATGGATGTCGCTCGAACATCCGAGGGTATAGTCATCGCTGGCCACCCGGTGCTTCCCTGGCCTGTCCGCGACACGATCGTACAGGATTCCCTCTTCGGAGTTCTCTCAAACGACACAGGCCAGGTATCCCTGATCCCCGCCCCGCATCAAGGGCGTCGCCCGGTCTTCCCCCGGATACTTGCGATGCCAGGCGGGATTGAGGCGATCTGGGTTGAGAGATCCGACGATGATCGCGATTTCCTCGCAGAGGTCGTCCGACGGGGGCAGCTGTGGTACGGCCAGTGGGTCAGGGGCCAGTGGCGGAACGTTGAGCGAATCCACGAGGTGCGCGAGGCCTCCCTCGCGCCTCACACCGGGAGCCGCTTGCGTCGCGAGGGCAGCACCACGGTGTTTGACTACTCGATCTTCCAGCCACGGATGCAGCCAGGTCCATGGGCAGGAATCGTTCGCCTCGCGCGCCGTGACGCGCGCTGGACCGCTGACACCGTACGGCTCGGGCCCACGGTGCGTCATGCACGAATCGCCAGCCGCGCTGGCGATTCGGTCGCCGTTCTGGTGCGCGTTGACTCGGTGGTTGGATACAAGGAGAGCGAGGTGTACATCCGGCGCGTCCCGTCGGTCCGCGATTGGCGACTCGCTTCCCTGAAATCCGGTGCCGTGTCGCATTCCGACATACAGCCGCTGTCGGATGGCCGTTGGCTTCTGTCATGGCAGCTCTTCGACCAGACCATGTGGGCCCGCTATGCGCAAACCTCAGGCGACACCGTCGTCCTTGAGCCACCTCGCAAGCTGGGCAGCGCCGGAGGCCTCACCGTTGTCCCCCATGGCAGTGATGCCGCGATCATCGCGTGGCTCGGGAACGATCAGCTGCAGAGCATCCTCGTCCGACCTCACCAAATGGTTGCGCTTCCCCCCCTTGCCATCGAGCCAGCTATCGTTGTCCCCACACTGATCCCCCTCCGGCCGTCGGAGTATTACCTGATCTCCACCAAGCTCGGATCCGGTCCAGACGAAGACCTCGCCACCGCCTACCTGACGCACCTGCGCCTCGCGTGCTGATTTCCGGCATACGCCGGATCCCATCAACTCCGCCGATGCGCGCTGTCCCTCGGCAATTCCATCTCGCCTTCTCCGAGGACAGTAACCATGTATCGCCATTGGCACCCAGGCGTGGCCCTCGCGGCCATCGCCATCATTGCCTGTTCAGACACAACTAGCCCGGATGCCGTCGGGCGACCCAGCGAGCCGAACCTCACCCAGTATCCACTGGACTCGGAACTCGCGCACGTGAAGGACCAGGGGTTCATCGTCCCTACTCTCCACGTCACGATAGATGATCACGAGGCGCGAGCGGAGGCAACGCTTGCGTACTTCGCCAACTTCGTGAAGTTGTCCCTCACCCTTGATGTGCTTCGGGGCTACGAAACCGTTGTCAGTCGCTCGACCGTCCCCCAGGAGGTCTCCGGATTCTTTCCGACGCCGGGATGGCTGCAGGATGCGATTGTGATCCCGGTCTATCAGGCGTGCGGCCTCGCTGCGCAGGCGCAAGCCTCTGGCCGAAGCGAGATTCGCGCACTGCAGAGCGGCGGCTCCGGCCTGATTACCCTCTGGTCTGCCCAGGCCGGTCGGGACGGACGCGCCGACCAACCTGAGTGCCCACCGCCCCCACCACCGGGAGGCGGCGGCGAGAATCCGTACGATGACCAGTGCCAGCTCTGCCTTGAGTGGACCTGGTACCTCGGCAATGAAGAGGTCGATAGCGCCTGGGTGTGCTCCGCGCCGACGCCATGCCTCGCCACCTAACCCCTTCCTTCAATTACTCATGCGCACCTTCATGCTTTCTCTGACGCTCTGCCTCGTGAACATCGCAGAAGCGCAACCGCGGGACGACCGTACCCGGGGATATGCTGCAACGTCGGATGTCGTTGTGGTCGCCATTGCCTCGGACGAGACCATGTCCGGCGCGAGGGCAATCGTGATTCGGAGACCCACGGCTCCAACCAACGTAGTCCTCGTACGGCGCAATGCCGCCGCCGAGGACCTCGCTCTCGCGATGGCTGCGGTCATTCAGGCCCGACGCACTCGGGGAGACCTCCTGTCGCGCGAGGAGCGCGCCCGCATCGAGCCCGGCCGCATCCGGTACACACGGCCGAGCCGGCGCGCGCTCGCGGCGGCAGCGCGAGACCTCAAGCTGCTGCGTGACGCCCCGAACGTCAGCATACCGGGACTCGGCGACGCGCAGGCCATGCCACTTCCAGTGCACATTCAGCTCGTTAGGCATTAAGAGGGCGGGATGGGGGCCAGCACATTGGCCCCCATTCCCGACGTCGCTATTCGTCCCCAACGCCCCCACGCTGTCTGCCTAACGCCAACCACAGCGCACTCCCGACGATCAACCCGGCCCCCAGCAGGGTCCAGCCCGACGGCCACTCGCCAAGCACCAGGGCGCCCCACGCGGTCGCGAAGACGATCTGGAGGTATCCCGTGGTCGTGGCCCGCGCCGCGGTTTCCAACCGCAACCCACGGGTCATGTAGGTCTGCGCGACCTGGGTAGTGATCCCCGTGCCGAGCAGCAGGACCCACTCCCGACCCGTTGGGGCCATCCACTCCCCAAGCGACAGCGGGAGCGAGAGCGCCAGCCCCATCAGCGGCAGGTAGAACACCACCACCGTGGGATGCTCCGAATGCCCGATCCGACGTACCACCGCGTACGCCGACCCGCTGAACAATGCCCCGGTCACCCCGATCAGCACGTTCATCGGGAGCAGCGCGTGTTCGTGGATCCCGAACAGGAATGCCGGCCGCGTGATGCACACCACGCCGACGATGCACACGGCGAGGCTCACCAGTTCCGCACGTCCCACACGTTCCTTGAGCCAGACCCCGGCAATGAGGATGGCGAAGATGGGGTTCGTATACTGCAGCAGGTTCGCCTCGGCCAGCGGGTTCCGCACCAACGAGTGAAAGAAGCCGAGCAGCCCAAGCGCGCCCAGCGTGCCGCGCAGGAGGAGCAGTCGGCGATTGGTGCCCAGCACATCGCGGACCCCGGCCTGTCGGCAGGCTGCGTAGCTCAACACCAGGGTGATCGCGCACCGCAGGACAATGACCTGCAGCGTCGGCAGTCGCGCGCCGGCAAGGCGCACGAGCAACCCCATGATGGAAAACCAGAACGCGCCCAGCGCCATGGCACGGATGCCAGGCGACAAGGCGCGGGGACTACGGGCGAGAACGGGTGCGTTCACAGCGGCTCAAGCTAGCGACCCCAGCGGGGGGGGCAGGCGAGCCCGGCGATCCATGGCTTGCGAGGAGCGATGCCGCCGTGTCGACCCGCAGCACCGGCTGGCGCTGCGGGTGGCGTGGTGCACCGCGGACCGATCAGGCGCATCCGCGGCCTCGGTCCACTATCCCTGGAGCGGAGTCGACACCCCAAGCTTGAAGCCGTCCAGGTCATTGAACTGGAACATCCGGGCACCCCACGGACGGTCCGCGGGCTCACCCAACAGCGCTCCACCTGCGGCTTTGATGCGCGCGGCCGCCGCGTCGACATCGGCGGGACCAGCGACGTTGATCTGTAGGTAGAAGCCCTGCCCCTTGATCCGGTCCCACCCCAGCTTGCCGTCGTCCTGGTTGAGGACGATGCTGATATTGCCAGCCCCGACGACGGCCGCCACGACCTTGCCCTCGTGTTCATAGGTCTGTGCCACGCCAAATCCGATGGCGTCGCGGTAGAAGCGGATCGAGGCGTCGAGGTCCTTGCAGGTAATCGAGCAGCCGAGGGTGGTCGCGTTGATCGCGGCCGAGGAGTTCGTCATTGCTGGCCTGAGTTGGTAGGGGAAACTCGGCTGGGTCAGCCGAGGCGGCGGGAGTCTACGCCTCTGCGGAGGACCACGCCACTGCACAGACACTCCGAGGCCTTGGCGCGTTCATATCAGGCGCCGAGTCTGGCCCGTGGCCGCGACCTACCCCGGCCCCGCTCCACTCATCCCAATCCGGCGTATCGCGAGAGGGAGCACCATGCAGGTTGGTCGATGCTCCGTTCGAGAATCCCGATGAATGCCTGGGTATGGCTCTTTGCGCCTGGCCTCGCACTCGCGCCACTTGGCGCTGGTGAGGCGCAACTCCCCTCGCGCTTCACGAATCTCCGCGTGCTCCCGCGCGACATCACTCCCGACAGCCTGCTGTCGATCATGGGAGGGTTCACCCGCGCCCTCGGCGTACGTTGCACCCACTGCCACGTGGCGGCAAACGGTGGGCGGCCGGCCGCGGACGAATTCGCGCTCGATGGATTGGAGCCCAAGCGCGTCGCGCGGGTGATGTGGCAGATGGTCGACACGATCAATGGTCGTCACCTGCCGGCCATCGGTCGGCCGGTAGCGGGACTGGCTCGCGTCACCTGCGCCACGTGCCACCGCGGGATCGTGCGACCGATTCCGCTGGAAGAAGCACTGTGGCTGACCTACGAAAGAGCGGGCATCGACTCGACGATCGCGCGGTATCGGGAGCTTCGGCGGGAGCATCTTGGCACGGGCGCGTATGACTTCTCGGAACTCCCCGTCCCGACGCTGGCCGATCGCCTTGCCGAGCATGAGTCGCGCCGCACCGACGCCGCGCGACTCATGCGGCTCAACCTGGAGTACCACCCGGCGTCGTGGTTCACCTATCAGCAGCTGGGGCAGCTCGAGGCGGCGATGGGGGATACCGCCGCCGCCATCCTCTCGATTGAACGCGGGCTGGCGCTGAATCCCCAACGCGCGTTCCTGCGGGACCTGCTCACGCGCCTCAAGCCGCGCTAACGCCCGAAGCAGGGGGCCGCGTGGCCCATCCGTCGCCCAGGCCCGGGAGCTGCGAAACTCCCGGGCTTCCCCTTGCGTATCTAGGGAGCCGATTCATCTTCCCATAGAAACCTTAGGGGAGCAACGACACCTGTGAGAAACGAGTCACTCGAGCTGCTGCGCGGGACCCTGGACCTCCTGATCCTCCGGGCCCTCAAGGTGGAGACCACCCATGGGTATGGGGTCCTGCGCTGGATCGAGCGAGCGACGGGCGACGAACTGCGCATCGAGGAGGGCTCGCTGTATCCCGCCCTCTATCGACTCGAGAAGCGTGGCTGGATCACCTCCGAGTGGGGCCTTTCGGAGAACAACCGGCGGGCACGTTTCTACCAGCTCACGCGCAAGGGACGCGCCCAGCTGGAGACCGAGGTCGATGAGTTCGTCCGCTTTGCGCTCGCGGTCTTTCGCGCGCTCGACGTGACCCCAACCCCAGCCTGACGCGAGGTCACCATGCAACAGGACCGCAGCCGCCGATACCTGCAGTTCTTTGGGCCGCGCCCCGACGCCGACGTCGAGGACGAGATCGCCTTTCACCTCGAGGCACGCGCGCAGGAACTGGCCGCCCGTGGGCTTCCCCTCGCGGAGGCGCGGGAGGAGGCACGGCGCCGTTTCGGCGATCGGACACGGGTGGAGGCAGAGATGCGCCGGATGGAGCGCGAGAAGTCCCGTCGCGCGGCGCGCCTTGAGATGTGGCGTGACTGGGGCAGCGACCTGACCTTCGTGCGCCGCTCCCTGATGCGGCAGCCACTCTTCACCATCGCGGCCGTCCTCACCCTCGGCCTCAGCATCGGCGTCAACACGGCGATCTTCTCGGCCGTCAACGCCTTCCTGCTCAAGCCCCTGCCGGTGCGCGACGCCGATCGCCAGATGGTCGTTGCGACCATGTTCAAGAAGGACGGGATCACGGGGAGCGTGTCGTACCCGTTGTACCGCGAGGTAAAGGCGCTGCCGGTGTTTGAGGATGCCGTAAGCTGGCTGGGATGGGAGGTCGCCCTTCGCCGCGACGGCAACACGCAGAAGGGTTTCGTCCTTGCGGGGAGCGGCAACTACCTCACGGCCCTCGGTGTGCAGGTCGCCCGCGGCCGCGGCTTTACCGAGGCGGATGCGGCGACACGCGCCCCTGTCGTGGTGATCACGGACTCCTACTGGGCCAGGGAATTCGGTCGCGCTCCCGCGGCCGTCGGTGCCACGCTCTACCTCAATGACGTCCCATTCACCGTGATCGGCGTCCTCCCGGCCGCCTTCACGGGCACGCAGCCCCTCATCGTGCCGCAGCTGATGATGCCGGTGGAGTCGATGGCGAGCTTCTATCCGGCGATCGCGGCCAACATGGACGACATGTCCTGGGGGAGTTTCCGCATCCTCGCGCGAACGAAGGCTGGCGTGACTCCGGCGCAGCTCGAAGCGGCGATGGGGCAATACACGGCGGACCTCGAACAGCGGTATCCCCGGGAGATGCTCGACTCCAAGGTCGTCGCCGCACCGGAGACACGCGCACGACCGGACCTCTCGGTCTCGCGCATCGTGCCATGGATCGCGGCGGTGTTCTTTGGCATGGTCGGCCTCGCCGTGCTCGTGGCGTGCGCCAACGTGACCAACCTGCTCCTGGCGCGCGCGGCGGCGCGACGGTCGGAGATCGCCGTGCGGGCGGCGTTAGGCGCCGCCCGGGGGCGCGTGATCCGCCTCCTGTTGACGGAGAGTGTGGTGATCGGGATCCTGAGCCTCGGGGTCGCCTACCTGCTCGCGCGGTTCTCGATCCAATGGTTCAACAACCTCGACCTCGCGATCGATGTCCCGATCAGTTTTGGCCTCGAGATGGACTGGCGCGTCTTTGGCTACGCCGCAGCGATCTCGCTGGCCGCCGGTGTCATCGCCGGTCTCGCACCGGCCGTGATGGGGTCACGCGCGCCCGTGAGCGAGGTGTTGCGGGAGAGCGGGCGATCGGGAGCTGGCAGCAAGGGGCGCGCGCGATTTCGCAACGGACTCGTCATCGCCCAGGTGGCGGTGTCCTTCGTCCTGCTCGTGTCCGGCGGCCTCTTCATGCGCAGCGCCCGGGGCGCCGCCAACCTGGACATCGGCTTCCGTCGCGAGCGACTCCTTGTGTCGCAGATGGATCTCTCCCTGCACCGGCTGGACTCGGTACAGACGCGGCGGACGCAGGACCAGTTGCTGGAGCGGCTGGCCGCCCTGCCTAACGTCGAGGCGGTCGGGCTCGGCTCGCACATTCCCCTCGGCGGCAACAACTATGGACGCAACCTCTACCTGGACACGCGGCCGACCGCCGCGCCACAGGGGATGTTCCAGACGTTTTATGCCACGGTCTCACCCGGGTATATCCCCGCCCTGGGATTGCGGTTGCGCGAAGGTCGCGACCTCCTCCCCACCGATGATGACGCCGCCCCCAGGGTTGCCGTCGTGAACCGGGCCCTGGCCGAGGCGCTGTGGCCGGGCGAAGGGGCCCTCGGCAAGCGTTTCCGCCTCGATGAACAGGGGCCGGAGGTCGAGGTCGTCGGGCTGATCGAGAATGCGCAGTACCTGCTCCTTGGTGAAGCGCCGCGTCCCTTTGCGTACTTCCCGATCCGGCAGTCGTATCGCCAGCAAACGTTCATCTTCGTGCGGACCAGGCCCGACGACCCCCTCGCCGCCGTCCCGGACCTGCGTCGGGTCGTGACCGAGATCAACCCGAGCATCCTGCTCTCGGGCACGCGCTCCATGGCCACGCACCTCGACCACGGCATCGCGCTGTTCTTCGTGAACATGGGCGCGACCCTCGCGACGGCCATCGGCCTCCTCGGGCTACTGCAAACCGTGGTTGGTCTTTACGGCGTATTGTCGTATACCGTGGCCCAACGCGCGCGGGAGTTCGGGATTCGGCAGGCCCTTGGCGCGAGCGCCGGCTCCATCGTGGGACAGGTGCTTCGCCAGGGTTCGGTGCTCTGCGGCACCGGGATCGCCGCCGGGTTGGCGATTGCGATCGTGCTCACGCGCAGCATGTCGTCGCTCCTGTATGGCGTCTCGCCCCTGGACGCCCTGGCCTTCGGGGGAGCGCTGCTCATCGTTGGCGTGGTCGCCTTTGCGTCGAGCTACCTACCGGCCCGCCGGGCCTCGCGCGTGGCGCCCGCAACGGCGATCCGGGCTGAGTAGGTCGCCACGACGTTGTGCCTCGGGTCGTTCACGCGGTCCCGAGGCCACCGGGGCGGGCGGGGTAGGGCCTCTTGCGCGCGACGACTCGGTTACTTGAGGGCGCGACCCACGAGGGTGTCGACGGGAGTGTGCGTCGCCCCTCGTTCGCGCAACATGTCGTAGTGGTCCTTGCGCGCGCTGGCGGCCGCGTCGCGAATGGTCTCGTCAGGCACGCCATAGGTCCGTAACACGCGCGCGAAGATCTCCAGCGAGGTCTCGAATTCTTCGGGCACGACTTCGTTGGCGCCCAGTCGCTGCAGCTCGGCGATTTCGGCCACGTAGCGTGTCCGACAGACGATATGCACGTCCGGATTGAGGTGGCGCGCGACCGCGACCGCACGCCGCTCGTCCCCGATCGCGGCGAGGCAGAACACCACGACCTTCGCTCGGGCGATGCCCACCCGTTCCAGCACTTCACCGCGCGTCCCATCCCCAAAGAAGACGATCTCGCGATCGAGTCGCGCCTGGCGCACCACCTGCCCGTTGGACTCGATGACCGCGTACTGGATGCGTGCCCGCCGCAGCGCGCGGGCGACGTTCCGCCCGTTGAGCCCGTAGCCGACGATGATCACGTGCGCGTCCAGCGGCTTCGCCGCCCTGACCTCACGCGTCGCGAACTCCATGGTGGGCATCGCCCGGAACTGGAACGCCCAGTCGGCGATGTCGGCGGCGGCATTCGTCAGGAACGGCGCCGCGAGCATCGTCAGGATCGCGGCGCCAAGGAATACCTGGTACTCGCTGGTCGTGAGCAGCTGATACCCCAGCGCCGAGCCCGCGAGCACGAAGGAGAATTCGCCGACCTGGGCCAGTCCGATCCCCGCGACGAGCCCCACGCGCTGCGACCGCCGCACCATCCGCACGACGCCGTAGTTGATCGCCGTCTTCAGGACCAGGATCGCCACCGCGAACCCGATAATGGTGGGAGCGTGTTGGACGAAGAACCGCACATCCATCAGCATCCCCACCGAGGTGAAGAAGATCCCGCTGAACGTATCCCGGAACGGGAGGACGTCGGAGAGCGCCTGCAGGCCGTACTCGGACTCGGCGATGAGCAGGCCGGCGAGAAAGGCACCTAACGCGAGCGAGAGGCCGAAAGCCTGCGTCACGTACGCCGCGCCCAACCCGATCGCCAGGACCGTGAGCGTGAAGATCTCGTTGTTGCGCAGGTGCACGATGCGTTCGAGGATCCACGGGACCAGGTAACGACCCAACCCAATGATCCCGCCCGTCACGACGATCGTGATCCCGATCCCGCGCAAGGCCGCGCCACCTCCCTGCCCGGTGCCCGCGAGGATGGGGAGGAGCAACATCAGGGGCACGACGCACAGGTCCTGAAACAGCAGGATCGCGACGGCGATGCGCCCGTGCGCGCTATCCAGCTCGCCGCGGCCGGCGTAGACCTTGAGGATGATCGCCGTGGAGGACAGCGCCACCAGCACCCCATACAGGATGGCCGTGTTGGTGGGGCTGCCGAAGAGCTTCGAGAGACTGGCAAACACCGCAATCGTCCCCACCATCTGGGCGAGCCCGCCGCGCAACACGACGGCGCCCAGCTTGGCGACCTGGGACAGCGACAGCTCCAGCCCAATGGCAAAAAGCAGCAGGACCGACCCTACCTCGGCGAGGCCGTTGACCGAGTCCGGCGCCGAGATCAGGGCCAGCGCCGACGGTCCGATCGCCACCCCGGTGAGCAGGAAGCCCACCAGGCTGGGGACCCGGAACCGGTTGGCCAGGAGGACGACCGGGACCGCAATCATCACGAGGACGACGAGGTCCCGCAGGATCGGAATGCCGTGCATCCCCCAAGGGTAATCGCCGAACGCGAGGGCACGGAGCCCGGCGGGTCACCCGATACCGCGGAGTGCCGCCCCCGGGGCCGCTTGCAGGACGCGCCGTGTCGGTCCCAGGCCGGCGAGGAGGGCGACCAACAACACACCCAGTGGAATCCCTATGAAGGTCGCCGGGTCGTGGCGCGAGACGCCAAAGAGCAACTGGGCCAGCAGTCCCGCCCCGGCGAAGGCCCCGACGGTGCCCAGGGCGACCCCGGCCAGTGACAACCGCAGCGCTCCACCGAGCACCAGCGCCGCCACCTCCGGCGGGCGAGCGCCTAACGCCAGTCGGATCCCCAGCTCGCGCGTCCGCTGGCGCGCACTGTACGCCACCATCCCGTGCACGCCAACCAGGGCCAGCAGCACCGTGAGCACGGCGAACGCCCCCATGACCATCATGGCGAAGCGTCGCTGGCCCAGCGTCGCCGCGACGGTGCGCGCAAATGGCTCGGCGCCGTACACAGCGAGCTGCGGATCCACCCCGGCGATCACCCGGCGCAACTCCGCGAGCAAGGCCTCCGGTTCACGTGCGCTGCGCACCAGCAACACCCCGCTGGACCCGGGCGCCTGTGCCATGGGCACATACACCGCCGGCGGCGCCGCCTGGTCGACGCCGTGAATGCGCTCGTCAGTAACGACTCCAACAATCCGCCGCGGGATCCCCCAGAAGGCCAGCTGCTGGCCGATCGGATCGGTGCCACTGAAGAAGCGAGTGGCGGCCGTCGCGTTGATCAGCGCGACCGACGGCGCCGTGCCCCCATCCGCGTCGGTGATGACGCGGCCGCTGCGCAGGCGGAGCCCCATAGTGGCGTCGTAGCCGGGACTCGTCACCCGCACCGAGATCTCCGGCCAGTCGGCCCCCTCGGCCTCGCGCCCGACCACGCGCCAGGAGTTGGTGAAGCCCTCGTCCAGAGGATGCGCCGCCGCGAGAGCGGCCGCCTCCACCCCAGGGAGCTGCCGCGCGGCCTGAAGCGTGCGCTCGGTGAACTGCGTGATCTCGGTGAAGTCCGGGAAGCGGGCGAAGTCCCGTGGGTATCGCGAGGCCGGCAACTCATACTGCAGCTTGACGACCTGCGCGGCGTCAAAACCGGGATCCACGCGACTGGCCGCTCGAAAACTCCGAAGCACGAGCGTCGCTCCAATGGCGAGCGACACACACAAGGCGAGTTGTGTCATGACCAGGAGATTGCGGAGACGGAGCCCCCGCGGGCTGAGCGTCGTCGTGCCAGCCTCCCCCTTGAGCGCTGCCACAGGGTCCTCACGCCCGGCGGTGAGCGCGGGCAACAAGGAGAAGATCACGCCGATGACCCCGGCCAGCGCGATCGCCACCGCGATGCTGCGCAGGTCCAGCGCGGCCTCCTGGAGCCGTGGGACGTCTACCGGTCCGATCGCGCGCACCAGCCGAACGGCAGCCCAGGCGACCACGAGCCCGGCGGCCGCTCCAAGACCCACCAGCGCCGCCGATTCGACGGCGAACTGCCGGGAAAGCCGCGTCGCCGTGGCGCCTAACGCGGTCCGGAGTGCGACTTCGCGCGCCCGGGCCGCGCCGCGCAGCAGCAGCAACCCGGCGACGTTCACCGTGGCCACCGCCGCGAGCAGGGCAACCGCTGCCAGGAGCGTCACGAGGAGGGGACGGCTCGGGCCATGCACGACCTCCTGCAGCGGCTCCACAAAGGCGCCGCGGCCGCGGTTACTGCGTGGATACCGCGCCTCGAGGTCCGCCATCACGCCGGCGACCTCTGCCTGAGCCGTTCCCGCCGTGTTTCCCGGTGCGAGGCGGCCGACCAGGAGCAGCGGGTGCGTATCCCGGCTGAGCTCGGCCTCGGTCGCCTGGAGTGGCAACCAAACATCGATGCGCCCCACAGGTTCATAGGTCCCGTGATACGCCGCCCGGGCGTGCAGCTGGTCAAGTCCATGGTCGGCGTCGTCCGGCACCACGCCAATGACCTGCGTGGCCACATCGTTGAGGCGCAGGGTGGCGCCGAGGACATCCTCCCGCGCATTCAGGCGCGAACGCCACATGCTTTCGCTGATAAGGGCAACCGCACCCCCGCCTGGCGTCCCCTCGACCTCCGTAAAGTCGCGTCCCCGCAGGGGCGCCACGCCGAGCTGGCCCAGCCAACCCGGCGACACTTGCATGGCACTCACGCGGAGCGGCTCCCCGGTAGCCACGGTCCACGTCGCCACGGCTCCGACCGCAGCTTCCAGTGACGCAAGGGTGCGAACCTGTTGCTGCAGGTCGCGCCAATCGGGGAGGGCCGCTGGCTCACGCGTGGTCCCGCTGGTGCGATCCGTCTCCCAGGCCACGACCAGTGATGCTGCGTCACGGTAGGGCGAAGCCCGGAGCAGGACATGGTCAGCCACACTGAAGACCGCGGTTGCCGCGCCAATCGCGAGGGCCAGGGTCGTCATCACGGCCAGGGTGAACCCCGGTTGGCTTCGCAGTTGGTGGACCGCATGGCGGGCGTCGCGCCAGGCATCGTCAAGGATCGCCCCGCCCCGCGCCGAGCGTGCGGCTTCACGCACGTCGTCGCGCGATCCGAATTCGAGCCGTGCGCGACGTCGGGCCTCCGGCTCCGCCACACCACCGGCCATGTGCCGCGCCACCAGCTGCTCCAGGTGGAACTCGACCTCGGCGACGTGCTCCGCGTCATCCTGCGGGAGTCTCGACCAGGTGCGCACGCGATGGAGGAGTCGCTTCATGGGAGCGCCCCTGCCCAATCGACGATGGCATTGACGGCCGCCGAAGCGCGTTTCCACGCGGCGCGTTCGGCGGCGAGCTGCTTGCGGCCTGCCGCGGTGAGGCTGTAGTAGCGCGCGCGACGGTTGTTTTCCGTGAGTTGCCAGTCCGAGCGGATCCAGCCCCGGTCGCGCAGCCGCTCCAGCGCGGGGTAGAGCGATCCCTGGTTGAGCAGGAGCACACTGCCCGACATCTGCTCCATGCGCAGGGTGATCCCCCAACCATGCATGGGTTCCAGCGACAGGACCTTCAACAACAGCAGATCCAGTGTCCCTTGCAGGAGTTCACTCCGGTCGGCCATGGCCTCTTCTCTCGATGATCTGGAGGAAGCATTGCAGCGCTTCTCCAGACCGTCAAGGGGAGCGGCCGAGGTTGACGCGTGTCGCCGTGCGGTGGCGTGGGCGCGTCCCTCGCCAGCGTCGGCGCGCGACGTGGCCGACGGGCTACTTGACCCGGTGGTAGATGCCGTCGAACGAGACGACGCGCGCCGCCGCGCTGGAATCGGCCAGCGGCCACGTTTCCCAGAGTTGCCGAACGGTGCCGTCAGGCTGCAGGCGCAACGACAGGACATGACGTTGGGCACGGTCACCATTCCCCGTCTGCCCGCGATACACCATCGCGTTGGTCTCCGGTGTCCCGGTGAACATCAGCACGCCGCCCGAGTTGTCGACCCACACCTGGTGCCAGGAGCGCGTGGACGGGTTGAAGAAGTTCATGCTTTCGCCGTTGGAACCGCCGCTAGACCGCCACTGCTCCCGCACGAAGCAACCGCCCTGCTGCGGAGAGATCGTGTTGTCCCCGACATGCTTGCCTTGCGGGCCGATCACCCGCCACTCGCCGATCCAGAAGTCGAGCTGCCGATAGGCCGGGGCGGTGCATGGGGTCGGCGTCGGTGCCTGGGCATCGACAACGAGGGGGAGAACCAGGGCGAGGAGCGACACTACGCGGAATCCGGACGACATGGCAGCGGGTGATGAGTTCCCGCAATCTGTGGCCCCGTGCGGCACGCGCGGTCACCTCGTGGGATGAGCCGCGCGGCTGGTGGTCGGGCCGCCGCGAGGCGACGCGGGCCGTGTGGCGGAGTGTCCTATCGAGGACGCTGATCCGCCGAACCGGTCTCGATCATGTAGAACCCCGGCGGGCCCCACGCATTGAATCGCCAGGCAAAGACATGCGAGTAGAAGCGCTGGGCGCGTGGCAGGTCGTCCGCATTGATAGCGAAATGACGAACGGGCGAAGCGGGGGTGCGAGTCGATGGCATGGCGCAACGCGGTGATGGTCTCGCGAACGTACGCCCTGCCGGTGGTGGCAGCTACGTGCCAGATTGCCACGAAATGTCGAAATCCCGACGCCCCGTGGCTCCACACCTTCGTGCGGTCGCTATCGGCTTCTCGTCCGGCTACCGGTGGCGCGCGAGCGCCAGTGAATGGGGGCAGCTGATTCGTTCGTCGCCAGGGATGATCCGGGTGAGAATCGGGGAGGCGCACTTCGTCGTTCCTCCACATCAGGCGCTGTGGATTCCGGCGGCGGCGTCCCACGAAGTCGTGATGTCTGGACGCGGGACGCTGCAACGGATCTACGTCCAGGACGCGCGCCATCTCCCCCGCGTGGCCAGGGTGGTCGCACTCTCGCCGTTGCTGCGGGAGATCCTCCGCCGGATCCACCGGATCGGAACGCTCGATCGACGTGTTCCCGCCGAGCGTCACTTGATGGATGTGTTGCTCGACGAGTTCACGATCGAGGGAGTACAACCCCTGCTCTTGCCTATGCCCACCGACCCGCGCGCGCGACGCGCGGCCGAATGGATGCGCGATGGGCGTTTCGTCCTTGGGCCCACGCTGGCGAGGGAGGCCGGGGCCAGCCTGCGGACGCTGGAGCGACTCTTTCAGAAGCAGACGGGCGTCTCCCTGGGTGCGTGGCACCAACGGGCCCGCATCATGCGAGCGTTAACCCACCTCGCCGATGGCATGTCGGTCACCGCGACGGGCCTCGCGGTTGGGTATGGCAGCACCAGTGCGTTCGTGGTTGCCTTTCGTCGCGCGACGGGAACCACTCCCGGGCGCTACTTTCGCGCGCCTGAGGCTTAGTGTTGCTGTCGTTGGCTTCCTGAACCCGGTCCCCTCTTATGCGATCCCTCTCCTCCCTGCTGCTGGTGCTGGTGCCTTCCCTCGCCTCAGCGCAGCGAGCGGCCATGGTCGACGTCGTCCATGAAGCCTCCATCACCACCCTGCAGGACGGCCTGCGCTCGGGGCGCTGGACCGCCGCGCAGTTGGTGGACACCTATCTCGCGCGCATCGCGGCCTACGACCAGCGCGGCCCCGGACTGAATGCGATCATCCGGCTGAACCCCAACGCGCGTCGCGACGCCGCCCGGCTGGACCTCGAGCGACGACGGGGCGCCGTGCGTGGTCCCTTGCACGGCATTCCGGTCCTGCTGAAGGACAACTACGACACCTTCGACCTGCCAACGAGCGCGTCCTCCCTTGCCCTGGCGGGGCTCCAACCACCAGACGACGCCTTTGTCGTCAAGCGGCTGCGCGACGCCGGGGCGATCATCCTCGGCAAGACCAACATGCACGAGCTGGCCGCCGGGATCACCTCGATCAGCTCGTTAGGCGGCCAGACGCGCAATCCGTACGACCCCATGCGCTGTCCCGGGGGGTCGAGCGGCGGCACGGGGGCGGCGATCGCGGCCAGCTTCGCTGCCGTCGGCTGGGGATCGGACACCTGCGGCTCGATTCGCATCCCGTCGGCGTTCAACAACCTCGTCGGGCTGCGGCCGACGCAGGGGCTCGCCAGCCGGGATGGGATCGTCCCGCTCTCGCACACGCAGGATGTCCCCGGTCCCCTGGCACGTAGCGCCCGCGACCTCGCGATCGCGTTGGACGTGACCTTCGGGTACGATCCGGCGGATGCGACCACACGCGGGGCCGAGGGCTGGAGCCGCACGGCGTTCACCGACTCCCTCGGTGCCTTCCCGATGCGCGGCACACGCGTCGCCGTGCTCACCAACTACATGACCGGGGACATCGAGGGCGACATCCGCGACACGGTGCGCGCCACGACGCGCGCGATGCAAGCCGCCGGCGCCGTGATCGTGGACGTGCGTATTGCCGACTTTGACTCGATCACGGCCAACACGAGTGTGATCAACTTCGAGACCGACGATGACTTGCGGGCCTACCTGGGCGGCACCCCCGGTGCGCCGGCCCTCACGGCGCGCGGGATCCTCGATCGCGGGTTGTTCCACGACGCGATGACCGGTCGCATCATCGCGATGGACACGACCGGCAATGGCGACCCATCGCACTATCCGCGGAACCTCGCCCGACAGCGCGTGCTGCGCGACCGGATGATCGCGCTCATGGACTCGTTGCGCGTCGATGTCATCGCCTATCCCACGAGCCGGCGTCGCCCGGTGTTTGTGGGCGATGCCCAGCCCGGGAGCACCTGCCTGCTCAGTGCGGTGACCGGGTTGCCGGCGCTCAGCGCGCCGGCGGGATTTACCAACGACGGACTGCCGGTCGGGATCGAGTTTCTCGGGCGCCCTCGCGCGGATGTGCGGCTCGTCGGCCTGGCCTTCGCCCTGGAGCAGTTGCGGTCCAGCCGACAGGCCCCGTCGACGACCCCGGCGCTGCGCGGCGGCCGCGCCCCGACGCCGGTGACGACCACGACTGCCGTGCGATCGAACGGAGCGCTGGCTACGACGCGCTTTACCTGGGACGCGACAACAAACCAACTGCGGTACGATGTGCAGGTGACCGGACTGGCAACCCGTGACCTCCAGGCTGTGGTCGTTCGGCGCACGGGTGGCACAACGACCGGTGCACCGGTCATTCACCGGATGGCGGGCCCCGGGATGCTCTCGGCCTCTGGCTCGTTCCCGCTCTCGGGGCAGGATCGGGCCGCCCTCCAGCGCGGCGCCCTCACCGTCGCCCTCTTCACGTCACGCGGGATGCAGGAGTCGCCGCTGCGGTTGCGTTGACCTGAGGAGGCGCCGAGGCGCGAATCCTCGCTCGGGAACGCCGCGGTCGTTCCCTGGCCTGCGAGCGACCATCCGGTCGTGTTGGATCCGGCCGGAAACGCAAGACGCCCCCGCTACGCGGGGGCGTCTTGTTCCTGCCATGCTTGAGGCGATGCGTTAGCTCGTGAGCGGCGTGCACGGGGTTGGCAGACGGCGTGCATCGCACTCCGCGGCCGGCACGATCATGTTCGGGTAGATGATGTCCCCCGGACGATCGAGCGGCAGCGAGGTCGTGCGCCCGTGACGGCGGGCGTCGATCCAGCGCGTGCCCTGCGTCCACATCAGCGAGTACGTCCGGTTGTACAGCAGCTCGGTGATGAAGTCAGCGTTCGAGCTGGCAGCGGTCACCGCGGCGGCACCCAACCCACCCGCGTGTTGCCGGACGAGGTTGATGTCGGACACCGCGCCCGCCTGCGCGCCGGTGAACCAGCGGATCTCGGCGCGGAGCAGGAGCAGCTCCTCGTTGTTGATCCACGGGATCGCCGCACCCAGGTTCGCCTGCGTCGGGTCAGTCGCGGAGTTGTACATGACCGGTTTGTGCGTCCCGACGAGGTCATTGAGGTTGAGCGTCCGGCCCGCCGCCCGCACCTTGGTGGTGAGTCGGCGATCCGGAACCCCTGCATTGGACTGCGCCCCATTGACGATCGAGGGGTGCACCCAGTAGCGCTGCGACGTCAGCAGCTCGGTCACCGGGTTGGTCGGCTCGTTGGCGGCGGTCGAGTACTGATAGAGCACCCCGGTCGCCAGTGACGCCGGGAGCCCGGCATCGGTGACAAACGAGAGTCCCATCGCCGTTGAGGCCTGCGCCCAGCACGCGGTGCAGTTCACGAACGTCGCACGGTGCACGTACATCTTCGCCGCGAGGGCGCGGTTGAAGCGGGCAAAGGTCGCCGGGGTGTTGAACCCGGTGTACCCGGGCGCCACCGTGAACGGGAAGGCCGCCCCGCCGGCGAGGAGGTCCGCGTACGCCTCGTCCATGAGCGTCGTCGCCGCCTGCAGCGCGGTCGCAAAGCTCACGAAGGGGGCCGGCGCACCACCGAGTTCCTGGTCCACGTCGATCGGAACCCCCAATGCCCCGGTGCGTACCGCGACGCGGTGCAGCATCCAGGCCTTCACCGTCTTGGCGAAGCCCTGCGAGGCCTTCACCTCGGCCGGGGTCATCCCCGCGGCGGCAGGAAGAGCCTTGAGGTAGGTGTTGACCGTCCGGATGGTCTGGTAGGGTCCAATCCAGTTGGCCGAGTGCCGCCCGGTCGGGTCTGGCGGTCCGCGGAACTGTTCCTGCGTCTCGCGCGGGTCGTTGCCGAGGAGGTTGTAGCCTTCGCGCCCATACAGCGCATAGACCGTCACCTCGGTTGCCACATCGTTGTAGGCCTGCGAGAAAATCCCGGTCGCCGCGCGCGCGAGGACGGCGCGGGTGGGAGCGCCCGTCAACGTCTCGAGCGTCGGGGCATTGGTATTGAGGATGTCGAGTTCGCCGCAGCCCAGGGCTGCGGTCAGGGCCAGGGGAGCCAGGAGGCTACGGCCCGCGATGCGTGATGTCAGGATGCGCATGGGGTCTAGAAGCCGAGCGAGATGTTGAGAAGGAGATTGCGGGACGGCGGGTACGGCGTGATGTCCAGGTTGTTACGGATCGCCGCCGAGCCGAAGTTGGCGACCTCCGGGTCCAGCCCGCGATACCCGGCGAACATGAAGGCATTACGGGCCGCAAAGCCGATCCGCGCGTTCTTCACCCCATTGAGACGCCCATACACGGACTGCGGGAGGTCATAGTTCACCGAGATCTCGCGCACCTTCACAAACGATGCATCCTCGATGTAGGGCGCGATGACCCCCTTGAGATAGCCATCGTAGCGCTTGGCCCAGGCCGGTGAACCCCAGTCCTCAGAGGTGCGGCCGTCATCCTGGAGGTACTCGGTGAGGTTGATGACGCTGCCCCCTTGCTGCCAGTCGACGACCGTGTTGAGCGAAAACCGCTTCCACGACAGGTCGTTGGAGAAGCCCATCCGGAAGTCCGGCGCCGAGTTGCCAAGCTGCGAGATCGCGGCGGCGCGGTTCCCCTGCGCGTCGAAGTCAAAGCCGACAATCGCGGTGATCTGCTTCCCCTTCTCGACGCGCGTACGGCCCAGGTTACCAAAGCCGGACGCCGCCGGGAAGAACGGCGGGAGACCGGCGAGGTCCTCGACCTTGCTGTCGTAGTGCGTGAAGGTCGTGCGGCTGACCCAGGTCATCGTGCCGGTCTGGATCGGCGTGAAGCCGATCCCGGCCTCGTAGCCCCAGTTGCGGATCTTGCCGCCATTGAAGACCTGGGTCGCGAACCCAGACGACGGCTCCGGCACGCGGTTCAGGAGGAGGTTGGTCGTGTTGCGATTGAAATAGGTGAGCTCCCAGGTGAAGCGCTCATTGAAGAGCGACCCCTCGGCGCCACCCTCGATCTCCTTCAGCCGCTCGGGCTCAACACCCGGGAAGCCGGCCAGGGTCGACACCGCGATCCCCTGCTGGCCACCCAGCTGCGGGGTCAGGAGGTTGGTGAACTTCTGGCCGAACAACGGCTGGTTGCCGGTTTCCCCATAGGCAGCGCGGAGCTTCACGTCGCTGCCGGGTCCGAAGACGTTTTCGAACCGATACGAGCTCGAGACGTTCGGGAACACGTAGTACTGATCCACGTCACCCATCACACTGCTGCGCTCGGCGCGCACGCCACCTCGGACGAGCAAGCGCTCGTTGAGGAGGCGGACCTCTTCGCTGGCGTAGGCCGCGATCGTCCGTTCCTGCGTGAGGTTCTCCGTGGCGGTGATGTTCGTCCCCTGGTTCACGTTGCGCTGGCCGGGGAGGAGGTTCTGCGTTCGGATACTGAAGGTATTGAGCTGCCGGTCCTCGTACTGGAACCCAGCCGATGTCGTCAGGTTCAGGCCGAAGAAGGTGCCGGTGTGGATCGCGTTCAGGTTGTAGTTGAAGAACTTGCTGCGACCTCCGCTCTCCACCGACTCGCCGGGGAGCGCCTGCACGCGCTCGTGGAAGAGGTCGTTTGGCGACCACACATTGTTGCGCTGGTCGAAGGCGTCAATCCCGCCGCCCGCCACCAAGCGGAGGGTCTGGCCCCCACCGATGTTCGGCGTCCACCCAAAGGAGGCGCCGCCGGTGAAGCGGTTGGTCTCCTCATCGTTCACCCCGATCTCGGACAGGAAGAGCGTGTTCGAGTTGCCCGCCGGACCGATCCCCACCGGGTTGAACGTCCCGTCCGGGTTGCGCGCCGCGAGGTTGATGAAGCTCGGGATGTAGGTCAGCGCGTAGCCGTGGCACCCGTAGTTGTTGCAGTTGTTGTTCCAGCCACGCTGGTTGGTGTTGCGATTGAAGACGCTGGAGACGCGAAAGTCCACCGTGGAGCCGAAGGTCTGGTCGACGTTCACGCGGAGCCCCTGCTTGCCGGCGCCCGTGTTCAGCTCGATCCCTTCGTCGTTCTTCCAGTTCCCCGAGATGAAGTACTTGGTGTTGGCGTTGCCACCGCTCACGTCGACCACCGTCTCGTACGACGGGTCGCGGTTGCTGTAGATGGCGGCCGGATTGTCGAAGAACGGGCTCGAGTTGCCGGCGAAGTACTGCGCCACGCCGGCGCCGTATCGCGCCACGGCAGAATCCTGGGTCCAGCGGCGGTGCTGCATGAGGCGCAGGGGATCGAAGCGCCCGACGCGCTGCGTCACGTTGAAGCGCGGAGCCCCGCTCTGACCGCGGGTCGTCGTGATCACCACCACGCCGTTCGCTGCCTTCGACCCGTAAATCGACGAGGCCGAGGCACCCTTGAGGACCTCGATGCTCGCGATGTCGTTCGGGTTGAGGTCGGCGAGGCGGTTGACCGCGTCCGCCTCGAGCGCGGCGTTCGCTGCGTTGTTGGTAAAGCCGCGACCGCCAGGCACCACGGCGTTGGAGTAGATCACGCCGTCCACGACGTAGAGCGGATCAAAGCCGCCCAGCACCGTGTTGTTGCCGCGAATCTGCATCTGGATACCGCCACCCGGGGCGCCAGAGTTCGACTGTAGGTTGACGCCGGTGATCTTGCCGGTCAGCGAGGCCTCGACCGTCGGCACCGGGACGCGCTTGAGTTCATCCGCCGTGACCAGGGACACCGAGGTCGTGGCGCTGCGTCGTTCGATCGTCGTCGCCTGACCGGACACGACCACTTCGTTCAGCTTAAAGATGTCCTGGGCGAGGTTGAAGTCAGCGGTCGCCTGGCCGGCAGGCAACGTGAACTCCACCCGCTTGTAACCGATCAGGCGCACCTGCAGCCGGACCTCACCGGCAGGCACCTGGATGGCATACCGACCTTCGGCGTCGCTGCGAACCGTCTGTCCGCGCGTGGGGCCGATGACCGCGACCTCCGCACCGTCAAGCGGTGTCCCGACACCTTGTCGGGTGATCGTTCCCGTCACGCGCCGCTCCTGCGCGCTCAGTGCAACGGGAATGAGGGTGAGAGTGGCGAGCACAGATCGCCACCGATGCAAACGAAACAGCATGCGTGGACCTCCCTGGGGTGGAGATGCAACTCCCTGCATGTCAGGAAGTTGTCACACAGAAGGTGGCCCATCACGGGACAGCCTTGCAAGCCTTGGGGACGGGACGGCCCGAAACGCAGGCGCGAAACCGGCTCTAAGGCATTGAATCGCGCGTTTCCGTGATGGCTGGCGCGCAGGATCCCTATATGTCGCTCGCTGAAAATTGCGCCTCGGCGTATCGTTAGGAGACGCCTTTCCCCGAGTTTCCGATGACGCTGATGAGTCGCGCCGCCCTGCTCGTCGCCCTGGCCGCCACCGTGGCGCAGGGCCAGTCGCCCCGCCCGGTCCTCAGTGCCGAAGAGGTGACCTCCATCCGGTCTGTTGTCGGAGGGATCGCGCAGTGGTACCCCGACGGGTCGCGCCTGCTAATTGGCGGCGCGTTAGGCGGATCCGACCTGTGGTCGATCCCCGCAGCGGGAGGCTTTCCCCAGTCACTGAGTGCCCGCCTGGGCGAAACGGCCTTCCTGCAGTCCAACCAGGTGAAGTTCTCCCCGGACGGCCAGTGGATCGCCTACCTGGCGCAGGGCCAGAACGCGACCGAACTCTTCGTGCGGTCGGTAGCGAACGGGCGCGCCACGCAGGTCACGCGTCTCGGCGCACGGATCAACTCCTATGCCTGGGCACCGGACAGTCGTCGCTTGGCGCTCGCGGGTGACAAGTATGGGTCGTTCGACATCTGGGTCGCCTCGCTCGAGGGCGCGATCACGCGCCTGACGAGTGATACCCGCTACGAGGTCTTCCCCGCCTGGACCCCGGACGGTCGCTCGGTGGTGTACGTCCGCCTCGACGAACGCTGGCTCGATCACGACGTGCTGGAGCTCCCTGCAGCGGGCGGCGGCACGCCACGACTGATCGTGTCCGACACCGACTTCTTCGACTACCAGGCGGGGGGCACCTTCGGGTACCCGCTGGTCTCGCCTGACGGCTCGCAGCTCCTCTTCCGGTCGCATCGCAGCGGGTGGGTAAACTATTGGTCGGTGCCGATGCGTGGCGGCACTCCGCGCCGGCTCGCTGCTGAGGCCGCCAATCAAAGCGGGGCGCGATTTGCGCCGGACGGCAAGTCGGTGCTGTACCTGTCGCTGTTTAACGGGATGCAGGACCTCCGAGTGGTGCCGTCCGCTGGCGGCACCCCACAGGTCATCGCGAAGCCCGCCGAGATGGGGCTAGTGAACAATGCCGAGTGGTCGCCGAACGGGTTGGAGATCAGCTACACGCTGGAAACCCCGGTGGATCCCGCCGACCTCTTTGTGGTGGCGCGGACCGGCGGAACGCCTCGGCAGCTGACCCGCTCCGCGGGACCCGCGCATATCGCCAACGCGTTGATCCGCCCGAAAAAGGTGACCTACAAGACGAAAGACGGCTTCACGATCCCGGCCTACCTCTACGAGCCGGTGCTCGCGGCCGGCGCGAAGGCGCCCGGTATCCTCTATATCCACGGCGGACCCACGGCGCAGTTCAGCGATACCTACCAGGCGGAGGTCCAGTACCTTGCGATGCGCGGCTACGCCGTGTTGTTGCCGAACATTCGCGGCAGCTCGGGCTACGGCAAGGCGTTCGAGGATGCCAACAACGCCTGCTGGGGCCGATGCGACCTGGTCGATGTCACCGCGGGGACCGACTTCCTTCGCACGCTCTCCTACGTTGACGGCGAACGGATGGGCATCACAGGGACGAGCTACGGCGGCTGCATGAGCCTTGCTGCGGCGGCCTTCGCTCCGGGCGTGTTCCAGGCCGCAGTCGCGGTCTCTGGCTATGGTGACTGGTTCCACATGATCCAGGAGCAGGAGATGCGGCACCTGAAGCTGGTGGAGTACGAGTTCGGGCCGCTTCCGCAGGCGGACGCCGTGTACCGGGCCTCGTCGCCGATCTTCAACATCCGCGACATCCAGACGCCGATCATGCTCCTGCACGGGACCGGCATTCCACTCCCGCGATCGGAGGCGTCGCGGATTTTCGCCGAGCGACTCGAAATGGCCTACAAGCCGTTTGTCTACAAGACGTATCCGAACGAGAACTACTATGTCCGCCGTCGTGAGAACCTTATCACGATGTACGGCGACATCGCGAGCTACTTCGACCAGCACCTCAAGCATGGTCGGACGGCCGCCGCCCCCGCCGGGAGTCCGTGAGCATGGACCTCACACGTCGCCAGGCGGTCAGCCGACTTGGGGTCGGGATGCTCGCCGCTCCCGCCATCCTCCGCGGCCGCTTTGACCTCTTCGCGACCGGTCAGGAATACTCCGCGCGCGCCATCCGGCTGGTGCAGGAGACGACCGTCGTCGACCTACTCAACCAGTTCCGCTTCGCCGACTTCAGCGAGAAACCGCCAAAGAGCGAACTGTGGCTTACGAAAGCGCGCTCCATGACCGCAGCGGACTACGAGGCGTATCGCACGAGCGGGTACCGGGTCATCGCCCTCGGCCACGGCGCCAATGACTACGCGCAGGCCGTGCAGTGGCATGCGCAGTGGAACGGCTTCCTCGCTGAGTACAGCGATTGGTTCATGCGCATCGACGACGCCAGTGACTTCGAGGCCGTGCGGCGCAACGGAAAGGTGGGGATCATGCTCACCTTCCAGAACTCGGATCATTTCCGCTCACCAGCCGACGTCGACACGTTCTTCGCGATGGGGCAGCGGCTCTCGCAGCTCACCTACAACTACCAGAATCGCATCGGCAGCGGGTTCCTGGAGCAACGCGACGGCGGGCTCACGGTGTTTGGCGGGCAGATCGTGGAACGGATGAACGCCGTGGGGATGGCCGTGGATGTCTCCCACTGCGCCGACCGGACCACGCTCGATGCGCTCGACATCTCGAAGCGCCCGGTGGTCTTCTCCCACGCCAGCTGTCGCGGGTTGGTCGCGGACCACGCGCGTGCCAAGACGGACGAAGCCATCCAGAAGATGGCGCGTTCGGGTGGTGTGATGGGGATCCCGTTCCTGCGGATGATGGTGCACGCCAACGAACCCGTGACCGTCGAGCACGTGCTTGACCACTTCGACTACGTCGCGAAGCTCGTTGGCGTCGAGCATCTCGCCGTCGGCAGTGACATGGACCTGGTCGGGAATCCCAACCCCGTGAATGGGCCGGGTGCAGGAAATCCCGCCACCCCGAACTTCGAGCGCTACAAGCTGCACATTGGCTCGAGCGGCGAGTGGTTGCTCACGATCAAGGGCCTCGACCACCCCAAGCGCACCTTTGACCTCGCGGAAGGGTTGATCCGCCGGCGCTACACCGATGACCAGATCAAGGGCATCCTGGGGGGCAACGCCGTGCGCGTCCTCTCGTCGATCTGGAAGGGCTGATCAGCGGGGCGTGACGTTGTAGGCCAGCGAGGTGAGCACAAAACGTCCGTAGCTCCACTCGCGGCCATCCTCGGTGTAGGTCGCGTCCCCGTCCACCACCACGCGCGCCCCGGCCATCCGGCCCACGCGCCGCACCGGGGTCGCGAACGGCAGACGCACCATGCCTCCATCGATCGCCCGGGAGCGATCCTCCGAGGTGAAGTTTACGAGGTCGCCCTGGGCGTCGATCGTCAGGATGGCCTCAACGGTGTGGCCGGCGTTGGTGAATCGCGCGCGCACCGAGCGCTCATCGATGGGCTCCCACACCACGGGGACCTCGAGCAGTGCGGCCGGCGCGAGCAGGCACATGTCGTTGAGCAGGGTGACGGTCTCGCTCCGAGTCATCTCGGCGCCCGCGAGGAACTGCACGCGGTAGAGTCCAAGGAGGCGAATGTCCATCGTGGCCGCGTCGCCGACGTAGCGGTGCAGCCCGTCGAAGGGGAGCCCGGCCCGTGACGCCTTCATATAGAAGAGACGTATTGGTGGGTGGAACGCCTCATATTGCTCCGCCGTCCCGTGGAACCAGGGCTCGTCGGGCCCTCCGCGCATCTGCACGTCGAAGGTCAGGTGGAAATTGCGGACCCTCGGCCGCCCGACCACGCCCGCTCTCCGCAGGTAGCGCTGCACGATCGGGGGCCGCGTGGCGAGATCGGCATCCGCGACGGGGGCCGTGGCCCCTGCGCTCGCCTGTACCAGCTGAGCCGCCTCGCGCGCGAACGTGGACGCCAGGCTGGTGCGGCGCAGGTCTGCGAGCGCGAGCAGCGTGGGGACGATGACGAGGAGGTTGGCCAGCGTCCCGACCTTCGCGTCACGCCACGACTGGACCACCAGCATCTGGGAGAGGGCGACGGCGAGGAGCGCGACCCACGGCCACCATCGCGACGACGCCAGCCACAGTGCGGCGGTGAACACGAAGAGTAGGGCCGCCGCCAGCCACATCCACGCGCCCCGCGCCGTGATCGGCACCTGGAGCGGCTCGACAGCGGCCAAGCCCCTGCCTTTCGCGAAGCCGAGGAGGTGAATGGCTCCGTGTAACACGAGAAATGTCGCGAAGGCAATCCGCACGCTGGTCCTCCCTCCGGTCCCCCTCATGCATGCGACGCGACGGTCTGGACGAGAAGGGGAAAACGCCCGACAGGGTGCCGGGCCCGGTATGACGTCAGGAAGCGCCGCGGCGCAGCGCCTGCACGTGATGTCTTCCCAGTTCCTTCAGCGATCGTACGCCAAGCAGGGCCATGTCGCGCTCCACCTCGGCCTTGAGCAAGGCGATCGCCCGCTCCACCCCACGCTGTCCACCCGCTGCCAAACCATAGAGGTACGCTTTGCCGATCGAGCAGGCGTTGGCGCCGAGCGCGAGCGCCTTGAGGATGTGCGTGCCGCGGCGGATGCCGCCGTCGACGATGAGCTCGAGCGCATCGCCGACCGCTTCGCGCATCGCGGCGACACCGTCGACCGGGGCGGGGGCACCATCGAGCTGGCGGCCACCATGGTTGGAGATCATGATCGCGGTTGCCCCCACGTCCACGGCGCGCTTCGCATCGCTCGGCGCCTGGATCCCCTTGAGGACGAACGGCCCACCCCACTCCTTCGCCAGCCACGCCACATCGTCCCAGGTGACCGTGCGATCGAACTGGCTGTTGACGTAGTCGATCAGGGACACCGTCGAGCGCGAGAGCACGTCGACGCGATGGGTGACATTAGCGATCTGGAAGTCCGGGTTGCGGAGCAGGTGAAACGCCCATCGCGGGTGCATGGCAAACGACAGGAAGCTGCTGAGCGTGAAGCGCGGCGGCAGGATCATCCCGGTGACGCGGTCACGCTCGCGGTTGCCGGCGAGTGGCGTGTCCACGGTCAGGCACAACGCCTGGTACTTCGCCGCCTTGCAGCGCTGCACGAACTCGCGCGTCAACTCACGATCCTTGAGGATGTAGACCTGGTACATCCAGGGCCCGGCGCCCAGGGCGCCGATCTCCTCGATGCGCGTGGTGCCCATCGTCGAGAGGGTATACCACATCCCGGCTGCCTGCGCCGCCCGCGCCACCCCCGGCTCTGCCTCGTGATGGAAGAGGCGTGACATCCCGGTCGGAGCGAGGAAGAACGGGAGCTTGACGTCCTGCCCGAGCAGCCGGGTAGAGCAATCAATCGTGCTGACGTCGCGCAGGTAGTGCGGGACCAGCTCGTAGTCGTCGAACGCGGTCGTGTTGCGCGCCAGGGTCCACTCGTTGTCGGCGCCGCCGTCGATGTAATGGAACATCGGCGCGGGCAACCGGCGCCGCGCCAGCCGGCGCAGGTCCTCGATGTTGTGGCAGGTCGCGAGCGAGCGCGCCGCGCTCGTGATACGGTACGAGGGATACACCTAACGTGAGGGCCTGAGGCGAGTGAAGGTCGTGGCGCGCGTCGGGGCCACCCAACGGGCGTCGGGAGGACGGGTCGAGCGCGAGCATCGGAGTGTACGTCGCCGGACCCGGGCTGACGAGGGCGAGGGCGCCCCGACTCACGATCCCGCTGGCCTCGCCCATCATTGCCTCCGACCGTCCGCGGCACGATGCTTGTGGCTCGCTCCCTTTCCCATCCCCATGCCGCGCGCCCTTCTCCTCGCTTTCCTCGCCCTTCTCCCACTCCTCCTCGGCGCCCAGGATCGTGCGTTCACTGGCGCGACCCTCATCGATGGCACGGGACGCCCGGCCGTGGCCAACGCCACCGTCCTCGTGCGCGACGGGCGGATCGTGGCCGCTGGAGCGCGCGTGCCGATCCCAGCGACGGCCGAGCGCGTGGACCTCGCGGGAAAGTTCGTCATCCCCGGCCTGGTCAATGCCCACGGGCATGTCAACGCCGCGCGCGAACTGCGGACCTACGCCATGTACGGGACGACCACGGTGTTTTCGCTCGGCGGAGAGGCCGCTGATGTTTTTGAGGCCCGACGCACACAAAACGTCCGGTCGCTCGATCGGTCCCGCGTCTTTGTCTCCGGCCCGGTGCTGACGCCCAACACGCCGGACGAGGCGCGGACCCAGGTCGCTGGCGTCGTCGGCCAACAGGTAGACTTCGTGAAGATCCGGGTGGACGACAACCTGGGCACGGCGAAGAAGATGCCCCCGGACGTGTACCGTGCGGTGATCGAGGAGGCACACCGACGCGGCAGCCGCGTCGCGGCCCACCTGTTCTACCTGGCCGACGCCAAGGGATTGCTGACCGCCGGCGCCGACCTGGTCGCGCACAGCATTCGCGATGGCGAGGTGGACGAAGCGCTGGTCGCCCAGCTCAAGGCGCGCAACACATGCGTCGTGCCCACCCTGATGCGCGAGGTCTCGACCTTCGTGTACGAGTCCGCGCCGGCCTGGTTCGAGGATCCCCTGTTCAGGATCCATCCGGACATTGGCCAGGTGCCCGGGCTGTTGGACCCCAGCCGACAACAGGCCATGCGAGCCAGTTCCGCCGCCCAGCGATACAAGGCCGCCCTTGAGGTCGCGAGCCGGAACCTCAAGCGCCTGCACGACGCCGGCGTAGCCATCGCCATGGGGACCGACACCGGTCCCGCCGCCCGCTTTCAGGGCTATTTCGAGCTGATGGAGCTCGAACTGATGGCGAAGGCGGGGCTGACCCCGGCCGAGGTGCTTGCGAGCGCCACCCGAACGGCCGCACGTTGCATGGGTGTCGAGCGCGACCTTGGCACGTTGGAAGCGGGCAAGTGGGCGGACTTCCTCGTGTTGGACGCCAACCCATTGACCGACATCTCGAACGTCCGGAGGATCTCAGCCGTATGGATCGCCGGTAACCGCGTGCCGCGCTAACCCCCTCTCCCCACGCTCATGAAACGGATCGTCCTCGCCGCCGTCGCGCTCGTCGCGACCACCGCCGGTGCGCAGCAACGTCAGCCGCAGGGCCCGCCCTCGATGGGCGGCGGCCAGTGCGCCCAGAACCCGTACAACTGCCCCGACGCGCCCAACCCCCTCCCGCCGAATCCGTCGATCTGGCTCGAGGAGATGACGTGGATGGACGTGCGCGACGCCATCAAGGCAGGCAAGACCACGATCATCATCCCGACGGGCGGCCAGGAACCTAACGGCCCGTGGCTTGTGACCGGCAAGCACAACTACGTCTTGCACACGAACTGTGAGGCCATTGCCCGCAAGCTGGGCAATGCGCTCTGTGCGCCGATCATCAAGCTGGTGCCGGAGGGCAACATCGAGCCGCCGTCGAGCCACATGACCAGCCCGGGGACGATCTCGCTCCGCGAGAACACCTTTCGGGCCGTACTGACGGACGTGGTCGCCAGCCTCAAGCAGCATGGCTTCAAGAACATCATCCTGATCGGCGACAGCGGCGGCAACCAGGGCGGCCAGCGCTCTGTGGCCGACTCGCTGACGAAGATCTGGCAGGGCGCACCCGTCGTCGCCCACGTGCAGGAGTACTACGACTATGCTGGCGCGCAGGCCCACATGAAGACGAAGGGCCTCGTCGATGGCGCTTCGGACAACCTGCACGACGACCCGGTGATTGCCCTCAACATGTTCATCGACGACCCCAAGTCGATCCGCTACGACGAGCGCGTCAAGGCGGGGAAGGCGACGATCAATGGTGTCTCGCTCGCCGATCGCAAGAAGGCCACCGAGTGGGCGAAGCAGATCGTGGAGTTCCGGGCGACCATCACGGTTGAGGCGATCAACAAGGCAATTGCGAACAAGGGCACCCTGCCCGCGCCGCCGCGCCAGCGCCCCGGCGCATGACCCACCCGCTTGACCTCGTGCCCCAGATGGGGCACGAGCAGGTGGTCTTCTGTCAGGACCCTGCCGCCGGTTACCGCGCCATCATCGCCGTGCACAGCACGGCGCTTGGCCCGGCGACCGGCGGCACGCGATATTGGCCCTACGCGACCACTGCTGACGCGCTGCTCGACGTGTTGCGCCTGTCGCGCGGGATGACCTACAAGAATGCTGCCGCCGGCCTCGCGCTCGGGGGTGGCAAGGCCGTCATCATCGGCGACCCGCGGCGCCAGGAGGGGCGCGCGGACCTGTTCCGCGCCCACGGGCGTTTTGTCGATCGCCTCGGTGGGACTTTCATCACCGGGGAGGATGTCGGGGTCTCGCCCGCGGACCTCGAGGTCTCGGCCACGGTCTCGCGGCACATCGCCGGGATCGATGGCAAGGGCGGCGATCCCTCACCCTGGACGGCGCAGGGAGTGCTGCGCGGCATCGAAGCGTGTGCCATGCACCGCTGGGGCCACGCGAACCTCACGGGCCGGACGATGGTGCTGCAGGGATGCGGCAACGTCGGCAGCCACCTGGCGCAGCTGTTGCGCGCCGCTGGGGCGCGCCTGGTCGTGACCGACGCCGATCCGGTGCGGGCCGCCCAGACAGCGTCTGCCGTGGACGGCACCAACGTGCTCCCCGACGAGATCTACGACCAGCCCGGGGACATGTTCGTCCCCTGCGCCCTCGGGGCGGTCCTGAATGACGTCACCATCCCGCGACTGCGCGTCGCGGTGGTGTGCGGAGCGGCAAACAACCAACTGCAGGCACCGCACCACGCGGACGCGCTGGCCGCGCGGGGCATTCTGTACGCTCCTGACTACATTGTGAATGCTGGCGGGGTGATCAGCGGCAGCATCGCGCTGCTCGGCGAGACCCCGGACGGCATGGCGGCGCGCGTCCACAACATCCACGACACCTTGCTGACCGTCCTCGACCTGGCCAGCCGCGATGGGGTCACGACGGCCGAGGCGGCAGACCGGTACGCGGAGGCGAGGCTGCGCGAGGGGTAGACGGCAGGCGCGAGCAGGTCAAGCGTCCGGGGAGACGAGACGCAAGCGACCGGTGCTCCCTGCTGCCCGTGCTGCCCGCTCGTACTGCTCGTGCTGCTCATGCTGCTCGTGCTGGTCATGCTGCATCCGTTCTTGGACGGGACCTGCCCCAGCTCCATCGAGACACGTTGTGCGCCCGCGGGTCGCTCGGGAACCCGCGAACCCTCTCACGGCTACTCCCAATCCGGGGGTGCGCGAGCGACGTAGCCCTCAGGCGCTCTCCGTCCCCTTGTCAGCCTGCCCCATGACCCCGACCCACGACATCGTCCGCGACTACTACGGCGAGCAGCTCAAGTCCTCGGCCGACCTCCGGACCTCCGCCTGCTGCGACCCCGAGGTGCTGCCGGACTACCTCAAGGCCATGCTCGGCCGGATCCACCCGGAGGTCACGGCCCGGTACTACGGCTGCGGGCTGGTCGCCCCAACCGAGTTGCGAGGCAAACGGGTGATCGACCTCGGCTGCGGATCTGGCCGTGACGTGTACCTGCTCGCCCAGCTCGTGGGCCCCGAAGGAGAAGTGGTCGGGGTCGACATGACACCGAGCCAGCTGGCCGTGGCCAGGGAGCACGAGGAGTTCCATCGGCAACAGTTCGGCTTTGCGCGATCGAATGTCCGGTTTGTGGATGGGCAGATCGAGTCGCTCGACCAGCTCGGGCTCGGGCCCGGGTCGTTCGATGTCGTCGTCTCCAACTGCGTGGTGAACCTCGCGACCGACAAGGGGGCCGTCTTGCGCGGCGCGGCGCGGCTGCTGCGCGCGGGGGGTGAGATGTACTTCGCCGATGTCTATGCGGATCGCCGTGTGCCGGAAGCCGTGCGTCAGGACCCATTGTTGTACGGCGAGTGCCTGGGCGGGGCCCAATACTGGAACGACTTCCTCGATGCCGCGAAGGACGCAGGGTTCCGCGACCCGCGGCTGGTGGCCGATCGCCCGCTTTCCATTGATGACACCGCCCTCGCCGCCCGAGTGGGGCCGCTGCGCTTTTTCTCGGCGACCTACCGGCTCTTCAAAATCGACGCCCTCGAGAGCCAATGCGAGGACTACGGCCAGGCCGTGATCTACCGGGGCACGATCGAGGGCAGCCAGGACCGGTTCATCCTCGACAAGCACCACGACATCGAGACCGGCAAGGTCTTTCCCGTGTGCGGCAACACCTGGCGCATGTTGCGGGAGACGCGGTTTGCGTCGCACTTCGCCTTCATCGGAGATTTCTCGCGCCACTACGGCGTGTTCGCCGGCTGTGGAGGCGGCTTGCCCTTCGCGACGGGGACGACTCCCTCGTCGAGCTGCTGTTAGGGCCCGCTAGGCGAAGCGCGCGGCGGCCGCGGGGGCACTGGTCCGACCGATGACCCGGTTGCGCCCGGCATCCTTCGCCATGAACAGTCGCCGATCGGCGGTGGCGAGGATGTCGCCAGTGGTCGGCCCGTCTTCCGGCCACGAGGCCACGCCCGCGCTGACGGTGACATGCACCGGCCGAGCGTCCCCAATGGTGTGCGGCACCGACTGGATCTCCTGGCGAATCCGCTCCACCAGCTCAACCGCCTGATCCAGCGACGCTTCGCGGAAGAGCACCACGAATTCCTCTCCCCCGTACCGGGCGACGAGATCGCTGCGCCGAACGGCGAGCTGCAGGGACCGCGCGACCCCGCGCAGGGCTACGTCGCCGGCGGCATGGCCGAACCGGTCGTTGAACTGCTTGAAGTGGTCGACGTCGATCATCGCGATGGCCACGGACCCCCGAAAGCGCATCGCACGCTCCATCTCGGCGGCGAAGTAGTCGTCGAAGAACCGGCGGTTGAAGACTCCAGTGAGGGAGTCCGCATTCGAGAGTTGACGCTGTCGCTGGATGCCGCCGACGATGAACACGCACAGCGCGGTGGCCGTCAACAGCAGGATGATCCGGGAGACCTGGTCGGTCCACTGGAACCGGCCGTACGGATTGAAGATGTTCCCGGCCGACATGGACGTCTGCATCGACCAGTTGGAGTAGATGAACGCAAGGTTCGCGGCGTACTGGACGATGGCCGTCGCGCCGGCGACGGCCGCCACGCGCTTGTCATAGCGCAGGCAAGTCGCCCCCAGCGCGATGAAGTACGTATCGAAGGTGACCTTGCTGTTCGTGGCCTGGTGCGGGTCGGCGACGAAGGCATACGAGAGGTTGGCCGCGCTGATGAGGGTCACGTCGAACAGGGACGTCGCCATCGGCAGCCATGGCTGGCGCAGGTCGCGCCGGATCATGAAGTAGACCGCGATCGCCATGACAAACGCGAAGAGCGTGACCACAAAGCCAATGATGTGCTCGTGCCACTCCGAGCGCGGCGCCACCATGATGCTCGTGAGCGGGATGAGCAGCAGGACTCCGGTGAGCCCGATCCGGATGCGACCAATGAGCGCCTCTCCCTCGTTGCCGGCGTCGAGCAGAAACTGCTCGGGCGGGTCCCAGAAGCGGCGCCAACGCTCCGCCAGGGACGGCGACGCGGCGTCGATGCGCAGGAGGGAGGTGGGCGAGGGAGAGGCCATGGGCTGGTCGGGGACACCCCCATGGGGCGTCCTGTGTCATTCATCAGGGACGAATTCCGATGAGGGAGTGTCACCTACCTCGAGCCACCCATGTCCCGAACCGCCCGATGCGTCGCCCTGGCGACCGCTGCCGTGGTCGCCGCTTGCGCCGACGCATCAACCAGTCCGCACGCCCGAAACACCCCCGCCGCGCCCGCGGCGCTGGCATTCGATCCCAATGCCTACACCCCAACGGTGTTGCAGATCGACTACCCGTACGACATGAACGACGCTGGTGCGGTCATCGGCCGTCGCGATGGAGACCTGAATGCGTACGTGCAACAAGGTTCCACCTTGCGACGCCTGCCCACACCGAATGGCGCCCAATCCACTTGGCCCACGGCCATCAACAATCGGGGTGGCGTCGTGGGACATTTCCATGTCGGCCACTTCGTGCTGAGAGGCGCGTACTGGGACAGCTTTCAGGCGATTCCCATTCAGCTCCCCAGCTTTGGCGGAAAGCGGGAGTTCCCGACAGACGTGAATGACTCTGGCATTGTGGTTGGGAGCTCGGAGAACAGCTCGAGTGTCTATCAGGCCTTCGAGTGGTGGCCAGGGCTCGGGAGCCTTCGAAGTACCAGTGGGTCCTTGCGTGAGACGAAGGCCTCCGGCGTAGGCATCCAACGCAACACGTCCGGATACACCATGGTCAACGGTGTGAAGTATCCGTGGGCCCGCTTTGGCGGCGCCCCCATCGTGCTGTCTTCACGACCCGGGCAGCAAGGCATTGGCGTGACGCCGGGCGGCGCGGTCATCCTGAGTGGAGGGGAGATCTGGTCTTCCCATGCCCCGATCACGCGACCGTTCTCCGCTGGCAGTTTCCACCTGACGGCGGTCGGCGCTGGCGGTCGGGCCGTGGGTTACCTGGGCCCCATCATCAACCGGGTGGTGGTCCCGACCGCCTACACCTCGTTCAACGGCGTCGGGACGACCCTGCGCTATCCCGGAGAAACGCGCTCGACGGCCATCGCCGTAAACGCCTGCGGGAGCGTACTCGCCGCCGTCGACGTGAACGGAGTGCCGAGGGGGGTGTTGTGGACGAAGGCGACCTGCGACGTCGGCGCCCCGACGTTCTGACGCCGGCAGCGACAGCTGTGGGCGCCGATCGCTGGAGGTCGCCGCCCATCGCTGTCCCCCCATGGAGATGCTATGCTTGGTGGCCCCTCCTCCCGTCGCCATGAGCACGCGCAACCGCATCGCCATCACCCTCACGATCGTCTCGCTTGCACTGCTGATCCCCGGCTTGCTGCAGCCGATGATGACCATCACGGCCTCGATCTCCCTGCTCGGTAACACGCGGGAGATCTTCCGCCAAACGCAGAGCATCATCGAGGCCGTGCGCAGTCTGTGGAACTCGGGCAACGCCTTCGTCGCCGGGCTCATCCTGCTCTTCTCGGTGACGATCCCGTTCCTCAAGGCGATCGCGTTCTTCGTGATACTGACCATGAAGGACGTCGCGCGCCGCCGTCGGCTGTACCTGACGGTCCGCTCGCTCAGCAAGTGGTCGATGGCGGACGTCTTTGTGGTGGGCGTGTTCATCGCCTATCTGGCCGCCGTCGCCACGGACAACCTCAATGCAGTGATCGATTCCGGGTTCTACTACTTCGTGGGCTACTGCCTGGTGTCGAACCTCGCGTTCCAGCTGCTCGAGCTGGACGGAGCCGAGGCGACGAGGTAGACGGCAGACGGCAGACGGCAGACGGCAGACGGCAGACGGCAGACGGCAGACGGCAGACGGCCTCATGGGTGCGCAAGCCAGTGGCCTCGCGCAAGATGGGCAGCGGCTAGCCAGCCCACGGCCCTCCCGTCATGTTCCACCCTGAACCACTCACCGGCCCCCGTGGCCGTTCACCGGAGCCCCCTCATGTTCCATCGTCTCGCCGTTGCGGCGACCCTGCTCGCCGCCCCCCTCGCCGCCCAGGCCCCCGCCGGTTGGCACATGCGCCTGGACCGAAGCACCAGCGCCTCCGATCCCGACAACACGCCCGACGTCAAGGTCATGGCAATGGGAGGGGGATTTCACGTCGTTGGAGGCCCCGCCGCTGTCCTCTGGAAAGATGACAACAAGGCGAGCGGAAACTACACGCTGTCCGGCCGCTTCATGCTGAACAAGCCCAGCGGCCACAACAACTACTACGGGCTCGTGTTTGGCGGGGCGAACCTCGCTGACTCCACACAGAATTACGTCTACTTCCTGATTGGCCAGAACGGGACGTACATCGTGAAGCACCGCGGGGGCAACGCGGCAACGCACGATGTGCAGGGCCGCACCCCGCACGACGCGATCAAGAAGCCCGAAGGCACGGGATCGTCGGTGAACACGCTGGAAGTGCGCGTGGGTGGAGACAAGATCGACTACTACATCAACGGCACCATGGTCCACTCCACCCCCAAGGCAGGGTACACCGCCCGCACCGATGGCATCTGGGGCGTGCGCATCAACCACCAGCTCGACGTCATGGTCGACCAGTTGGTGAAGAAGTAGGCCTCCCCGTGGCGATCGAGCGGCTGGGATGCGCTCGATCGCCTCACCCCTGGCAGGGCGCATGAGCAAGGTCTAACGGTCCGTGGCTTGTGCGCGTGGGCGGCGGCTCTCAGCTTGTGCAACGCGAGCCCGCACCTGTCGACGCCCATGTCCTCCGCGCTGCTTTCCGGTCCCGACCGCACGCCACTCCCCCACCCGCGGGACCTCATCGCGCACGTGGTGGCCGCGCTGTCGCGCGAGTCGTCCCTCGAGGCGCTGTACTCGCACGCCATGGACGCGCTAGCCACCGCGCTGCAGGTCGAACGGGCCTCGATGCTCCTGTTCGATCACCACGAGGTGTGTCGGTTCGTCGCATGGCGCGGCGTCTCGGATCAGTACCGCGCGGCCGTGGACGGACATTCCCCGTGGACGCCGCGCGACCTGGACGCAGAGCCCATCCAGTCCCCGGACGTCGACCTCGACCCTACCCTCGCGCCTTACATCGACTCGATCCGCGCCGAGGGAATCCGTGGCATGCTGTTCCTGCCGCTGGTTGGGCGTGAGCGGGTGTGGGGCAAGTTCATGATCTACACCTGCATGCCGCGGCACTTCACGCCAGAGGAAGTGGACGTGGCCCAGCTGATCGTCCGGGAGATCGCCACCGCCCTCGACTGGCGCGAGAACGACCGCGAGCTCCAGGAAGAACGCCAGTTGTTCGCGGCCGGCCCAACAGTCGTGTTCAAGTGGCGTAACAGCGACGGATGGCCGGTCGAATACGTCTCGCCGAACGTGGAGGCCGTCCTCGGCCACCCCCCGGCCGAACTGCTGTCGGGGCGCATCCCCTACGTATCCATCGTGGCACCCGAGGACGTGGCCCGGGTCGCTGCTGAAGTGCAGCAACACGTGGCGCGCGGCGCGACCTGGTTCGAGCAGGAGTATCGCCTGGCCCATGGCGACGGACGGACCCGCATCGTCACCGACTTCACCAAGGTGGTGCGCAACGCGGACGGCGAGGCGACCCACTTCCTGGGGTACCTCGTGGACGTCACGGAACGCCGTGCCGCGGAGGCAGAACACGCACGCGTGGCCGAGCAGGTGCGCCACACCCAGAAGCTGGAATCGTTAGGTGTGCTGGCCGGCGGCGTAGCCCACGACTTCAACAACCTCCTGGTGGGGGTCCTGGGCAACGCTTCGCTCGCCCTCGAGGATCTGCCGCCAGACTCCCCGGCCGTGCCGTTGCTCAACGACCTGCAGCTGGCCGCGCGACGGGCTGCCGAGCTGACGCGGCAGCTCCTGGCCTACTCTGGCAAGGGAAGGTTTGTCATCGAACCCGTGGACCTCTCGAGCCTGGTGCGCGAGATGGGCCGGTTGCTCACGGCGGTCGTCTCCAAAAAGGCCCAGGTCACCACGGACCTGCGCGACGACCTCCCACCCGTGCGCGCCGACGCCACACAACTCCGCCAGGTGGTGATGAACCTGATCACCAACGCCTCCGATGCCCTGGGCGACGCCCAGGGGACCATTGCCATTCGCACGCGGCGCATGTTCGCCACCCGCGCCTGGCTCAACGGCGCGCATGTCGGGATGGACGTCCCGGAGGGGGACTACCTCGTCCTCGAGGTGTCCGACACGGGGACGGGCATGTCGGCAACCGCGCTCTCACGACTGTTCGATCCGTTCTTCACCACCAAGGGACCCGGACGGGGACTCGGCCTGGCCGCCGTGTTGGGAATCATTCGCGGACATGGGGGAGCCATCCGCGTCGCCTCGCAGCCCGACAGCGGGACCATCGTATCGGTGTTGCTGCCGGCCGCCCCAGGCCAACCCTCCCTGGTGACGCCCTCCCCCGCGAGCACACCGGCAACCATCCTCATCGTGGACGACGACCCGGGGGCCACCACCGTGGCCGAGCGCGTGCTCCGCCGGGATGGCTACGACGTGCTGACCGCGAACAACGGGCGCACGGCCCTCGATGTCTACGCGGAACGCGGACCGGAAATTGACCTCGTGCTGTTGGACCTCACGATGCCCGAGCTCTCCGGGTGGGAGACCTTCCGCGAACTTCGCCTGCTGGACCCCGAGGTGATGGTCATCCTCATGAGCGGCTACTCGCAGGAGTCGGCGGAAGCCGTCCCTGGAGGTGCGGCCGGCTTTCTCGCGAAACCGTACAGTGCGGACGAGCTTCGGGACATGGTGCGCCTGGTCCAGTCGCCGAAGTAGCCTGGCGGTTTACACTGGGGTTATGTCACAGCCCGCGAGTGTTGGCCGTCATTAGCTTGTCCTCAGCTCACGTCTCGAATCCTGGAGCCTGACGACTGGATCGCCCTCCCCGCTCACGCCTTACCCCGTCGGCCACCGGCGCGCTGCTTCTTGGCGTCGTGCTGGCGGCGCGTCTGGTGCTCATCCCGACTGATGCGTCGATCTCGAGCGGCTTCCTCCATGACTCGGCCTACATCGGCATCGTCGCCCGCAACCTGCTGGCGGGCCACGGCTATGTGAACGACGCCAACTGGCTGCTGTTCCTGAACCCGGAACAGCTCCCGATGTACTTCCACAACGCCAATCCGGGATATCCGACGGCCACGGCCGGGGTGATGGCCCTCGCCGGCCTCGATGCAGCGCGAGCGATGCTGGTCGTGTCGATCCTTGGCGCCGGGCTGATCGCGATCGGGGCATGGGGCATCACCCGTCATGTGGTCAAGGATCGACAGGGATGGCTCCCGGTCCTGGCCGGCGCGAGTGCGCTGCTTTTTCCGGCCAACTGGCGTCTGTCGTTTGTCGGCCTCCCCGACGCACTGGCCACCGGGCTCGTGTTGTGCCTGTTCGCCGTGCTCCTCCATGCCCGCGCCACCTGGCACTGGGTGGCGGCCGGGCTCCTGTTCGGCCTGGCCTGGCTCGTTCGCTCCACGGCGACCGTAGCCTTGCCGGCAGTTGCCCTTTGGTCTCTCGCCCGCCACGGCTGGGGCACCTCGATCCGACGGGGCCTGCTGGTCGCCGGCACAGCAGCGATGGTCATGCTCCCGTGGTTGGTCCACACCGCGAAAGTGCGGGGAAGCCCGTTCGCGTCGGACGCGTCGTACTACCTGCTGCTGCGGTACCATGCCGAACGCACGGGCCGCGACGAAGACCAGTTCTATCGCAGTCTCCAGCCCCCGCCAAGCACCGGCGAGGTCATGCGCCAGGACCCGGTCGGCGTCGCGCGATCGGCCGCGACGGGATTCCCCGTCGTGCTGTATCGCATCGGCGCAGGCCTCGCCGAGTGGGACAAGCTGGTCGCCCTGGCCCTCTTTGCTGCGCTCGGCGTGGGTGCGTTCGCCGTGCGACGCTCGGCGTGGCTGCCGGAACTGGCGGCCGGTGGGTTGCTCTGGCTGATCCTGGTCGGGACCCTCGCGATTCGAGGGAACAGCATCGAGATCAGGTACTTCAGCGTGGGGTCCGCCTTGCTCTCGATCCTGCTGGTCGCTGCGGTGCCCGGCACCACTGCGACCCGCCGCTGGTGGTACCTCGCACCGGTCGCGCTGTACCTGGCGATAGGGGTGATCCCCCAGGACTTCCGCATGCTGCGCTCGCTACCCCAGGTGAATGCGGACCACGCCGCGCTCCGGGAGGCCATGAATGCCGCTGCGACCGCGATGCCCTCGGGCACCCGGGCGGTCACCCAGGTCCCCTACTTCTTCACGTATCACACCGGCCGCGGCGCGATGTCCCCGGCGTATCCCGGCAAGGCCGAGCTGCTGCAGGTGATGGAACGCTACCAGGGCTCGGTCGTCTTGCTCCCGACGGACAGCCTCGACTACTACTATCCGGGGAGTCCGGCCTCGCTGGTCCCCGAGCTGCAGGGCGCCCGCCCGATGGGGCGGTTCACGTTGCTCCAGCGGGACAGCACCTCGACACCATGACTGCCCTCCCATGATCTCGCTGGTCGTCCCGGCCTACAACGAAGAAGACGGCCTCGAAGAGTTGCATCGCCGCGTGGCAGGTGCGGCGCCGGGTTGGGGTGAGGACTGGGAATTGATCGTCGTGGATGACGGCAGCCGCGACCGGACCCTGGAAATCCTCGAGGGGATCGCCGCCCGGGATCCGCGGGTCAAGGTCATCTCACTTTCGCGCAATTTCGGGCACCAGCCCGCGGTGACCGCCGGGCTCAACCACGCGCGCGGCGACATTGTCTGCGTCATCGACGCCGACCTGCAGGACCCGCCGGAGGAACTGCTCCCCTTCATCAACAAGGTCCGCGAAGGGATGGACGTTGTTTACGCCATCCGCACCAAGCGCAAGGAAGGGCTCTTCAAGCGGATCGCGTACCACGTGTACTACCGGTTGCTCAAGCGGCTGGCCACCCTCGACATTCCGCTCGACGCCGGCGACTTCTGCGTGATGCGCGCCGAGGTCGTCCAGGCCATCAACCAGCTGCCCGAACGGAACCGGTTCATCCGCGGCCTGCGGACCTGGGTCGGCTTTCGCCAGACCGGCCTCGCCTACGAGCGCGCGGCCCGCTTTGCCGGCGAGCCCAAGTACACGCTGCGCAAGTTGTTCAAGCTGGCCAGCGACGGCATCATCAACTTCAGCTATCGTCCGCTGCAGGCGATCATGCTGCTCGGCTTTGTGGTCGCCGCGCTGGCCATCCTCGTCGGACTGGTGGTGCTCGCGCAGTACATCGGCAACTTTCCCATCGCCGGCTACAACCCGCACCAGTCGCGCGGCTGGACCTCGATCATCCTCGTCCTGCTCTTCTCGTCCGCCGTGCAGCTGATCTGCCTCGGCATCCTCGGCGAGTACATCGGGCGGCTGTTCGAGGAGACCAAGCGTCGCCCGATCTACCTGGTAAAGAAGCGGATCGGGATCGAGGCACCGCCAGCGGATCGGGCGTAGTCCCTCCTTCAGCTGTGATCGGTACCGAGCACAGTGGCCGTTAGGCATTCCTTCGCGCAGCGATCGCCTGGAGGGCCTCTGGCGAACGCTGTGCCACCTCGAGCAAGCGCGCACTCGCGCGGCATGAAGTCCCGGCATTGTGGGGAGGTGGCGCCACCTCCCCGCGATGCCACCTTCCGAATGCCGCTACCCTCGACCCGTGATCCCCGCGACGTATGCCAACGCCGGCCAGGTCGCTGCCCAGGTGAGGAGGAATCGATTTAGCCCGAGGACCCACGCATTCGCGATATGGAACACCGCGGCCACGACGATCCCGACCGCTGCCGCCCGCGGCCCGAGCAACACCAGCGGAAAGCCGCACTCGAACACCAACACACCCCAGGTCGCGGCTCGCGCGATGCCGGGACGTTGGAGCAGCGCCCGTATCGGCGCCGGGACGCCATAGGCTGGAATCGCCAGCAGGACCGGCAAGGCCGTCCCGCTGCGCCATTGGGCATCGCGCAGCTTGGCCACGCCGGCAATCGTATATGAGAAGATCGCCTGGACGCCGATCCACACCACGGCCACGCGCACCACAATGGAGGATGCATCGCCAACTCGGCCGATCAGCAGGGCGCTGAGCACAATCATCAGCATGTGATCGCTCCCGCCGTTGTACGTTCCGCGAAACCGCACGTTGACCGCGAGGGAGGTCACCCAAGCCACGGCCATCGCCACCAGCGACGGTTCCCTGAGCAACCACGCCGCGGCCAGCAGTCGCGCGAGGAGCAACGTGGTAAACGGACGCGTCGCGAGAGCCCAGCGCGCGAACCCCAGCTCGTCCCGCAAGATGGACCATCGCCACGTGCCACGGTCGCCCCAGTGTGCGCGTACCGCGAGCAGTTCCATCGTACCGATGAGCATCGCCACGGACGCCAGCACCTCAACGCGGCGCAAGGCGACGTATTCCGGTGGCAGCGTCAGCACACGATCACCTCGGAGCGCACCAGCTCCGCAGGTGCGTCAGGAGCCGCGTCGACAATCGCGAACTCCAGGGTACCACCCGCGGCAACGAGCCCCAGCCGCTGTGCCTCACCCCGCGCGAGTTCCGTGACCAGCGCGAGGGACGTGCGTAGCGATCCTTCATCCCCATCCGCCGCGTCCAGCAGCAACCGCTCCAGCAGGCCATACGCGGCGAGCGTCCGGTTGCCCTCCGGGTTCCAGACGACGTGCCACACCCGTCGCGCTCGGGGTGCCAGCACGTCGACCCACGGCCCTGCTCCCGTGGCGGGCTTCGTGACCCGCACCCGAAGCCTGATCCCCGACGTCGTTGCGTCGAAGAAACGCCAGGACGGAACGAACAGCCTGAGCAGGGTCGCCAGCATCGTGCGTGCGTGGGGCGTCGCCAAGCGCTTTGGCGGACGCTATTGCACCTTGCCCGCGAGCGGACGCGTCGCGCGGTTCCCGAGCGCCACCCCGGTCCGGAGCATCAGGTCCCCGATACGAGCCATCTTGTCGTATTCGATCAGCGCCGCCTCGTCGCTGACCTTGTGGTAGTCACCGTGCAACCCGGTCGTGAAGAAGACAATCGGGATCCCCTTCCGCGCGTAGTTGTAGTGATCGCTCCGGTAATAGATGCGTTCCGGGTGCGTTGTCGTGTCCCACTCGCGGTTGAAACGGAAGGGGGCCGAGGTGGCCGTGTTGACCGAATCCACGATGCTCCCCAGCATGGCGCTCTGGCCATTGGGTGCCGCCCCGGGGCCCACGATGTACAGGGAGTCGGGGTGATTGCGGCCGATCATGTCGGCATTGAGCTGCGCCACAATGGAGTCGATCGGCACGGTCGGGTGGTTCGTGAATACCTCGGAGCCGAACAACCCCTTCTCTTCCCCGATGTGCCAGACGAACAGCGCCGAACGCTTGGGACGGGGACCCTGCATCCAGCTCCGCGCAATCGCGAGCAGGGTGACACTCCCCGACCCGTCGTCATCGGCGCCGTTGTTGATGCTGTCGCCGCGCACGCCCTTGCTCACGCCGATGTGGTCGTAGTGCGCACCAAAGGCGACGTATGTGTTCCGCATCGCAGGATCACTCCCACGACCAATGGCCACGACGTTATACCCGTTGAAGTTGGACTGGGCCTCTTCGTAGCTCGCCGCGAAGCGTGACCCGGGCATGGCCTGGGACTTCCCTGCCGTCCGCCATCCCGCGGGCACAAACGGAGAATCGTCCCGGTACGGGGCGAACGCCATCAGCGGAAAGACCCGATTCGGCTGCCGCGCCTCGGCGGCGGCCGAGCCGACCGAGATCTGGTTGCCGGAGAACTGGCCGGCCGCGAGTCCGTAGACCGAGTCGGGGAGGAGCAGCACAATGGCTGCCGGTCCGCGCCCGAGCGCAGGGCCGAGTCGATTAAAGATCGCCTGCGGATCTTCCCATCGCTTGCGATCCGCGGCAGGCACTTCGGGGGGAACAAGTGCGGCGACAACGACCACTTTCCCGGCCACATCAAGCCCGGCATAGTCATCGCGCTTGAGGGCAGTGTCGACGACGCCATAACCGGCGAAGACCATCTCGGCATCGGCCTTGTTCTTCGGCAATGGCGCACCGGGTCCGAGCGCGGTAAGGAATGCCAGGTCGGGGCCGAAGGCGAGTTTGGTCGCTGCCCCGGAAGGGGGAGTGACCGTTAGCGTCCCCGGCGTAAGCTGCGCGCGTTGCATCGGCACGCGGTGGAAGTACCCACTGTCCCCACCGGGCTCGAGGCCGAGGGCCTTCGCGCGGTCCGCAATCCACACGGCCGCCTTGTGGGCGTACGGGGTACCCGTCTCACGACCGCCGAACGAATCGGAGGCGAAGACGAGCATGTCGCGCCGCAGCTCTTCTGCTGTGGGCGAGATGCTGGAGCTGGTTGGTGCCGTCTGCACGGTGGCAGCGGGCGTGCCGCAAGCGGCTGCAGCCGCCAGAAGGAGGACGAAGGGACGCAGGGACACAGGAGGGCAACGCTGGAGGTCTCAGGCACCGCGAGCGCGGCGCCCCGCCGAAAGCTAAGCCTTGCCCCCGTGCCCGGGCGCCCGGCAAGGCGCACGCTAACGCGCCGCGGCTCGTCCCCGAGAGAGGAAGACCCCGGGACGCGCCCCCGTCATCGCACCTGCCTCCAGGGCAAGGACGCCGTTGACCACTACGTGGTGGATGCCCTCCGGATAGTGGTGTGGATCCAGGTAGGTCGAACGATCCTGGATGGTCCGCGGGTCGAACACCACGACATCCGCCACCTTCCCTGCTGCCAGGGTGCCACGATCGGCGATGCCGAGCCACTGCGCCGGGAGGGAGGTCATCCGCTGCACCGCCGCCTCCAGCGTGATCACCCCGCTGTCGCGTACGTAGCGCCCCAGCACGCGTGGAAACGAGCCATAGGTGCGTGGGTGCGGATGCCCGCGTCCGGGGACCACCAGGTCGCCGTCGGTCTCGATCATCGTGGCCGGGTGCGCGAGGAATCGCACGACGTCGCGCTCGTCCATCCCGTGGAAGATCCCGATGAACCCGCCAGCGACCTGCAGCTCAATGAGGGCTTCAACCGCGGCCACGACGGTGGTTGGGCGACCACGCGCCACGAGGTAGTCATGCAGGGTCTTGCCGGCGAGGGTGGAGTCGTGCGTCACCTCGCGGAACTGGATCGACGACGGCTCGGCACCGGTCTGTCGGGGGAACAGGTCGCGCATCTCGCGCACGAGGCGCTGGCGCGTCGCGGGGTTGGCCACCCGCTTGCGGAAGGCAGCGGGGCCATCGGCCAGCGCCCACGCCGGGAACATCAGGTCCGAGTAGGTACTGTACGCTGTGTAGGGATAGACGTCGAAGGCTACCGGTTGCCCCGCGGCACGTGCGGAATCGAGCAGGGCGAGCATCCGCTCGCTCCACCCCCACTGCGCCGCCCCGGTGACCTTGAGGTGGTTGACCTGCACGGGAATGCCCGCGCGACGCCCCACTTCCAGCGTCTCACGCAGGGACTCCATCACCGCGGCCCCTTCGTCCCGCATGTGGGTCACGTAGATGCCGCCGTGGCGAGCGGCCACGGCCGCGAGGGCGGCGACCTCGTCAACGCCGGCATACGTGGCCGGCACGTACTCCAGTCCGGTGGCCAGCCCAAGCGCGCCCTGCTGCATCGACGAATCCACGAGTGCTTCCATCCACGCCAGCTCCGCCGCGGTTGGCGCGCGGTTCGCGAGTCCCATGACGCGCTTCCGAGTCCACGTATGCCCGGCGAACAGCCCCACGTTAGGCGCCATCCGCACGCTGTCCCGGTAGGCGTCGAGCGGAAAGGGCTGGTCCTGTGAGTGTTGCGGGGCCAGCACCGTCGTGATCCCCTGCCGGATGAAGTTCTCCGCCAGTGGATGCTCGGCGAGCGTCACGAGGTGGGCGTGGTTGTCCCAGAAGCCGGGTGCCACCACGAGGCCGGAGACGTCGATCACGCGCTGCGCGCTTTTCACGGAGAGGTCGGGAGCCACGGCGACGATGCGACCGCCACGCACTGCAACGTCGGCCGTACGCCGTGCGGCGCCGGTGCCATCAACGACCGTCCCACCGGTGAGCACCAGGTCGTACGCCGGGGCCGGCGCACACGCCGTGGCCAGGGCGAGCGCGCTCGCCGCACACACCACCCATCCCCACCGCTGGTGGCTCATGGTGCCTCTGGTGTCACCCGCACTGCGGTCAGGCGTCCCGCGGGACCGATGGAAACGATCACGCGAAATCGCTCGGTGCCGTACCAGGCGAAGTACTGCCGCTCCACGTCGTCCCCCACCTCGCGTCGGGCGAGCAGCTCCAGACGCGTCGGCGTTGCCTTGCCGCGCAGCGCGCCGGTGAGGGCCGCACGAATGCGTGGGAAGATCGTCTGCCGCACCACCTCGAAGTCAGCGAGGTCGAGTTCCCCGCTGGCACCCTTCACGAGGATCCCTCGCACGTAGGCGGTGGCGGCGGGTTCTCCATCCGCGATGGGGGTGGATGGGGCGGGCACCGGCGCCAGGCGCGGGTTGAACAGCGCGGCCACCTCCATGGCCAGGGTTGGCGGCACGGGGGTCCGCGCATTGGACAGCACCACCACCGCCAGGTCGTCGTCGGCAAAGCGCGTGTACTGCGTGATGAACCCTTGCCAGGCACCGCCGTGTTCCTGCACCACCTGCCCCCCCGCTTCGCCAATGAACCAGCCGAACCCGTAGGGGTAGGTGCGCCCGCTGTTGAGCGGGGTCGCCGACATCATGAGTGCCCAGTGTTCGGCGCGGAGGATGCGTCGCGTCCGCACGACCTCGTTCCAGGCGATCATGTCACGAAGGGAGAGGAGCATCGAGCCATCCGCCGTGGTGTTGAGCTGCGGTGCGACCCATGCGGCATGCTCCCATCCCCCGGGCACGAGGTTGTACCCCCGGGCGCGGTGTGGGACGACCGACGACTCCGTGATCACGCGGATGGTGGGCATCCCCGCCGGCGTGAAGATGCGCTCGCGCAGGAATGCGTGGTACGGCTTGCCGGTCACCCGCGTCATCACGATCCCGAGCAGCACGTACCCCGTGTTCGAGTAGTTCCACCGTGACCCGGCAGGAAACTCGAGGGTGAGCGCCGCCGACATCGCCAGCAACTCCGCGTCCGTGTAGTCCTTGCGGTAGTCGAAGTTGTCGCCGGTGTAGTCGGGGATGCCGGAGCGGTGGCTGAGCAGGTGCCGGATCGTGATCGGCTCCCAGGTGGCCGGAGCCTCCGGGAGGTATCGCCGGATCGAGGTATCGAGCCCGAGGCGACCGTCCTCGACGAGGGCAAGGATCCCGGCAGCAGTGAATTGTTTCCCCATCGACCCCGACAGGAACATCGTCTCGTCGGTGACGGGGGTGCGATGCTCCAGCTCCGCGACCCCGTACCCACGCGCGACCACCACCTCGCCGCGCCGGACCACCGCCAGGCCGATCCCCGGGATGCGAGCCGCCTCCATCGTGCGACGCACCAGCGCATCCACGGCCCCAACCACCGGCTGCGCCTCGCGCTGCAAGGACCAGGGCATGCGCACCGGCCCCGGCGAGGGCCATACCTGGTTCAGCGTCGTCCCGAGCCGGAGGGTCCCGGCTTTCATCACGTAGGCAATGCTGCGCGTGGCGCGGATGTCGACGAGGGGATTGGCGTCGAGCACGACGAGGTCCGCCACCTTCCCCACCGCGAGCGACCCGAGGTCTTCCTCCAGCCCCAGCGCACGCGCGCCCTGGAGGGTGGCGACCTGCAGCACTTCGTGCGGCGTCATCCCGCCCTCGGCGAGGAGCCGCATCTCCCAGTGGTTGGAGAGCCCCTGCACCTCGCCGTGGCCACCCAGCCCGATGCGCCCGCCCGCACGCAGCACGGCCGTGGCCAGGGCGCCGGCATCCTTGAGGTTGTGTTCCTCGGGCGGCATCCAGAGGAGCCGCGCGGAGGTGCGCTGGAAGAGCGCGCCGTCGGGGAACCAGCGGTTGACGCGCTCATCCTCGTGGGGCCGCTCCTGCGCGAGCAACCGATGCACCGGGAGCGCAGCCCCAAAGGCCACGACGAGCGTTGGCGTGTTCGTGATCCCGGTCCGCGCAAAGACCTGGATGACGTCGTCGTAGGCGGGCGCGTCCGGGATCGAGTGTTCGAGGCCGGAGAAGCCGTCCATCACATGCGTGAGGTTCTCCTTGGTATCGGCGGCCCCCTCGGTGGTGGGCATGAGGCCGAGGGTGCGCGCGGCCTGCACGACCCATTGCCGCTGCTGCCGCGTCCCGACCTGGTATGACTTGATGTAGGCGGTGCCGTACTCGTCGCGATACCGTCGCAGGGTCCGGAGCGCGTCGTCGTCCGATTGGAAGTTGGTGGAGCTGAAGACCCCCGGACCGGTGGAGAGGAGTCGCGGACTCGGCACCTGGTCCACCTCGATCATGTCCGCGAGGCCGAACACCTCGGGCGTCACCTGCGGATCTCGCACCGTCGTCACTCCCGTCGCGAGGTTCGCCAGCCCATTCGTGGATTCCGGCTGCAGCAGCTCACCAGCCGGGCTCCAGTGGGCATGCAGATCAATGAACCCCGGCGCGATGTACTTGCCGCGCACATCGATCACCGGTGCACCCGCTGGCAGCGTCACCGTTCCGCGCGCCCCCAACGCGGCAATGCGCCCGTTGGTCACCACGACCTCGGCGTCGGGGATCACCTCGGTGCCGCGCATCGTGATCGCCGTGGCCCCGCGCAGCACGACGCTCCCACCGGGGATGGCGCGCGGCAACGACACCAGCACGGGGGCAGCGGTCGCCGCAGCACCCGTCCGTGCTCGATGCAACGTGGCGCCATTGACCCACGTCAGTCCGGCCCCGTCCGCGGACCAGGCCCAGTCCGTGGGATCCCCATCCGTGGCCACGACACCTTGCGCCAGGCTGATGGATCGGGGCGCCGCGGTAGCCGGCAGCGGCACCGTGAGCAGCTGCCGCCCGGTGCGCGCAGCGACCTGCGTTCCCGTGGGGTTCGCCCGCAGCTGAATACCGGGAGGAGCGGCGGCCCCCAGGCGGGCCTCCACCCGTTGGTCCCCGCCGGCCAGCCCCACCGAGACCAGCCCGACCGGGGCGCTGAGCCACGCCCGCCCGTTGTCTCCTCCAACAAAGTGCGGCGTGCGCATCCCCATCGCGGCCCCAACCATGCGCAGGGTGCCACCAGTGGCCGGGATCACCGCCAGCTGCAGGTCAGGCGGGAAGCCGCCGGGCGGTGCCTGGAGCGTCGAGCGCAATGGCGCCGTCAACGCGACGATCGTCGCGCCATCCGGGCTCCACGCCGGATCGATCCAGTATGCGGGCGCCTCCGTCAGGCGCACCGGGTCGCCCTGGCCATCCGCTCGCACCTTCCAGACCGCGCCACCGGTTTCATCCCAGGTGACAAACGCGATCCAGCGCCCATCCGGCGACCATGCCGGCATGAACTCGCGCGCACGCGCGGTCCCGGTGACGCGACGGGGGACGCGCCCCTCGCCGTCCATGCTCCACAGGCGGCCCAGCGTGGAGAACGCCACGCGACCCATCGGCCCGGCTGCCACATGCTGCAGGCGCCGTGCGCGTACCGCGCCCGTGTCGACGCGGTGCGCCGTGTGGAGGGTCGGTTCCACCTGCAGCTGCACATTTGCGGTGAACGGCACCACGACATCCGAGCCGTCCATGACGCCGTGTCGATGGATCTTCCCCCGATAAGCCGCAAAGAGGTACCGCCCATCCGGTGAGAAGGCGACGTTAGGCATCACGTCGCGAGACGCCCGGGACTCCAGCTGGTGGCGATCGACGTCACCGGCGAGCCACCGCTCGGCGCCAGTCGCCAGCTCCCGGACCTTCCACCCCGTGCGCCCCTCGCGCACTGTGCCGTAGACCAGCCGCGCTCCATCCGGGGACAGCAGGGGCTTCATCGCCGGCGTCCCCTCCACGACCACCGGGGCCGCCGCACCGCCGGACGCCGGCAGGCGCATGAGCACGCTGGCCGCCCCACTGCGTGCCAGGTGCGATCGCGGCGTGACCGACGCAAACCAGGTACTCGCACCATCGGGAGAAGGCGAGGCGCCGTAGATCCCCGGGGCGGGGGCCGAGACCAGCAGGGACGGCGGTCCATTGGAGTTCTCGACGAGGCGCTCCCCCGCCCCGGTGGCCACGTCATACCGCCACAGCTCGGCCGCGCGCGACGCGAAGTAGTCGGCCACCGTCACCAGGATGAATCGCCCGTCGGCCGACCAGGCCGGTGACAGCATCCCCGAGCGGGGGACGCGTGTGAGCGCACGGGCGCCCGTGCCATCAGCGGCAGCAATCCAGATGTTGTCCGCGCCGGTCGCATCCGAGATGTAGGCGAGGTGCCGGCCATCCGGGGAGTAGCGCGGCTGCGACTGGAAGGCCCGGCCCGTGATGAGCGGGCGGGCGCTGCCGCCGTCCACCGGCAGGGTGTACAGGTCCCCCAGCAACTCGAACACCAGCATGCGTCCGTCGCGGCTCACATCGAGGGAGATCCACGTCCCCTCGCTGGTCGTGAACGACACGGTGCGTGCACTGGTGGGGTCCTGGGCCAGGGCGGTCGATGGACACGGGACCGACAGCAGGAGGGCGATCGACGTGGCGAGGCGTCGCAGCGGTGCGCAGGTCATGTCAGGAGGTCGGCGAGACGTCGGGGGATCGCGTGGTGCGCCGGGTGTTCAGGGTGCGGCGTGCCCCTCGGGGGCGAGCGGCGGCGCGGCGGGCCGTGCCGGGCGAGCGCGCGCCCACCAGCCGATCCACCTGCTCGCGCGCGAAGGCAAGCTGCCACGCGGCCGGCATCGGTGGCTCCATCATCGACAGGTGAATGGCCATCCCCTCCACCAGGAACGCGACAGCCATGCCACCCTGCGCCGCGTGGGTTTCCAGGGGAGCCACGAGGTCATCGAACAGGGCAAACCACCGGCGCATGCGACGGTCGTGTGCACGGCGCATGGGCGCCGAGCCAACCGCGCTGCCCTGGAACGCGACGAGGACCCGCCATCCCGTGCGACGCTCCGCGTCCACCGGGAGCATCTCGGCAACCACGGCGTGAAGTCGCTCGATCCCCTCCAGCCCCTCAGCCGCCTGCTGGGCGCGCACAAAGCGGAGGTCGAAGACCAACTCCTTGGTGTAGGCCACCAGCGCGTCCTTGGACGGGAAGTAGTGCGTGAGCACCCCGGTGGTCACGCCGAGTTCGGCCGCGAGGTCGCGCAGGGTGAGCTGCGCGAGGCCACGGGTCGCGATGACCTCGGCGGCCGCCAGGCCGATCACTTCGCGCCGTTCGTCGTGGTCGCCCCGGGGGCGGCTCATGGGCGGATGGCCCTCTGGTTGCCAGTTTTCATAACGGCCGTTATGGTAACACGCCGCCCGGGGCACCGCCACCAGAGACGCCCCCTCATCGCGCCGACCATGACCCGACACGATCGCACCTGGACCACCCAACCGCACGCCGCGGCCCTCGTGACGCGAGTGCTCGACGAGGCCCTCGCCCGCGTGCCGGCCGCCGCTGCCCTCGCGACCCGACTCCGCGACGACATCGGCGTCCGCCTGGTGGACATCCTCGATCACCTCCGCGTGAGTGATGACGGGCTCCGGCGCCAGTTCGCCGAGGCCGGGTGGACGGCGGACCCGCTGCTATCCGGTGTTTGGCGAAATCCCACCGGGCTCTTCCCGGCGATCGTCACCGGCGACACGGGCCTGACGGTCGCGTTCAAGGTCGAGTACGTCGACGAGTTCGTGGCGGCGCAGCGGCTCACGACCCGGATCGAGGGCGCGCGTCACGCCCCGTTCCGCCGCGTGCGCTTCGCCGCCGCGGACGGCGTCGCCTTCGATGCCATCGAGCGTCGCGGGTCCACCGACTTCGAGCCCGCGGACCCACCGGCCGCCACCCTGCGCGCCGCCCGGATCCACCTCCAGGCGTTCCGTGCACGCCGACGCGAATTCGACGCGATCGGCGCGGGCTACGATTACACCGACGCGCTCGTTGCGCGTGCGGTCGCCGACCTCGGGCGCAACTGGGCGTGCTGGCTCTGGCTCCGCGCCGAGCGTGAGTATTGGGAACGTCGCAATCACGCCGGCCGCGTCCAGAAGGCGCGCCAGGACGCCCACGGGATCGGATGGGCCAACCAGGACCACCACACCTATGACAGCTCGCGCGAGTGGTTCCATCGCTGTGTGGGCGTCCTCGAGGCGCTGGGCTTCGAGTGCCGCGAGTTGTTCTACGCCGGACACGCCGCCGGGTGGGGCTCGCAGATCCTCGAGCAACCGGCGTTAGGCGCCGTCATCTTCGCCGACATCGACCTCGCCCCCGACGAACTCGACATCGACTTCGCGCACCTGCACCTGCGGCCGCTCCCCTTCCTCAAGCGGGCCGGCCTCTGGTGTGCCCTCCACGGCGAGTCGATGCTGGAGGCCGGGATCAACCACTTGGAGTGCATGTACGACCACACGCGGATGCAGTCGCAGCTCGAGGCGGCGGGGATCGCGTTCATGCAACCGTTCTCCGACTTCCCGCACCTCTACCAGGCACTCACTGAGGGGGAATGGTGGGCCGTGGACCCGGCGCGCGTCGACGCCCTGGAGCGCGCGGGGGTGATCACCGCGGAGCAGGCGGAGGACTTCCGCCTCAATGGCGCCATTGGCTCCCACCTCGAGAACCTCGAGCGGAACGACGGCTTCAAGGGGTTCAACCAGCCCGGCATCGACGGCGTGCTGCGCATCATCGATCCCCGAAAGAACCTCGTGGGCGCCTGAGGCGTACGGATCGTCGCGGGCGGGCGTCGAGCGTATCACCGCGCCGCACAAACGTTTGACACGCCCGATCACGTCGTCAGCGCAGCCCTCGCGCCTCCTGAGAGGTGCTGAATCCGACTATGGAACGATCAGTACCTCCACATCCGCGTTGCCGAAGTTTGTCGCGTAGAGATTCTGCCGGAAGGCCACGGCACTCTGGGACTGCGCGCACCCCGAGGCCAGCGTAATCCGATACTCCGACCCACTGTCCACCACCTGGAACGGGCCCGATGCCGTGGGACCCGTGAAGGTCTTCACGAACTGCGTGCCGACCCCACCTGGGTCGCTGATCGACTTGACCGTTATCGTATAACTCGCCGGCGCCGGGCTCACCTTGGGCGCATACACGTTGGCCGAGACGCACCCACCGGACCCGCTCGGTACGGTCACCACCTGAAAGCGGCCGACATGCGTGTCCTTGCCGATCTCGAGGAAGGCGTCCGCCGTTCCAATCTGGCGGAACCCACGCACGGTCCGCGTCAGGCCGACATAGTCCCACTCCCGCATGATGAACTTCGCCGTCACCTTCTCACCGCGCGGCGGAGTCTTCACCTGTCGCTTCGCCGGCCAGCTGGTGTAGACCGGCCGATCAACCTGAACGCGCGTGTTCTGCGGCGGGCTCACATCACCCGCGTTGGTCGTGTATACGTACTCATAGAACAGGTCAGTACTCTGGTACTGCGTGCCGTCCGGATTGCGCACGATGGCTTGCAGGTTCGCCGTGGCGCCGAATCCCACCTTTTGCGAGCCGGGCTGGAGCTCGAACGTCAGGGTGAGCCTGGCATCCACTTGCGTCGTCGCCTGCAACATCGGGAGGATCGGCCCCCCACGGAGGATCGGGGCGCTGATATCCACGAAGACCAGGTCGAGGACCCCGCCCGGGAGAATGGGGCTCGCACTGAAGTACTGCGCCGTATTGCCCGACGACGTGATGATGGAGCCGTTGGACCCCGTGGTCGTCCATGCGAACTGGAACAAGGAGTCGGGATGGCCCGGCACGCTGGCCGTGAAGTCCACGAACCGCTGGTTGTAGTTCACGCTCCCGGGAGTTGGTGATATCACGGCGGGCGGCAACTGGCCGATGAAGCCAAAGGTGCTGAACCCCATCGTCGTCCCCGAGACCGTCTTGTTGATCGTGTCGACGGTCACGTTGGCGAGCGCATGCCACCGCGTACCATCCCATCGCTGGATCCCCATGTCGCCGGGGAGCACCCACGCGGGGAGCCGCGCGGGGTTGTACTTCAGCGTGACCTTGACCGGGCTGGCAAATTGGGTCCCGTCGGGACCCAGCTTGTACAGGGGCTGCCCTAGATGCCAGTTGCGTTCGGGGAGCGCGGCCGGGAGCGTGGCTTCGGGTGCGACGGAGATCGTCAGCCCGGCCGGCGCCGCGCCGACCGGGATCTCGAGGCGGACGTCGCCGCCGGCGGCCGTAATGACGGTCGGACCCAAGCCGGACACGATCCCGCCGTCCCTCACGGTGATGCGCCTCGTGGCTGTCCTTCCTTCAACGGTTGCCGTGGCCACCGCGCTCCCCGGTGCAACCGCCGTGAGAAGGCCGCTCGCGTTGATCGATGCAACCGTTGGGACGTCGGTCGCCCAGGCGATGGTGCGATCCTTCAGCGAGTCGCCAGCAGCGCTGAGACCGACGGCCTGCAGCTGAATGGTTTGCCCGGGGACCAGGGAGGCCGCGCTGGTGTCCATCGCCACGCGCGCCACCGCGGCCTGTACGATCACCGTGGCTGTTCCGGTCCTGCTCTCCGACTCCGCGGTGATCTGCGTGGTTCCAGCCGCCACCGCTGTGACGAGCCCAGTCGCGCCAATCGTGGCTACATCCGGGGTGCCACTACGCCACGTCACCGTGCGTCCAGTCAACGGTGCGCCAGCCGCGTCGAGGGTCGCAGCGCTCAACTGTGCGGTCCCGCCTGGGCGCAACGTGACCGACGCCGGCGTGATCGACACGGTAGCAACCGGCGCGGGTGGCGGTGGAGCCGGCGGCGGCGGGGCGGCGGCCTGCTCTCCTCCGCCACCGCAGGCGGTGACGACCAGGACGGCTATGAGGACGCGGTGGGAGCGCATGGCGGTGCGGGCTCTCTGAAAGGGGTCCGACCTGACAAGCGCCAAACAGCCCGGTCGAGGCTCACCCGGACGACCGGCCGCCGCGATCGCCATGTGACGGACGCGTACGGCCACCCCAACGGAACCACAGGGGAGGGCATCAAGACCAGGTCAGCGCGACCGGAGATACGTTCGCGCCGCGCCCCTCCCCAACCCGTGCGTTTCGCCGTTTCTTCCGAGCCAAACCCTGCCCCACCAGAACCAACCCATGATCCAGCCGCTCAAGCTCCTTGTCGCCAGCGTACTCCTGGCGTCCCCGCTCCTCGCACAGCGCCCGGCCCGCCCGGCGGCCGCGCGCACCGATTCCGCTGCCGCCCCACGCCCGGCGATCACCGCCGAGCACATCGGTGGGCTCCGTGCCCGCGACATCGGCCCCGCGATGACCAGCGGGCGCGTGATGACGGTCGCCGTCCATCCGGACAACCCGGCCATCATATATGTAGGCACCGCCTCGGGCGGCCTCTGGAAGTCGGTCTCCGGCGGCGCATCCTGGACCCCGATCATGGATCGGGAAGGCTCCTACTCGATCGGCTGGATCACGCTCGACCCAAAGAACCCCAACGTGGTCTGGGTCGGCACCGGCGAGCGCAACTCGCAGCGCTCCGTGGCCTACGGCGATGGCGTCTACAAGTCCGAGGACGGCGGCCGCTCCTGGAAGCATGTCGGCCTCAAGAACTCGGAGCACATCGGCCGCATCGTCGTGCACCCGAAGAACTCGGACATCGTCTACGTCGCCGCGCAGGGCCCGCTCTGGAGCAGTGGCGGCGACCGCGGACTCTACAAGACGACAGATGGCGGGAAGACCTGGGAGAACGTCCTCAAGATCTCCGAGCACACCGGCGTCAGCGACGTGGTCATCGACCCACGCAACCCGGACGTGATCGTGGCCAGCGCCTACCAGCGCCGGCGCCATTTCTTCACCCTCATCGATGGCGGGCCGGAGAGCGCACTCCATCGCTCCACCGACGGCGGCAAGACGTGGACGAAGGTCAACACCGGGCTCCCCAATGAAGAGCTCGGGCGCATCGGGCTCGCGATCTCACCGATCAACCCGGACATTCTCTACGCCGTGGTCGAGGCCGCGAACCGGCGGGGCGGCATGTATCGCTCCACCGACAACGGCGTGACCTGGGAACGGCGCATGGACTACAACCAGGGCTCCATGTACTACGGCGACGTCTTCGCCGACCCGCACCAGCTCGACCGCATCTACATCCCCGACGTCAACTTCCAGGTCAGCGATGACGGCGGCCGCTCCATGCGCGCCCTCGGCCAGCGCTACATGCACGTCGACAACCACATCATCTGGGTCGACCCGAAGAACCCCAACCACTACCTCGTCGGCAACGACGGCGGGCTCTATCGCTCGTGGGACCGCGGGGCCACCTGGACCTTCTTCGAGAACCTCCCGCTCGCCCAGTACTACGACGTCGACACCGACAACGCCCTCCCCTTCTACAACGTCTATGGCGGTCTGCAGGACAACAACTCGCTTGGGCTTCCGTCCCGCACGAAGAGCGAGCATGGGATCCTCAACGAGGATGTGTTCGTCACCTCCGGCGGCGACGGCTTTGTCGCCCGCGTCGACCCGGACGATCCCAACACCATCTACTCCGAGTCACAGCACGGCGTGATCTCGCGCTTTGACAAGCGCACCGGTGAGCGCATCGGGATCCAGCCGCAGGAAGCGAAGGGCGACACGGCGCTCCGCTGGAACTGGGACACGCCCTACATCATCTCGCCGCACAACAGCAAGCGTCTCTACATCGCGGCGCAGTGGGTCTACCGCTCCGACGATCGCGGCAACACGTGGCGCAAGATCTCGGGCGACCTCACCCGCAAAGTCGATCGGAACAAGCTGGCGGTGATGGGGAAGATCTGGGGACCCGACGCGGTCGCCAAGAACACTTCCACCGCCGACTACTCCAACATCTCGGCGCTGCAGGAATCGCCACGGAAGGAAGGACTGCTCTGGGTCGGCACCGACGACGGCCTCGTCCAGGTCTCGGAGGACGGTGGCGCCAACTGGCGCAAGATCGAGTCGTTCCCCGGCGTGCCGACGGACGCGTACGTCACGCGCATCCGCCCGTCGAACCACGACGCCAACGTCGCCTACGTCACCTTCAGCAACCACCAGAACGGCGACTTCAAGCCCTACGCGCTGAAAACATCTGACCTCGGCCGCACCTGGACCTCCATCACCGGCGACCTGCCGGCGCGGGGTGGCGTCTTCGCCATCAACGAAGACCACGTCGACCCGCAGCTCCTCTTCCTCGGCACCGAGTTTGCCGCCTGGGTGAGCAAGAACGGCGGAACCAACTGGATGAAGATCCCGGGCGTGCCCACGATCAAGGTGGCGGACATCGCGATCCAGAAGCGTGAGAACGACCTCGTCCTCGGCACCTTCGGGCGCGGGATCTGGATCGTGGATGACTACACCGCGTGGCGCCAGATGAACGCCACCACCGTCGCCGCCGCCGCGACGATGTGGCCGGTGCGTGACGCGCTGCTGTATGTGCCAACGCAGCGGTATGGCGGCGGTCGCAACGCCTTCCAGGGCGAGATGCTCTACTCCGGCGACAATCCAACGTATGGCGCCTGGTTCACCTATTCACTGAAGGACGGCATCCAGACGCTGCGCCAAAAGCGAACAGCAGCGGAACGTGCCGCCGAGCGTGCGGGGCAACCGGTCAAGTACCCGACTGCTGACGAGCTGCGCGCGGAAGCCGCGGAAGAGGCACCCACCATGATCCTGACCATCATGGATGAGTCGGGAAAGGCGATCCGGCAGGTAACCGGGCCGACCGCACGGGGATTGCACCGCGTGGCCTGGGACCTGCGACACGCCTCGCACCAACTCACCGCAGCGCGACCCGCCGGGGGCGACGAGGGCGGTGGTGGCTTCGGCGGCGGTGGCAACGGCCCCTACGTAGTGCCGGGCAAGTACGCGGTGACCCTCGCCCAGCGCGTGGGCGGCGTCGTCACGCAGGTCGCTGGTCCCGTGACCTTCAACGTCACGCTCGACCCGACCGGCGGCCTCACGCTGGCGGATCACCAAGCCCGCGGGCGCTTCCAAACGGAAGTACGCGAGCTGCAGCGGCGCATGAACAGCACCACGCAGGTCGCCACCGAAACGGCGACCAAACTCGACCAAATCCGTCGCGCGCTGGATCAGGCGCCATGGGCCCCAGCGATCAACGCGGCACGCGTGCGGGAGTACGCCCGCCGACTCACCGAGATCCAGCGCGCCCTGTCTGGCGATCGATCGTTGGGCTCGCGCTCGGATGCACAACCCGCCTCGATCAACGAACGCATTCAGGCGGCGGCAGGCTCGCTCGGCCGGACGCTGCAGGCCCCGACGACGACCGCGGCGGAACAGTACCGTATCGCGCAGGAGTTGTTGGGTGTTGAGCTGGGCAAGCTCCGGCAGCTCGTCGACACCGACGTGCCCGCGCTCGAACGGGCCCTGGAGGAAGCCGGGGTACCGTACACCGCCGGACGACGTATCGGATCGGGGTAACGCCACTCCGATCGACCGGATGCCGCGCTTCGTCGCGGCATCCGCGCACGTCGACGTGACACCGCCGTGGCGCGACTGTGATCCGTGGGAGACGGGCAGTTCCGAGGTTCGGTTTTCCCCCGACCGAGCCCAATGTCCCGTCGAGTCCTCTCCCCGTTCACCGTCGCCGTCGTCCTCGCTGCATGCGCGGACGCACCGGCACCCACCGCCATCGCTCCCGCAGCCACGAGCGAGATCAGCCCACTTGCGGGCAGCTACTCGGTCACGTTGGAGTCCGTCCAGGAACTCACGCCTCGGTCGGTCCTCACCAACTTCACGCAATTCCCGGGCAGCCCTCGGTCCGCGTATTCAACAGCGGCATGGGTTCGGCCGTTGCCCTCGGCCCGACCCCTGGCAGCTACTGGTTCCTCACGGATCGGGGGCCGAACGTGGACTATCCGGGAACGAACCCGGACGGGAAACTCTTCCCTGCACCGCGGTTTGCCCCTCGCCTCGGATTGTTCACGTCCAACGGCACCGCGCTCCGCCTGACCCGGGCGATCAACCTGGCCCTCGGGTCAGGCAAGCCGCTCACCGGCCTCCCGCTGCCGCTGGGAAGCTGCGGCTCGACGAACGAGAAAGGGTACCTCGTGGAGCCCTCGGGCGTGTTCACCGTCAGCGACCCCAACGGTATTGACTCGGAGGGACTCGCCGTGGCGCCTAACGGCGACTTCTGGATCTCCGATGAGTACGGGCCGTTCATCGTCCGCTTCGATGCCCAGGGCCGGCAGATTGCGCGGTACGGCCCGTGCGCCGGTGCGGGAATCACCCAGGCCCTCCCCGCCGTGTTCCTCACGCGTCGCGCCAACCGCGGCATGGAAGGCCTGACGATGACACCCGGCGGCAAGATCGTCGGCATGATGCAGTCACCGCTCGACAACCCGCGCGCTGCCGGCCGCGCTTCCAGGGCCCTGCGGATCGTGGTCCTTGACCCCGCCAACCCGACGCCGGCGGCCACGAAGCAGTACGTGTACCTCCTCGAGGGCAGCAGCTTGCTCTCGAGCGAGATCGTTGCCCTCGACGAGACCACCTTCCTCGTGCTGGAACGCGACGGCAACTTCCCACCGGCGGCGGTCAAGCGCATCTATCGCATCAGCCTGGTGGGTGCCACGGACGAATCCGATCTCGCCAACGGATCCACGGGCAAGTCGTATGGCGCCTTTGGCGCGACCCTCGAAGCCGTGACCGACTTCCCCGGTGCCGGCATCGTCCCGGTCTCCAAGGAACTGGTGGTTGACCTGCTGACCGATGTCATCGGGTATCCGCACGACAAGCCGGAAGGGCTCGCGGTCATCGGGAACGACCGGATCGTGATCTCCAACGACGATGACTTTGGCGTGACCGACGCCGCCGGTGCACTGATCCCGAAAACGCTGCCCAACGGTCGCGTGGACTTCAACACGCTCTGGACCGTGCGGGTTTCCCCGCCCCTTCGCTAAGCCGTCCAGGCATGCGTGACAGCAGGCCCCGGCCAGACAGGTCGGGGCCTGCTGCATGAAGGTACCCCCCACCACCGCGGCTCACACACGACGAGGCAGGGAATTGCGGCCACCTCATGGCCCGCGCGCGGAATCGGTGGCAGGTTACACTACCCTCCACCACCCTCGATTTCATGGCCATTCACGTTGTCCGGCTCGGCACCCCACGCGTTCCCGGTGAAGGAGTGCGGATCGGGACCGTGCGCCGCCCGCCGCGTGGGGTAAAGAAGACCGATTACGCCTCCGGGAACTGGTACGACACCTGGCTCCCCGAGCTCGCGCCGAGTGATGCTCTGGTGAAGGTCGCCCTCGCGGCGAACACCCCCAAGCAGTGGGCCGCGTTCGAGAAGCGCTACCGGCGCGAGTTGACCGCACCGGCCGCAGCCCACGTGCTCGGCCTCCTCGTCCTCCTCTCCCATCGCACCACCTTCTCGGTGGGCTGCTATTGCGAGGACGAAGCCCGCTGTCACCGTACGATCCTCCGACAGGTGCTCGCAGAACAGGGCGCGCGCCTCCCATGACTCCTCCCGGCCGCCACCCCACTCGTCGCGACGTGATTCGCGTCGGCGTGGCCGCGGGCGCTGCCCTGGTTGCGCCGCGCCTGGGGATGGCTGCCGGGACACAGGAACGCGAGGTGCTGATCCGCGGCGGTCGCGTCGTGAATGCGGAGGGCTCCGCCGTCGCCGACGTTCGCATCGTGGGCGAGCGCATTGCAGAGGTAGGGAGAAACCTGCGTCCGGCTGCGGGGACACAGGTGATCGATGCCGCGGGCAAGCTCGTCCTTCCCGGCGGGATCGATCCACACACCCACCTGCATCCCTCCTTTGCGGACGACCTGACGAGCGGATCACAGGCCGCGCTCGCCGGCGGCATCACGACGGTGGGGACCTTTGCCACTCCGGCGCGCGGCGAGTCGGCCCTCGACGCCTTGTCGCGTTTGGAGGCGACCGTCGGGCGCGAGGCCATTGCCGACGTCATCCTGCACGCCTCGGTTTGGCCGCCCACCCCGGAGCTGATCGCCGTCCTGCCGCAGCTCGTGGAACGCGGCCAACCCAGCATCAAGTTCTACATGGTGCGCACGGACTGGGGGGCGAACCTCGAGATGGTCATCAAGACCCTCGAGGCCGCGCGTGCGGCCGGCGTCGTCACGATGATCCACTGCGAGGACGGCGCCCTCCTGGCGGCCGCCGTGCGCCGGCTGACCGCCGCCGGCAAGACGTCACTGGAGCACTATCCTGAATCACGACCCGTCGTTGCCGAGGTGACCGCGACGGCACAGGCGGCGGGACTATGCGAGGACACCCGGGCCGCGATGCACATCGTGCACATGTCGTCCGCCCGCGCCCTCGACGCCTGCCGCGCGGCCCGCGCCGCTGGTGCCCCGCTGACCATCGAGACGCGCCCGCTGTTCATTCACCTGGACGAATCGAAGCTGCGGGGACCGGACCACCGGCTCTTCGTCGGGCAGCCCCCCCTCCGCCCGCGTCCTGACGTCAACGCAATGATGCGTGGGTTGATCGACGGCAGCATCGACATCCTCGCGACGGACCATGCCCCCTGGACGCGCGAGCAGAAGATGGATCCGCAGCTGAACATTGCGCGCGTTCGACCGGGAGCCAGCGACCTGCAGTTCATGCTGCCCATGTTCTTCTCCGAGGGAGTGGGGAAGCGGAACTGTTCGCTCGAACGATTTGTCGCGGCCACGTCGACGAATGCCGCGAAGATCTTCGGCCTGTACCCGCAGAAGGGCGTCATCCGGGCAGGCGCTGACGCCGACATTGCCATCTGGGACCCACGACTCACGCGACCGGTCCGCGCGGAAGACGATCACGGCAAGTCCGACTACTCGCCCTACGAAGGCTGGTCCGTCACGGGGTGGCCCGTCACCGTGCTGCGCCGCGGGGAAGTCGTCCTCGCAGACGGCCAGCTGCGCGGTGCGCCGGGAAGCGGACACCTGGCGCGTCGCACCCCCGCGGCCCGGCCCTGACCGCCTGACGGACGGGCTGGCGTGGGTACCAACTCGCGCCTCTCCCATTGGTTGCCGGGAAGGACCCCAGGGTCATATTCCCTCCGGCCTTCACCCACCGCCATGCGCTTCTCCACGCTGCTCGTGTGCCTTACGGGCGCCGCCCTCCAGGCCCAGGACGTTGAGTCGTTTTCCACCACGCAGCTCAATGCCCTGAAAGCGAAGAGTTCCCTCTACGCCAAGCACCTGCCGTCCGGCCGTACCGTCGCGATTCGCGCGGATGCGCCCATGAACACGTTGAGTGTCATCAAGATCCCGGTGATGATCCTGGCGTTTAGGGACGCCGAAGCCGGCAAGCTCAAGCTGACGGACCGCCACGTGATCAAGCCGGAGGACCTGCGGCGGGGCTCTGGGCTCATCCAGAACTTCGACGTGGGACTGAACCCGACGTACCGGGACCTGATCGAGCAGATGATCATCACGAGCGACAACACCGCGACAGACATCATGATCCGAACGGTGGGGCTCGCCCGGGTGAACGCCATGTTGGCCGAGTTCGGCTTCAAGGAGACGCGCTTGCTCCGCACCACCGGTGACCTCTTCCGCGAAGTGTGGATCCGCGCGGACGCGAAGAACGCCACGATGACAGATCGCGAGGTGTTCACGCGCGGATTCCCCGGCGACCCGCAGGCATCGGCGCGCAGCTTCAAGCTCGAGGGCGACTCGACCCGCTGGCTCGGCCGAACCACTGCCCGCGAAATGGCCGTGATGCTGGAAGGTCTGCTCAACGCGAAGTACGCCTCGAAGCAGTCGAGCGATGCCATGGTCGGGATGCTGCGGCGCCAGTTCTACGCGTCACGATTGCCGCAGCGCATCGGTTTTCGCGCACAAGTCGCGCACAAGACGGGCGACTGGCCACCGATCGCCGGCAATGATGTCGGCATCATCTTCTACCCCGGCGGCCCGTCGATCGTGAGCGTCTTCACCAACCAGAACACGGGCGACTTCTTTGAACTCGAGGCCACCCTCGGTCGCATCGCGGAACGCGTTGTCGATACGTGGAAGTAGCCCATCCGCGCTCCCAAACACGTCCTCAAATGAAGTGCACACTCCAGCTCGTACTCGCGTTGCTGCCGTTCACGGCAACGGACGCGCAACCGGCCTCCACCGAATCGCTCCTTCGGGTGGCCCGCTGGCGCTTTGAGGCGGACTTCAAGGCCGACAAGGCCGCGCTCGATTCCCTCCTCGCGCCCGACCTGACCTATGGTCGCACGAGTGGAGTGCGACACACGAAGGCCGAGGTGCTTGCCCTGGTCGGCGCCGGGGGACCGTACGCGCTCGACTATTCGACCCCGGATTCACTCGCGGCGAGGGTCTACGGAGAGACGGGGGTCGTGACCGGACTGCTCAAGGTCAAGCTCACGGCACAGCCTGCCCCGTACACCCTCCGCTTCACGGATACCTGGGTGCGTCGGAACGGTCGCTGGCAGCTGGTAGCCTTTCAGGCGACTCGACTACCCTGAGGCCAGCTGGGCCTTCCTGAGACCGGAACCGTCTCGCATGTTCTGCCCGCGCTGACCCCAACCCCCCCACATGCAGGATTCTCTCTCCACCGCGTCAACGGCGGCTGCGGCCCCCGCTGACCTCGCCAAGACCGGGCTGCTGGTCGCACTCGCCGTCGTTGGCATCTACTACCTCGTGACGCTCGTGCGAGGGGTCATCAAGGCACGCGCGACGGAGAACGTCACCCCAACCCCCAGCGGACTCGCGATCGGGTTCGTCACCAACTTCCTGGACACCCTGGGGATCGGGTCGTATGCCACCACGACCGCCGCGTGGCGCGCACTCAAGACGATCCCGGACGAAAAGATCCCGGGCACGCTGAACGTCGGGCACACCATCGCCGTCATCATCCAGACCTACATCTTCACCAAGATCGTCCCGGTCGAATCCACCACGCTCATCCCGATGATCATCGCCGCGATGGCGGGATCGTGGCTCGGCGCCGGCGTGGTTTCGGGACTCTCACGGCGCAAGATCCAGTTGGGGATGGGCGGGGCGCTCCTCGGCGCTGCCATCCTGCTCTTCACGTCGCTCATGGGCATCACCCCGTCCGGCGGCGAGGCCCTCGGCGTGTCCGGCGCGAAGCTGGCCATGGCGTTAGGCGGCAACTTCGTCCTTGGCGCCCTGATGACCCTTGGCATCGGGCTGTATGCCCCCTGCATGATCCTGGTCAGCCTGCTCGGGATGAACGTGCAGGCCGCCTTCCCGATCATGATGGGTTCGTGTGCCTTCCTCATGCCGGTGGCCAGCGGTCGGTTTCTCCGCACCGGTGGCTTCGACATGAAGGCAGCGCTCGGCCTCGCGGTCGGCAGCGTCCCCGCGGTGCTCATCGCCGCCTTCATCGTGAAGACCCTGCCACTGACGACGCTCCGCTGGGTGGTGCTCGTCGTGATCGTCTACACGGCGGCGACACTGCTCCGGTCGGGAATGCAGCGAACGTCAACCACCACCGCCTGACGGCGTCCGCTCAGCTTCACTCTTTCGCCGTCCGGCTCCACAGGAACTCGAGTTCCTTCGTCGCCAGCTCGATCCCGCCCGCGTTCGAGCGTCCCCCGGCGTGGCCGGATCGCAAGTCATGGTAGAGGATCACCGGTTCGCGTGAACCGGTCGCGGCCTGGAGCCGAGCCGTGAAGCGACGCGCCTGCCACGGTGGGACGCGCGTGTCGTTGATCCCGGTCTGCACGAACACCGCCGGGTACCTCGCGCCATCGCGCACCGCCTGGTACGGCGAGTGCTTGATGATGGCGGCAAACTCCTCCTTGCGGGACGCGTCCCCGTACTCGAGCAGGGCGGGCATGTTGTTGTGCGTCCGGAAGGTGTAGAAGCGCACCATGTCCAGGTCTGGCACGCCAACGAACGCCGCGCGGTAGAGATCCGGGCGCTGCGTGATCGCCGCCCCCATCAACAGCCCCCCATTGCTCCCGCCCCGAATGGCGAGGTGTGCCGGGCTCGTGTACCCGCTATCGACGAGGTACTGCGCCGCCGCGTTGAAGTCGTCAAAGACATTCTGCTTGTTCAGGAGCATCCCACCCTTGTGCCACTCCTCCCCGAACTCGTTGCCGCCGCGCAAGGTCGCCTGCGCGTAGACCCCACCGCGTTCCACCCACGCCGCGGCGCGTGCGTCAAAACGCGGCAGCAGGCTGAGGGCGAATCCGCCGTACCCGTTCAGCAGCGCCGGGGTGGTCGCACTCCGTGCGGCTCCACGCTTCGACATCACCCACATGGGGGCGCGGGTGCCGTCCTTCGACGTGTACCACACCTGTGTCACCTCCACGGTCCCGCTGTCAAATGGGACCTTCGACGGCTCGTGCATCGCCCGCGCCTTTGTTGCGCGATCGACCGTGTACGTCACGCTCGGCCGGTCGAACCCCGTCTCGGTGAGGTACAGCGTTCCCTTTGGACCGCCACGAAGCGTCACCGAGCTTCCGGGGCGCACCTCGATCCGGTCCACTTCGACCCCGGCCTTGGTGTGGGTGGTCACCTGGTGCCCCACGTCCTTGATCCATGTCACCCAGACCAGGGAGTCGATCACCTGGAAGCCGTCCAGCACCTGGTCGCCCTGTGCGATGACCTCCTTCCACTGGTCCCGCGCCGGATTCGCGAGGTCGACCCGCACCACGCGCCCGCGCGGCGCGTCCAGGTCCGTCCGCATCCACAGGCTCCCGTCCACGAACTGCGGCGCGAAGTGGGCGGCCACCCCCTCGGTGATCTCGTAACGCGTCCCCGTCTTCGTCTCCAGCACAAACACTTCATTGCTGGCCCACCCGTGACCAACGGTCATCAGGCGGTACTTCCCTCCTTCGGCCGACGTCACGTTCAGGAAGGCCGTCGGTGCCAGACCGTTCCCGAAGAGCACCGAGTCCGACGCTGGGTCTGTGCCTAACGCGTGGTATTTGAAGCGCGGCCCGTCCGTGCGTGAACGGTGCACGAAGTAGATCCCCTTGCCGTCCGGCGCGAACGACAAGCTCGCGTACAGCGCCGCCGGCAAGGAATCCGGGAGATCCTGCATGGTCGTGAGGTCGCGCACCTTCACCGTGATCTCATCCGGCCCGCCATCGCGCACCGAGTACATCAGCCGCCGACCGTCCCCAGTGAACCCAATGATTTCCACGCTCGTGGTCCCGTCATCCCGGATCGCCAGCGGGTCAACCACCTTCTCGTACGTCCCCTCGACATCCACCGGCCCCGACTCCTTGGGCGCCGGACGTCGGTAGATCGCGGCCGTCGCTTCCCCTCGCTTGCGCAGGGTGAAGTACTCATGGGCCCCTGCACGCCGCGGCGCGCTGGCGTTGGGCACGTCCATCAACTCCGTCAGGCGCTGCATCAGCGAATCCCGCAGTGGCGACGTCGGCCCCATGACGGAGTCCGCATACCGCTGCTGCGCCGCAATCCAGTCGCGTACCTCAGAGCTTCCCTGCTCCTCGAGCCAGCGATACGGATCCTCGACCGCCACTCCATGCAGCGTGTCCACCACCAGGGAGATCCGGGTAGCGGGGGCACCTGGGCTCCCTTTCCCCCCGCACGCGACAAGGGCAGCGGACAGCAACAGGCGGGGAAGCGTTCGCATGGATTTCCTCGGTCGGTGGGGAGGCGGCGCCAAACTTGAGCCCCGGACCCCACGCCGTGAAGGGCGCGCCGCTCGACGGCTGCCGTCGGCAACACTAGCCTTCGGCGGTGAACCTCTTCGTGTATGGCTCCCTGCGGCGGGACACCGCCGGTCTCCCGCACCCGTTGATGGCGACGGCGTCATTCATCGGCGCGGCCACCGTCGCCGGCCGGCTTTATCGCGTCTCCTGGCACCCGGGGCTCATCCTCGACGCGACCGCCGGGCGCGTGCACGGGGAGCTCTTCCGCTTTCCGGCGGGCAGCGAAGCGGCGCTCGCCGCCCTCGATGACTACGAGGGTGACATGTTCGCCTTGACCGCCGTCCGCGCCCAGCTAAACACCTTCGAGGAGCTCGAGGCCCGGACCTACACCTGGCGCGGCGATCCGGCGACGGCGACGCTCGTCGCCGATGGCGACTGGGGAGCTCGCGAGACGGGGCCGCTCCCGGGGCCGACGCGCTGACTACCCTCGCTCGAACGCGGCAGCCATCGAGCGGACCTGGAACAAGTCACGGACGGTGCGCCGCGAGATGCGCAAGAAGACGCGTGTGCGCCCCAGGCGGGACGTCGGCGGCAGCGACCGCCACCTCGCGCAAGGCCGCCACCACCGTGGCCACACGCCCGCCAAACCGTTCGCACGTTTGACAACCCGCGAGATGCTGCTGCACCGCCGCCAGCGTCTCACCGGGCAAGTCGCCATCGAGGAAATCGCCCAGATGGCCCAGCACCTGGCGACACGACAGCCCCGCGACCACGACATCAAGGGGATCCATCACGCACCTCCTGGTAGACGGCCGCCAGGCGCAAGCGCGCCCGGTGCAGTCGGCTCTTCATCGCCGGGACGGTGAGTCCCAGCATCGCCGCCGTTTCTTCCCCGCTCACCCCATCGATGTCGCGCAGGGAGAGGATGCGCCGATCCTCATCGGACAAACGGGCAAATGCCTCCGCGATCGTGGCTGACGCCTCGTCCTCAACCAGCGGACCCACCGTCCCCCACCCGGCGCGCAGGGCCAGGGACTCCAGCGTTTCGTCGTCCTCCAACACCACTTGGCGCGATGGTCGTCGCATCCGCGACCACGCATGCCCAAGGATCGTCAGCAACCACGCACGCGCGGATCCACCGCGGTACGTGCTCGCCCCGCGCCACGCCGCGAGAAACACCTCCTGCAGGAGATCCTCCGCGTCGGCCTCGCTCTGGGTCAGCGTGCGCGCACGCTGCCAGACCCCCGCCTCGTGCCGGGCGACGAAGTCGCGATACGCGCCGTCGTCGCCCGCTGCCGTCCGCTGGAGCAGGATGGCATCCACCCCCTGCTCGGCACCACTCACCGCTTCACGGGACACGTATTCATGCCGAGGAGTGAATAGAGCGGGCAGCTGCCCACCAGGCCGGTCACCAGCGGCACAATGCCGATGTACCCCCACACGCCGCGTCCACTGAACGCGAAGTACAGCAGGGCAACGCCGAGCAGGACGCGAAGGGCGCGGTCAACGGTTCCTTCGTTGCGGGCAAAGAATGCAGTGGCAGCCATGGGGAGTCTCCGGTGAAATAGTGGGTTCACCAGGAGAGAGACGCGATCACACCGAAAGGATTCAGGGCGCCGCGAAGTTCAGGGAACAGGGAAGCGCGGTGTCAGGGAAGGGACGACGAGGTGAGGCAAACTGCCACTGCGAAGCACGAGCGGTACGAGCAGCCCGGGCGGTACGGGGAGCACGGGGGGGGCACGCCTCACGTGCCGCTCGGGCTGCCCGTGCTTCACGTGCTGCATCGGTTCCGACCACGCCGCCTCTCTCCTTGGTACCGCGTTTGGAATGAGGAAAGGAACCACGGAAGGCAAAAAGCCACTACGAAGCACGAGCGGTACGAGCAGCCCGCGCGGTACGAGGAGCACGGCGGGGCAGCGCCTCACGTGCCGCTCGGGCTGCCCGTGCTTCCCGTGCTGCATCAGTTAGTACTTCAAACGCCTCCCGTGCCGCCCGTGCTTCTCGTGCTGCATCAGTCAGTACTTCAGCAGGTAGTGCTCCAGCTCCCACTGGTGCACCTGCGTGATGTAGTCCCGCCACTCCTGCCGCTTCGCATCGAGAAAATGCGTCGCGATGTGCCGACCCAGCGCGGTGAGGATCACATCGTCCTTCTCCAGCTCATCACACGCCTCGTTCAGGTCGTGCGGCAGGTCGTCGATGCGCAGGCGCCGCTTCTCGCGGAACGACATCTCGAAGATGTTCGTATCCACCGGCTCGCGATGGTCCGCCTTCGTCTCGATCCCATCCAACCCGGCCGCCAGCATCACGGCAAGCGCGAGGTACGGGTTGGCCGACGGATCCGGCACCCGCACCTCAATACGCGTCCCCGTCCCACGGCGCGCCGGCACGCGCACCAGCGGCGACCGATTGCGCATCGACCACGCCACGTTCACCGGCGCCTCGTACCCTGGCACCAGGCGCTTGTACGAATTCACCAGTGGGTTCGTGATCGCGCAAAAGCCACGCGCGTGCTTGAGGATCCCGCCGATGTAGTGCAGCGCCACCGGGCTCAACTCCCACTGCGCACCCTTGTCCCAGAAGGCGTTGACGCCATCCTTGAACAACGACTGGTGCGTGTGCATCCCGCTCCCGGGCTGCCCAAAGATCGGCTTCGGCATGAACGACGCCGTCAGCCCGAACTGGTTCGCGACGTACTTCACGACAAACCGGAACGTCGCGATGTTGTCCGCCGTCGTCAGGGCATCCGCGTACCGGAAGTCGATCTCGTGCTGGCCGTGCGCCACCTCGTGGTGCGCCGCCTCCACCTCAAAGCCCATCTGCTCCAGGGTGGACACCATCGCGCGCCGCGCATCCTCGCCCAGGTCGGCCGGCGCCATGTCGAAGTAGGAGCCCACGTCGTGCGTCGCGGTGGCGGGCTCCCCCTCACGCGCCGACTTGAACACGAAGAACTCCGCTTCCATCCCCGCATTCATCGTGTACCCATGCGACGCCGCGCGCGCGATCTGCTGCTTGAGCACCCGGCGCGGATCCCCCTCGAACGGCGTACCATCCGGCGCCGCGATGTCGCAAATCAGTCGCGCCACACGCTGCTCGGGATCGCCCCACGGAAAGACCCGGAACGTCGCAAGATCCGGCACCAGCAGCATGTCCGACTCCTCGATCCGCACGAACCCCTCGATCGAGGACCCATCAAACAGGATGTCGCCGGCAAGCGCCTTTTCGAACTGCGACCTCGGGATCTCGACATTCTTGTTGACGCCAAGAATGTCCGTGAACTGCAGCCGAAGGAAGCGCACGTCGTGCGCGGCCGCATAGGCGAGGATGTCCTGCGGGGAGGCCCCGGCAAACTGGTTCCGCATGCAGGGAAGATGCGCGAGCCGGGGCCGGGATGACACCGGTTCGGCCCGCAATCTCCTACATTTCGGGCCATGACTGCCTCCACGACGACCTGTCCCGGCTGTGGCGCGACCGCCTCGGGAAAATTTTGCTCCGACTGCGGCGCTGCCCTCATCGGTGCCCGCTGCACCTCCTGCCAAACCCTGCTCACCCCGGGGGCACAGTTTTGCCACCGATGCGGAGGGACCGTCGCGTCGGGTCGCGGATCTGCGCGCGCCAACGCCAGCGCGGCGATGGGATCGGACTCTCGCAGCATCGTGCCCTGGGTCGTTGCTGGTGCCGCGCTCCTCGCCGTGGTCATCATGGTCGCGAACCAGCAGTCCAGCACCACGGCGTCAGCCGCAGCGCCGGAAGGGATGGTCGCGCCATTCGCCGGGGGTGGCGGGGCCGTCCGAGCGCCCGACATCTCACAGATGTCGCCGCAGGAGCGCGCCGACCGGCTCTACGATCGCGTCATGAAGCTCGCCGCCGAGGGAAAGCCGGATTCTGCTGCCTTCTTTGCCTCCATGGCGGTTGGAGCCTACGAAAGCCTGGCGCCGCTTTCCGCCGACCAGCGCTACGACATGGGGCGCATGGCCGAGATGGCCGGCGACCTGGCCACCGCACGCGCCCAATCCGATACGATCCTGCGTGAACAGCCCGATCACCTCCTGGGGATCATCCTCGACGCCCGGGTGGTGATGGCCCGCGGCGACTCGACCGGGGGGCGCCAGCGGCTCCAGCGCCTGGCCAAGGTGGAAACCACCGAGCGCGCCAAGGCGCTGGAGGAGTACGAACGTCATCGGGGCGACATCGACGCGGCGCTGGCGCTCGTGCGACCATAGCCGGCCCGGCGCCTCCTGCTAAACGGCCCGCGCCGGGCACACGCCGGACCGGCGCGGGGCGCCAGGGAACGAATCCCGATGGGACGCATTGAGTTTTTGGTGTCGAGACCCCATCGTGTGTCCATGCGTCTGGCAGCTCAACACGTCCACCCGATCCGGTGAGCGACTCCTCATCGTCGCCGCGCGCCGCCGAATCGACGCCGGATGACCTTTCGCGACCCCTCGGCGCGGTGGCGCGCGCCGCCGCCGCCCTCGCGGAGGCTGAGTCGTTGCCCGCCGTGCTCCAGGCGATCGCGAACCAGATCGGGTCCGAGGGCTATGCCCTGGGTCTCGCCGATCCGACGCATGGCGCACTGGAGTGCGTCGCGGCCACGGGCACGCTCACCGGCTTGCTGGGCACGACCCTCGACGCGCGCGCCCTCCCCGGGGCCCTGCATGGCGCGATGCGCTACCCGCTGTCGCTGCACCGGCAGGACGTGGGCGCCCTCTGGCGCATCCCCACCCATGGGCGTGAGCACGTCGACCACGACGCCCTGGGGCAGCTGGTGCCCACGCTCGCCCTCGCCGTGCATGCAGTGGCGCACCGGGCGCGAGAGGCGATGCTCGCCGCGGCCGTGAACACCATGGACCAAGCGGTCCTGCTGGTGTCTCTCGAGGGCCAGGTGCGCTACGCCAATCCCGCTGCCGTGCGTTTGTTCGGCTATGACGCCGCGGAGTTCGAGGGACGCCCCCTGGAAACCCTGGTCGCCAGCGCATCGTTAGACCGGCGGTTCACCCAGTCCGGGCCAGCCCCGGCCGGCGGGGTATGGCTCACGGAGCAAGCCCATCGCCGGAAGGATGGGCAGACCTTTCCCGCGTCCGTGCACGTGGACTACATCCGGGATACCGGCGATGCGCCTGTCGGCCTCGTGGTGGTCATCCGGGACCTGACCGAGGAACGTCGCCTCGCCGAACACTTGCGCCAGAGCGAAAAGCTGGCCGCGCTTGGCGAACTCGTCGCCGGAGTGGCCCACGAGCTGAACAACCCGCTCGCCGGCATTTCAGCGTTTGCCCAGTTGCTCCTCGAGGACCCCCTCGACCCGGAGCAAGCCGAGTCGGTCCGCCTCATCAAGCGCGAGGCCGACCGCGCCGTCGCCGTGATCCGCGACCTGCTCTTCTTCTCCCGAAAGGGCGGTCCGGCACAAGGCGCGGTGAACGTCAACGAGATCGTGGAGCACACGTTGCGCCTGCGCAGCTACAGCCTGCGCTCCAATGGAATCGACGTCCGGGTGGACCTGGACCCCGCACTGCCCGCCGTGGCCGGCGACGGCCAGCGCCTCCACCAGGTCGTGCTGAACCTCGTCGTCAACGCCGAACATGCCATGCAAGGGGCCGACACCCGTCGTTTGGTCGTACGGACCGAGCGACGTGACGTCCACGTGATGATCGTGGTGAGTGATACCGGCGCCGGTATCCCGGCCGAAACCCAGCACCGTATTTTCGAGCCATTCTTCACCACCAAGCCGCAGGGTGAAGGTACCGGACTCGGCCTCAGCGTCAGTTACGGCATCGTGAAAGCCCACGGCGGCGAGATTATCGTGGAGTCCAGTCCCGGTGCCGGGACGACCTTTCGTGTGACACTCCCCATGGAGGCCGTGGCCGCCACGACCGCAGCGTAGGATGGACCCTGGAGGCTGCCGCGCTCCGGGTCGCACGCCGCCAAAACGTGACGAGCCGTGCAACTCCCCGCTTGACGGATTTCGTACGCAATTGTAGAAGGTGTGACCGCGTGTGCGTGCGCGGAACCGAGACCTGAGCCGACACCAATTCGACGGAGGAATACATGTCCCGCGGTGAAAGTGGCGAGCGCCCCTGGCGCCTGTCCGACGAAGACGAGATGGACGATGTCGGCTACGGAGGCGGCGGGTCGTATGACGAGGAGGAGGAAGAAGACGACGGCTGGGGATCCACCAAGCGCGACGACTCCCTCTGGGAAGACCCGGACGAAGCCGCCCTGGAGGAAGAGGAAGAGGCCGAAGTAGTCGCGGATGATGGCCCGGAAGACGAGCCGCTCGAGGACGAGGACATGGAATTCGGCTCAGCCCCCGCTCGCCGTCGGCCCGGGCGTCCTCCGTCTCCAAAGCCCGCACCTGCCGCTGCTGCGCCCTCTGAACCTGCGGCACCAGCCACCACCTCCGCCCCCGCTCCTACAGCAGCGCCGGCGAAGGCGGCGAAGTCAGCACCACCAGCAAAGGCAGTTCCTGCCAAGGCGGCCGCTCCGGTAAAGGCGACCTCCGCCAAGGCAGCTCCGGCCAAGGCAGCTCCCGCCAAGGCTGCACCAAAAAAGGCGTCCCCACCGCCGAAGGTGGCAAAGAAGGCCGCCCCAAAGTCGAACCCGGCCGCCAAGAAATCGGCGAAGCCTGCGAAGGCAGTGAAGTCGGCGGCAAAGAAGACGGCCAAGGCCCCAGCGAAAAAGGCCGCAGCCGACAAGAAGGCCCCCGTCAAGAAGGCAGCACCAAAGGGCAAGAAGTAGGAACCGCCCCCGCGCATCATGTCCACACGGGTGACCAGCGAACCGCTGGTCACCCGTCGTCGTTGATGAGGTACCTATGGACGACTTTTCTCGGCAGGTCCTCGACGCTCTCCCGCTCACGATCTACACCACGGATCTCGAGGGACGAATCACCAGCACCAACCGGAGCTGGTCGCGGTTCGCGGCGGACAATGGCGCGCCAGAGCTCGTCACCGAGCAGCAGGTCTGTGGCTCGTCGCTGTGGTCCGCGTTCGCCGAGCCGGGCTATGCGACCCAGGTCCGCGATGCCATGGCGCAGCTACGTACGGGCACCGTGCAGCGAGTGGCCTGGGAATTCCCCTGCAGTTCGCCCACCGAGGAACGCGTGTTCCTGCTGCAGGTCACCATGCTGCGAGACGAAGCCCATAAGCCCAGCGGTTTCGTCTTCTCGACGGTCGACATCACACCTAGCCACAAGTCCCGGGAGGCACTGATCAATACGGGGTTGGCGCTCGCCAGACCCGTGGATCTGGAACGTGTGTTTCACGAAGTGGGGTTGCAGGTCCAACGGGCCATTCCAAATGAAGGGTTCGTCATTTGGGTGCAGCGCCCTGGGGACGCCCCGGTCCTCGCGCACTCCACCATGGCAGCGGGGATCGACCCTTCCGGTGGCACCCTGGGCGAGGCTGCCCTGCTGGCTCTGACCGAGGGTCGGGTGGTGTCGATCAACCTGGACGGCGCGAGGATCACGGCCGCACCGATGAACCCCGGGGGCCACTTCAGCGGGGCGATGGCTCTCTACTCGCGAGCCCTGACCTCTCGGCAGGACCAGGAGGAAGGGGACCGCGTCCTGGCAACGCTCGCTGCACAAACCGGCGCCGCACTCGATCGCGTCGACCTCGTGCACCAGGTGGGCCACAAACATCGACTGGAAGCCATCGGGGAGGTCGCCACCGGCATCGCGCACGAACTGCGGAACCCGCTCTTCGGGATCTCGGCCGCCGCCCAGCTATTGCAGTTCCGGGCCCGGGAAGATGCCGTCGTCGAGCGAATTGTCGGTCGCATCCTCAAGGAAGTGGAACGGCTCAACCGCATGGTGACGTCGTTGCTCGACTTTGGCCGTCCCAAGCGCGTGACGTTCAAGACAGGCAACCCCGACCATGTCTGGGACGAGGTGCTGGAGTCACAGCGACCGCTGCTCGACGCACGCGGTCTGCGATTGGTGCACGATAGGCTGGTGGAGCCAGTCGGCGTACACCTGGAGGCCGAGCAGCTGAGCCAGGTATTCCTGAACCTCCTGATGAACGCCGCCGACCATGCCCCGCCCGGAACGGCGCTGCGCCTCCGCACCTCCGTTCAGGGCGGCCAGTGGATTTGCGAGCTGACGAACCTGGGCCCCGCCATTCCCCCCGACGTGCTGGCGAGAGTGTTCCAGATGTTCTACTCGACCAAGGAGAAGGGCACGGGGATCGGGCTCGCGATCTGTCAGCGCATCATCGAAGAACATGAGGGAACCATCACCATCACCTCGAACGCGGAGTCGGGGACAACCCTCACGGTCACCCTGCCCGTCCTCCCTCCCGGGGCGGAGCCGGGCTGAGCGCGCGAACCTTTTCGGCGGTTCCTCCGTTCAACCGGTGTCCCTTCGGAATCCGCCCGTGCCCCGTCCGATCCTGATCATCGAAGACGAGCAGTCCATTCGCGACTCGCTGACCGACTTGTTCGACGTCACTGCGACCACGGTGACCGCGGTGGGTACCCTCGACGAGGCCCAATCCGCCCTCGCGCTCCAACCCTTCGACCTGATCATCTCGGATATCCGGCTGGGCGGAAAGCGCGACGGCGGGTTGCAGGTCATGGCGGCGTCGGGCCTGCTTTCGCCAGACGCGACGGTGATCGCGCTGACCGCCTTCCCGGACGAAGAGGTGCGGCTGGCGACCCTGCGGCTCGGGGCGACGTACTTTCTGGAGAAGCCGGCTGACCTGGTGGTGATCGCCGGGATCGCGGCCAAACACGGCGTGGCGTCCACGATCCACCCGACGCCGACGACCTAGGGCCGGTTTTCCACGCCTGACGAGTTGCTCGCCCGCTCGTCTGGCGCGCGCCACCCGGTGCCGGGTAAACTCCCGCCATGGCGGAGTCTCCTGTGGCCCTGTTGCGCGCACATGCGCGTTTTGCACCGTGGAACGCCCGCGGACTCGCGTCCCACGTCGCGGGACTCGTGGACGCGGTCGGTGTACGTCCGACCAACGCCGTGGCGCGCGCCACGCCGTCCGCGCGCGCTGTGCGCTTTTATGTCGCGCACCAGTTGATGGATCGCCCCGAAGGCGCGGGCACGTCGGCGACCTACACCTATCGACACTTCCTGCAGCTCCTCGGCATCAAGATCCGGCAGCGCGAGGGCTTCAACCTCGACGCGATCCGCAAGGAGATGAAGTCGGTCACCGGGGACGCGCTCGAGCGGCGGATTGCCACCTGGCTCGGCAGCACCCTCGCCGCGGCCGTGCCGCACGCGGTCAAGGATGATGAGCTTGGATCCTTTCGCTGGCGGCGCGTGCTCGTCGCGGACGGTGTTGAGCTGCATGTGCGCGAGGGATCGGCCGCCGGCTCCGACGACGGCGTGACGACCTTGCGCGAAGCGCTGCGCACGGCCCTCGGCCGCGTGGACCCGGCATGACCGGAACGGTCGTGATCACCGGGGTGGGACGCCGCGGCCAACTGGGAGAAGCGGTCGCCGACGCCTTCGCCGCACAGGGAGCCCGATTGCGCCTCGTCGACCGCGATGCCGGCGAGCTGGCGGCGCGGGTGGCCGAGCAGCGCGCGCGGGGCGTCGACTGCATCGGCTTCCCCTGTGACCTCACGAGCGCGACCGCGGTTGCCGCCGTCGCCGAGCAGGTCGCGGCGGAAGGAGGCGGCATTGCCGCGCTGGCGTGCCTCGCCGGTGGGTTCGCCGCCTCCGGCCCGATCGCCGACAGTGCGCTCTCCGTGTGGGAACGCATGTGGAGCCTGAACGCGACCACGGCCTGGTGCACCACGCGCGCCTTCCTGCCGCTCCTGCGCGAGGCGCGCGGCGCCATCACCTACGTCGCGTCTGCCGCTGCGCTTCCCGGTGGACGCGTCGCCGACCTCTCCGCCTACGCCGCCTCCAAGGCCGCCCTCCTCGCGTTGATGCAGGCGGTGGCCCAGGAGGAAAAGGCGACCGGGGTCCGCGCCAACGCGGTCGCGCCCACGAGCATCCGCACCGCCGCCAACGAAGCGAGCATGGGGACTGGCATCGCGTATGTGGACCGGGAAGTCGTCGCCGGCTGGATCGCACACCTCTGCAGTCCGGCCGCGTCGAACATGACCGGCCAGGTGATCCGCCTCGCATGAGCGCCGTGCCACAGCCCGAGCGTCGTGGCGCCCGGACCCCGGTGGGCAACCGGCGTCCGCCAGGAAAGCACATCTTCCTCGACCGCGCCCTCGAATCGCTGCCGGTCTTCAGGCTGAGCGATTCCGCCGAGGAGTCGTCGATCCTCTTTACCCCGCCGTCGGGTGGGCGCTGGCGCGTGCTCCCCGCACCTGGCGACCGACTCCCTGGCACCTTCGACCAGGACGTGTACGTCGAATTGTGCCGTCGTTTCCTGGATGCCGGCTCCCCGGAGGATGGCGTGATCACGTTCACGCTGCACGCCTTTCTTCGGTCCATTGGCCGACGTGCCGACGGGCGCACGTATGAACAACTGCGCGCGGCGCTCAACCGGCTGGAGCGTACCGGGCTGGAGTCGCACGAGGCCTACTACAGCGCCGCCGCCGGCCATGCGATCCAGGGTCGCTTTACCGTTCTCCAGGCCGTCTCGATCGACCGCCGCCGGGTGGCCGATCGCGACCAGCTCGCCCTCTTTGCCAATGTCACCACGTCGGAGCCCGGAGATGCCCGGGTCGTCCTATCGCATGTGGTGCGCGGCAATCTCGCGTCCGGCCACGTAACGACGCTTGTCGCGTCCCAATACGCCGCGCTCCAGTCCCCGGTCGCACGGCGGTTGTACCGTCTGCTGGAGGTCGCTCGGGCCGAGGACACCGTGACCTGGCGTATCGGCCTGGAAGCCCTGGCAGAGCAGATGCCCCTCGTCCAACGCTACCCGTCCCATTTGCAGCGCGTCTTGCAGCCTGCCCACGAGATGTTGTTGGCCGCCGGGCTGGTTCGGGACGCCAAGGTGCATCAGGTGGACAAGGTCTGGTACGTAGACTACGTCCTGGCGACGCGGGAAAAAGCGAACGGATGAAGCACAAGCGGTACGAGCCAGCACGAGACCCGTGCCCCCCGTGCCCCCCGTGCTGCCCGTACTGCCCGTGCTCCCCGTGCTTCGCCCTGGCAGTTGCTCTTCCCCGGTGACCTTCCCCCCTCGCATCAGTCCGAATTCAGGAACTACCCTGCCCTCCGGGCGTATTCGATGCAGTATTAGGACACCCCTCCTTCCGGAATTTCCCGCATGAACCGCATGAGGAAAGCCGCCCTTGGCATCATCGTCGTCGCCCCGCTGGTGGCCGGCGGCTTTATCGCCCAGGAACGGGCAACGCAGGACGGAGGACGCCTCCTCGGGCAGGTACTGGACCTGGTCCAGTCGCGCTTCGTGGACTCGGTGGACGAAGCCATGCTCTACGAGAAGGCGGCCCGGGGGCTGGTGAGCCAGCTGCAGGACCCATACTCCGAGCTGCTGAGCCCGCGGGAGATGACGCAGTTCAACACCACGACCGGCGGACGCTACGGCGGGCTTGGCATGTCGATCGAAAACCAGCCCGGCAAGGGCGCGGTCGTCGCACGGGTGTTCCACAACACGCCCGCGGAGGAAAATGGGGTCACGGAAGGTGACGTGATCGTCGCCATCGACACCCTGGGGACTCGCGGGTGGAGCAACGCACGCGTCGCCGACTCACTCCGCGGGACGCCCAACACCAAGGTGACGGTCACCTTTGCGCGCCCGGGGGTCAATGAGCCCATCAAGACGTCGTTCACACGCCGCGTCATCCGCGTGCCCGCGGTTGGATACGCCATCACCTTCGACGGCGTCGGCTACCTCCCGTTGGACAACTTCAACGAGTCGTCAACCCGCGACATCGCCGCCGCGATCCGCAACTTCCAGGCGCAGAAGGTGAAGGGAGTCATCCTGGACCTGCGGGGCAATCCGGGTGGTTACCTGGAGCAGGCGTTGTCGATCTCCAACCTCTTTCTCCCACAGGGTGCCGAGATCGCGTCGGTGCGCGGACGTGGAGCTGAGCCACAGGTGTACGCGGCGCGCGAACGGCCGATGGCGCCAGACCTCCCCATTGTCATTCTCATCGACCAATACTCCGCATCGGCCGCCGAAATCGTCGCCGGTGCGCTGCAGGACCACGATCGCGCGCTCATTCTCGGCAACACCTCGTTCGGGAAGGGGCTCGTGCAGACCGTCTATAACCTGGACGGTGGGTATGCCCTCAAGATGACCACCGGCAAGTGGTTTACGCCGGCCGGGCGCTCGATCCAGAAGGAGCGCAAGCTCATGCCCGACGGACAGTTCGTGGAGGTGCACCCCGACTCGCTGGAGTCCGATAGCGCCAGAAAGGCGCGCCCGACCTACAAGTCGACGGCTGGCCGGATGCTGTATGGCGGCGGCGCGATCACCCCGGACCTCAGCGTCCGCCCGGATACGTTCACGACCGCCGAGCAGCAGCTCATCCGTGCCCTGGCCCCCAAGCGGGCCGAGTACTACGTCACCCTGTACGATTACGGGGTGCAAATGAAGACGCAGCTCAAGCCCGACTTCCAGGTCGCTCCGGCGTGGCGCGAGGAGCTCTACGGCCGACTCAAGAAGCGCGGCGTCGAGATTGATCGCGCCGTATGGGACGCCGGCCAGCGCTACATCGATCGCGACATGGAAAACCGGTTTGCCCGCGCGGCCTTCGGCGATTCCACGGCTCGACGCCGCGCCCTCCCCGACGATCCGCCACTCCAGCGCGCCATCGCGATCCTCAAGTCAGGGCCGTCCACCAAGGAATTGATCGCGCTCGCCGCCCGACCGACCACCAAGTAAGTTCAGGGCATGAGAGTCCTGATGACGTTCGCCGCCACGACCCTCGTGGCGGCGCTTTCGTGTGTACGGGCCACGCCATTGCCCGTGGTCGCCGCCGAGTCGGCGGAACGCCACTTGTCCAACCTCCGCCAGCTGACCAATGGCGGCGAAAACGCCGAGGCGTATTTCAGCAAGGACGGCAAGTGGATCACCTTCCAGTCCACGCGCGACGGCCGCACCTGCGACCAGCAGTACGTCATGCGCGCCGATGGTAGTGGGCTGGTTCGTGTGTCCAATGGCCTCGGCAAGACGACCTGCGGGTGGTTCTTCCCCGGCGGCGACCGGCTGTTCTTCGCGTCCTCGCACGCACACGACGCGACCTGCCCAGCGCGCCCGGATCCCTCGGCCGGTTACGTCTGGCCGCTCGACCAGTTCGACATCTACACGGTCAAGCGTGACGGCACCGACCTGCAGCGCCTGACAAACTACAATGTGTATACCGCCGAGGGGGTGCTTTCGCCGGATGGGAAGACCATCGTCTTCACGTCACTCAAGGACGGCGACCTCGAGATCTACACGATGAATGCTGACGGCACGAACGTGAAGCGACTCACGTTCACCCCCGGCTATGACGGCGGTCCGTGGTGGTCGCCGGACGGCACGAAGATCGTGTACCGCGCGCACCACCCGGCGGACTCGGCGCAGTTGGCAGCCTACCGCGGGTTGCTCGCCCGCAAGATGATCCGCCCATCGCAGGTGGAGCTGTACGTCATGAACGCCGACGGCAGCGACCAGCGCCAGGTGACGGCCCTGGGCGGCGCAAACTTCGGCCCCTCGTGGACCCCCGACGGCCAGCGCATCATCTTCTCGTCCAACCACCAAAGTCCCCGTAGCGGAAACTTCGACCTCTTCCTCGTTGATGCGAACGCCAACAAGGCCGGACCATCACAGGTCGAGCAGGTGACCTTCACCCCGGTGTTCGACGGCTTCCCGATGTTCAGCCCGGACGGCACCAGGCTCCTCTGGGCCTCCAACCGGCATAACGACAAGCCGAACGAGACCAACCTTTTCCTCGCCGACTGGAAGTAAGGAGGCACCATGCTGTTCGGTCCCGCCATCATCGCCGTCATTGCGGCGCTCCTGCTCGTCAAGTCGATCAAGATCATCGGCCAGGCCGAGGTGATCGTCGTCGAACGCCTGGGACGCTTCCACCGGGTCGCGCGTTCCGGGCTGAACATCCTGATCCCGTTCATCGAACGCCCGCGTACGCTCGACGTGCGCTTCTTCGAGTCTGATGTCGGCGGCCTCAAGAAGGTGACCGCGCGGTCGACCGAGCGTATCGACCTGCGCGAGCAGGTGCTCAACTTCCCGAGCCAGCCGGTGATCACGAAGGACAACGTGACCATCGATATTGATGCCGTGCTCTACTATCGCGTCGCCGATCCGCAAAAGGCGACGTACGCGGTCCAGAACCTCCCCTATGCCCTGGAAACGCTGACCCGTACCACCCTGCGCAACATCGTCGGCGAGATGGAGCTGGACAGCACCCTCGGCTCGCGCGACGAGATCAACCGCCGCATGCGCGAGGTCATCGAGGAAGCCTCCCTCGGCTGGGGCGTGGATGTCACTCGTGTTGAGTTGCAGGCCATCGAGCCGCCCAAGGACATCCAGCAGTCCATGGAATTGCAGATGCGCGCAGAACGGGAAAGGCGCGCCTCGGTCACCAACGCGGAAGCCACCAAGCGGGCCGCGATCCTCGAGGCCGAGGGAGTCCGCGAATCCCAGGTGCTCCGTGCCCAGGGCGAGCGTGACGCCGCGGTCCTCCGTGCCCAGGGCCTCGCCGAAGCACGCCTCGCCATGGCAGAAGCCGAGGCCGAGGCCATTCGCCGAATCGCTGCATCGTTGCCTGAAGGCGAAGCGTCGATGTACCTGCTCAGCCAGAAGTACCTCGATGCGCTCCCCCTGCTCGCGCAGGGCAAGGGCTCGACGATCTTCCTCCCCAGCGAGGCCTCCGGGGTCATGGGAGCCCTCGGTGGCCTGCGGGCACTCCTCCAGTCCAGCGGCACCGAAAGCCCAACACCCGCCGCGACCCGGCCCGGTGCCCCGAAAGCCCTCACGGGGGGAGATCGATAGGCGGTAATGACCGCGCCCAAGGCCATTTCCCAGGATCGCGCCGGAAAGGTGGCGCGGGGCCATGCGTGCGCCCACTGCCTCGAGTATTCGTTCAAGAAGGTCAGTGTCAAACGCGCCCCTACTACCCACAAGAAGGACCTCAAGACCCACTGGATCGTGACCAGGGTGTGCGGCGTTTGCGGCCTCGACCAGGAGCTCGGCATCGACTCCGAAGGCGAGATCGTGTACGGCGGGTAACCTCACCGTCGGTTTCCTGACAACCGCCGTCCCCCACGCGCGAACGAGCCGACATCTGTCGGCACAACACTTCCGTGGCGCCGCGCGTTGACAGTGCGAGACGGCGTTACCGGCCACGGCGTTCCGGTTGGTTCCCCGTCCCTCACTCGTTAATGTCGAGCAGCGCGACTGGACGGACGAACTGTGCTCCAAGTGGTTGGCAGAGCTGGATTTGCACAGGATGACGGAACCGCCCGGTGGTGCCGCCCGCCGTGTTGGGACCGCTTTCTGAAAGGGAGGTTTTGATGCGCAAGCCCCGTCCGGCCACGTACAACCCCGCCCAGGCCCTTCACCTCATCGCGTCAGACCGCACCGGATCGCCACTGAGCTGTCCCTCGTGCGGGTCCGGTGCCTTTGAACGCGAACCGATGCACGTTCCACCCCCGCCACGGTCGCACGTCACCCTGACCTGCGCTTCGTGTGGTCGCACGGCTCGTTATATTGCGGGCGCTGCCTAGAAGGTCGGGTCCTGTTCGATCGTTCGTGCTCGTGCACTCGGTCGTTTCGAGGGCACGAGCTTTTTCTTGGGTCCGGGGTAACACCCGGTACTTGCACCTGAGGGCGTCCGCAGCCGGCGTCCTCGTTCCTGCTCCACCGTTTCGCCCCGCAGAGGGAAGAGGATAGGCACGATGGCACGTATCCAAGGCACCGTGAAGTGGTTTAACGACGCAAAGGGTTTCGGCTTTATCTCCCGTGAGGGAGGCCCCGACGTCTTCGTTCACTTCAGCGCAATCCAGTCGAATGGCTTCAAGTCCCTCGCGGAAGGCGACCAGGTCGAGTTCGAGATTGTCCAGGGACAGAAGGGCCCACAGGCCGCTGACGTCACCAAACCCTGATCTCGAAGAAACAGAAAGCCCCCGGGGAATCCCCGGGGGCTTTTTTTGTGCCCGTTCACGCGACCTGTAACGGAAGCTCGATCTGTGCGGTTGGTGTGCGACGCCGCGCCGTATGGGGCAGCTCTTCCGACCCCGCTCCTCGCGCCTCCCGAACCACGCCAAGGCAGTGTGCGGTCTGGTGAAACAGCTGAAGCGTGGCGATGGGCACAGCCATGGGGGACGCTTGGCCTTTCAAGACTCGATCGGCCTCGGCGCGGACGCCGTCGGGCAATATCCCCGCGAGCGGGTGGGCCAACAAGCGTCGGATCGCGTCACCATCACGCGCGATCAGCGCATCGCGAAGTGCCTCCAGAAATGCGAGCACGGCAGGGTCCTCGCCAGGGTCAACACATGCTGCCATCCATACCCCGGACCCGTCAACATTGTTTCCGTCACGAAAGTGGCTCGATCGTGCGCGGACATCTCAACGGTTTTGTAGGACTCCCGTTCCGACGTTGAGGAGTGGGCGATCCGTCACCCGCAGCACGTCACCAATTGATCGTCCCCTTCCTGGTCGTATCGACCTCCTCCGTTCCTCCCGCCTTGAACAGGAAACCCTGCATGTTCCTGGTCAGGAAGGTGCGTGCTTCGGGGTCCATCACGTTCAGGCCGTAATGGTTGATGAGCATGGTCTGCTGCTTCAGCCAGTCACCCCAACAGGTCTGGCAGATCTCCCCAAGCACACGTTGGCCAATGGCGCCAGGAAACGGCGGGCGCTCGAACGCGGCGCGGGTCTGCTGGCAGCGGGAACAGGCAATATCGGGCATGATCGGTCGGCGCGGGTGGCAGTCGAATGATAATGCGCCGCGACGATCACCCTGATGGACGGCGGTGGCCGTCACATTGTCCCCTCCCCTTCCGTGGGGCGTTCCCCTCCCGCACGTTCGCCACCACCTCGCGCTGCAGTTTCTCCCCCTGCGGTGACGAGACTCGCCACCATGGAGCCCTTTCACACTCTCCGCCGCCGCCGACGACGTCGACGCGCCACAGGCGAACGGCACCCGCCGCGTCGGCCACGCGTCGTGGGTCGCGCGGCACCGCGTCCCGTGGCCTGGTGGATCGCCCTGGGGTTGTTGGCGCTGGCCTGGTGGTTCCCCCTGACGGCACACGGCCAGGGACTGCGGTCGACGACGACCAGCGTCTCCCTGGTGGCGACCCGACTGCCTGACCCCCCGCGCCAGGCCAGTGATGTCGCCGTGGATGTGGGCACGGGCGGCGACACTACGCTGACTGTTCACCTGGCCGATGGACCGCCGGGGCGCGTGCTGTATGTGCGGGACGCCTCCGGGCGTCTGGTGTCGTTAGGCGAGGACGGGGTCCCGGTCCATGGCCCGCAGGTGCTCTTCCGAATCGTCGATCCTGCCGGCGTTCCGGCGACCGCGACGTGGCGCGTGGTGCTCCGGCGGCGTGGCGTCGAGTGGCGCCAGATCGACGTACGAGCGACTCAGCCGCGCTGAGGCAGCCGCCGCACGACGAACACGGCAGGGACGGCCCGATCGTCCGGCGCAGGCCGCAGCTCCGCGGGCGCCTCCACCACTTCCCAGGTGCCCCCCGTCAGGAAGTCATCCACGATCACGCGGACCAACACGGGATCGCGGGAGGGTCGACGGACGAAGAACCGGCCGCGTGAGTCCGTGTACACCAACTCGCCGCCCACTTCCATGGCAGCCCCGTCCACAGGGGCGCCCCCCTCGTCCACCACGCGACCCGACGCCAGGTATCCCTTCACGCGCGTCGCGCCAGCGTCCGGCGCCCCCAGACCGGCGTTACCACGATAGAGAAAGGTGTTCCCCTGGGCGGAGTAGTGCACCCGCCCATCGGGCGTGACGAACGATCCGACCGAGAACGACAGCCCGCGCACATGCAGTCGCGCGTTGATCCCCATGGTCTGGATGAATGGATTGCTCGTGAGGTAGGGCGAGTGCGCCACCTGGTAGTCCACGCTGAGCGCGCTCAGCCCGCGCGACATCATCCCACCAAAGTTCACGGCGGTGCGACCGCGGTCCCTCGTGATGGTCTGCAACAGCGAGAGCTCCGAGGTGATCGTTTCGCGAAGCAACAGTACCGGCGTGGTCCCCCGTGACGGACGGGGCTCCCAAACGCGGAGCAGGTACAATTCGCCCTGCAGGCGAGACCCCACCGTCTGGCGCGTCGTGAGGTAGGAGCTCACGCTGGGCCGGCCACCGGCGGCCGACCACATGTGGCCGCCGGAGAGCGTTGTCGCGCCCACCATCGCAGACGCGGTGAGCTGGGTGAGTGTGGCGCGTTGCGGTATCCCGACAAATGCCGAGTCCTGGCGAAAATGCTGGCGTCCCACACCCAGGGACCACCCGTCCCGTGGCTTCCAGAGCACAACGGCGTTCTCACGTTCGAGTTCGGTCTGCAACGGCATCGGGGCGGAGGTACGCCGAAAGTGGCGACCGAGCCCGGCCAACGACGCCTTGACCTCGAGTGTAGGTCGCTGGATGTCGAGCCCCAGTGCACCATACGGCGCGTTGCTCCCGAAGCCTGCGGTCGCACTGGTCCGCATTCCCGCGACGGGGGTCCATGACGCCGAACCCAGCAGGCTCTGCCGGTCCGTCGTCACCGCGTGACCGGTCACGTAGAACTGGCGCGAGACGTCATGCCGGACCCGTGCATAGCCCATGGCATGCACGGGCCGCTGCGCACCAAACGACGGAGCGGCAATCGCCGTGGCACTCGCCCCGGCGAAGATCCAGGATTGCGTGCGTCCGCGGCGACGTTGGATCGACGCCCCCTGGACAAAGACGACGCCGCCACCAGCGAACACGTCGGTCTCCAGCGCCAACGGCAGCAAGTCATTCCCGAGGCGCAGGGTGTCGCGCTGGGCCAGGAGGCGGCGGGCGGACACACCCACCTTGAGGCCATCGAGGTACCCCACACCTAACGATGCTTCGTAGCCGTTGCCCCACACGTTAAGCAGGCCGCCGTACCCGGCGAACAGCGACGACCCCCCGCCCTGGACCTGGAAGACCTGTGCGTCGGCGCGTCCCGCCAGCGCCAGGGTGAGGAGGACGAGTCGCGCGCGCATCAGTAGACCGTCGCCCGCAGCGTGAGCGTGCCCTGGTAGGTCCCGGTTGGGAGCACGGGTTGTCCCTGCAGGTTCAGCCGGAGATCGAGCTGGTCGTTGCGCTGCCCGACGCCATTGAACGGGGCGATGATCAATTGGCGGAAGAGGTGCAAGGTGCCGCCCGCGACCCCCTGACCACCCACAGGCCCCTGCGTAAACGGGGTGAAGGTGCTCACCCGTCCCGTCGTCATCCGCCCTTCCACGAGGCTCGAACCGAGGTTCGTCGAGCCGTTGCTGAGGGCCGACGCCGGCGCGGCAAAGTACCCGACCAGGTCGACCGACGTGATCAGCGACGTCACCGACCATTGCGTGCTGAGGCGCACCGGCGACGCAAAGGTGTTGATCGCCCCATCGACCAGGCCCCCGATCGACTGCGTCGCGCCCGACGTGATGAGCAGCGTGATGCTGTTGGCCTGCGCGCTGACGCCGGAATCCGCGCGGACGTTCCACGCCGCCACGGCCGACAGGGTCGGGATCGAGGTGCCCACGGCACTGACTTGGGCGCGACCCTGCGCGGAGACACCACACACGGCAAGGAGACCCACGACAACACGGAGGCAGCGCGTGTCGGCGCTCCTCCGTTGGCTGGTCGTCCTGCCGGGGACAGCAGTCACGTCAGGGGCGATCCATGGTCGCCGCCAACGGGGTCCGACGCTCCTCAACGGAGAAGTTGGCAAAGCGGAGCATCACCTTGTCCGGGGTGCCCGGCCCTTCCCAGGGCACCTCGACGCGGCGCTTGCTGTTGGGAAACAGCGGGAACCCACCGAAGGGCGTCTTCCCCTTGCCACCCGCCGACAACTCCGACGCGAGCACGCGCCCCAGGGACCCGCTGGTGTTCTCCAGGTCCACGATGGCCTTGCCCGCGGCGCTGTCATACGCAAAACCGCGCACCGCTACGGCCTCCTTGCGCAGGGCATCCTTCTGCAGGAGATAGATGACGTGCGGCAGCTCAATACGTACGTTGAGGCCGGTGGCCGTGCGCGCGCCGGTCATCGCACTCAACACCATGAACCACGCCGGCAGCTGCTTCGCCCGCGCCTCGTAGTGCACGGTGTACGACGCCAGCGGCGGAATGCGGAAGCTCATGGCCGAAAGCTTGAGCTCGACGTTGGCGCTGTCGAACGGCGTGTCGGCGAGGTCGCCCGCCTCGTCCACGCGAAAGCCACGCGGCTCCAGGACCACGGTCATCGGGAACAACGTCTCGTTGACCAGGTCGAACTTGCCGCGCGCCTGGAGCGGATACTCGGTCACCGCGGGGCGGATGGTCTGCGCGCTCGCCGACGCGGCCACACACAGGGACGCGGAGACGACAAGGCGCCAGAAGCGCGCACAACGGAGCATGGCGAGGCCTACTGGGTGATGGCGCGCAGATTCAGCGTGCCGGTATAGGTGCCGGGAACGGTCGTGATCCCGGCCAGGTTGAGCTGCAGGTACAGGGCGTCGGTGCGACTGGCGTTGCGGTTGAACCCAAAGATCCCCTGCGAGAAGAGCTGCAGCGTACCGCCAGCGACACCGATCGTGCTGGCGCCGCCGCTTACGGTGCCGCCCGAAAACGGCGCGAAGCCGCCGCTGGTGCCCAGCCGGCCCAGCACACGACTCGACGGCAGGGTGTTGGTTCCGTTACTCAACGCAGCCGCTGGGGCGGTGAAATACCCCACCAGGACAACGGCGGAGGTCGACGGACTCAGGTTCCACGCCGTGGTGATGGTGACCGGCGAGGGAAAGGCGTTCACGACCCCGTCGGTCATGCTCGCGAGCGTTTGCGTGGCGCCCGACGTCACCGTGACGCTGAGTTGCGAGACTTTCGTCGCACTGAGCAGGACCGTCGCCGTGCTGGAGACCACGCCGGATTGCGCTGACACCCCGAGGGGTGCCAGCGCAAGAATGCCGGTGACCAACGTGCGACGCATGGTGGGGGGCCGGGCGTTCGCCGTCGCTTACTGGGTAATGGCGCGCAGGTTGAGCGTGCCGGTGTACGAACCAGGCACCGTGGACTGACCCGTGAGGTCGAGCTGCAGGTACAGGTCGTCGGTGCGGTTCGCGTTGCGGTTCACACCCGTGATCGCCTGCGAGAACAACTGCAGCGTGCCACCCGCCACGCCAATGTTCGTCGCGCCACCCGTCACGACGCCGCCGGTAAACGCGTTGTAGGCGCCCGAGGTCCCGAGACGACCCTTCACCAGGCTCGAGGCAATGTTGAAGGTGCCGTTTTGCAGGGCCGACGCTGGCGTATTGAAGTAGCCCACCAAGACCACCGCCGAGGCGCTGGGATTGATGTCCCACGCAGTGGTGATGTTCACCGGGCTCGCAAAGTTGTTCACCGCGTTATCGGTGATCGTCGCCAACGTCTGCGTGGCACCCGAGTTGATCGTGACCGTGAGCGACGCAACCTTCGTCGCACTCAGCGCGACGGTCGGGGTGTTGGAGACTATTCCGCCCTGCGCCTGGGCGGTGGTGGCATAGGCGACGGCGAGAAGGCCGGCGACGGCGAAATGGCGGCGTGAGAGCATCGGGGATATCCGTCCTGAGCGGGATTCGGGTTGGCGTTCTGTGGTTCTTCCAACCCCCCTTCGGACGAACTTTCCGTGCCTCAGTCACCTTGCGCATCAGTGATTCGTTTCGCTACACCCTGGTTACCCGCCCCCACGCTCCATGATTTGGGGCCACTTCCTCCCCGCCCGTCGGGGGTTCCATGAGGTCATTGGTGACCATGTAACCTGTTATTCAACAACAGATTACATACTCCGTGATCACTCCAGCGTCGCCATATGTTCCTACGCCTGCCCTCGTTCATCCTCCACGCCGGACCTACCTCACCGGAACCTCAAGCGACGCGAGAATAGGTGACAGAGGTCACGGACGGCCGGTCTGGCATTTCGCTCGCTGACCGGACTTCTGCCCCAAGACGCTGGTGATCCTCAGTACCTCGGCAGCGCAGGATCTACCTCGATAGACCAGCGATCGATCCCACCTTCAAGATTCCAGATCTCCCGGAACCCCTGACCGGCGAGCCAGGTGGCCGCCGCCTGGCTCCGCGCACCGTGGTGGCAATACACCACGGTCGGACAGGTCGCGTCGAGCTCCTGCACGCGGTCGACCACCTCACCGAGTGGCACCAGCACGGCCCCGTCGAGGTGCACGGCTGTGTATTCCCAGGGCTCCCGCACATCCACCAGCTGAATACTCCGCCCCCTCGCACGCCACGCTTGCAATTCGTGGGGCGCGAGTTGGCCGACGCCGCCGGCCGGAGCAACCGGGGCCTGCACCGCGCACGCCGCATCCACCTCAACGAGTGAACGGAGGGTGCGCGTCCCGCACGCTTCACAGCTCGCCCGCCGCACGACGCGCATCTCACGAAATGCCATGCGGCGCGCATCGACCAGGAGCAAGCGGCCCACCAGCGGGGTCCCGATCCCCGCAATCAGCTTCAGGGCTTCCGTGGCTTGCAGGATGCCCATCAGCCCGGGCATCACCCCCAGGACCCCCGCTTCGGCGCACGACGGAACGACCCCCGCCGGGGGAGGCTCCGGATACAGACATCGGTAACACGGACCGTCCGGGTCGCCGAGCACCGTGAGCTGCCCATCGAATCGCAGGACGCTGGCGAAGACATTGCGCTTGCCCAGAAGCACGCAAGCGTCGTTCACCAGGTACCGCGTGGCGAAGTTGTCGGTGCCGTCCAGCACCAGGTCATACGGCGCGATCAGCTCCATGGCGTTTGCCGCATCGAGGCGCGCGCGCACCGGGCGCACCTGAATGTTCGGATTCAGGCTCTGGAGGTTCTGCGCGGCGACCTGCACTTTGTCCTTCCCCACGTCCTCGGTCCGGAACAGCACCTGCCGATGCAGGTTGCTGGACTCCACCTGGTCCGGATCGACGACGCACAACTCCCCGATTCCTGCCGCCGCGAGGTACATCGCGACCGGCCCCCCCAGGCCTCCCACCCCCACCACCAGCACACGCGCGCGCGACAAGCGCTCCTGACCTTCCACCCCCAGCTCGGGGAGGATGATCTGTCGGCTGTATCGGCGGAGCTCCTCGGCGGACAGCGGCATTGGGGAGATGGAACGGGGGGGGCATGCCGGTCGCATCGACGCGGTAACTGCCTGTCATGGAACAATATGCGACAGCACTCCCTGGCGCGAAGCGTCGTGGTACCGGGCTTGCTCTTGTTACCGTAGAGCCCGTCTGAATCTCCCAGAATGACCGCACGCGCCACGGAATACAGCAACCGCCCTGCCCACGAGATTGCCATCGTGGGGAGCGACATGCTGTTGGCGGCGCTCCCAGCGCGACCGGTCCAGCTCTCGCACGCTCTCCTGGCGGCAGGGTTCTCGCTCGTCGTGCCGGCCAGCTGGGGTGACGAGCTGCTGGCCGAGCATGCGGTGCGGCACATGCTCTCCGGCGACTCCCGCCCCAAGGTGTATTGCGCCTGCCCGCGGATCCGGAAGCGCCTGCTGGCTGCGGGTGACGAACTCGCGCCTCACCTCATCGGTCTGGTGGCTCCCGCGGTCGCGGCCGCCCGATACCTCCGAATGGCCTGGCCCGACCAGGCGTTGCGCATCGTCTACATCGGGGGATGCGAAGGCGCGGACGATCCCGCCATCGATGAGCGAATCACCCCGGCCGAGATGTTGGCGCGACTGGACGCGGGGGGCATCAACGCGGCCCGTCTTCCCGTGGCGTTCCGCGATGTGATCCCGCCGGATCGGCGCCGATACTGGTCGCTTCCCGGAGGTTGTCCGTCCCCCGAAGCCCTCGCGCAGCACGCGAGCGATCGCCAGCTGCATTTTGTTGGACCCGACGCGTACGCCCAGGAGCTGGTCGAAGGCCTCCTCTCGGGATCGCCCGTCCTGCTCGACCTCGCGGACGCGTTGCATTGCGCTTGCGCGGGCCGCGTTGAGGTGCACGGCGTGCGTGCGTCGCGGGAGGAAGTCACGGCCCTGGAGCCGCCGCGGGCGCCGCTGCCGGTGCTGGACGCCGATATCGTCGTGGATGTGGAGTTTCGGCCTCGACTGGTCCTCTCCCGGGGCTCGGCGGTCGCCCGTCCCATGGAAGCGCCCGCCGCAGGGCCGGCGGTCGTGCCCGTCGTTGAGGTCCCGCCAGTTCCGGCCTTCGAAGGCGTGATCCCACTGCCACAACCACCCGTGGCCGGCCGGAATGCGGAGCAAGCGACACCGACGGAGTCCCCGCGCCACACCGCGACCCGCCGACCCATGGCCGTGACACCCCCTGGCGTGGCCGTGATGGCGTCACGAGAGGGGCGACAACCCGCACCGCAGCCGATCGTTGGGGCAGTGCGCCGCGACCCGGTCGGACGCACCGAACCGTCGCCTCCGCCGGCCCCTCCCCCCCCAACGCCCCCGGCCGTACACGGCTTGCATCGCATCGCGCGAACCCGGGCGAGCCTGCGGGTGGCGCGCGACCACGGGGTCGCAGTCCCTCGTGCGTTTGCGGCCGTGCGGCGCGAGCCGGCAGTGCGAGAGCTGGCGACGTCGGCGGAACCGGTGAGCGACGCCGCACCACCGCCGGTCACCCCCGGGCCGGAACCCACGACGCCGGTCATCACCACCCAGACAGAGCCTCCACCGGTCGCAACCGTCGAACCACTCCCCGATGTGGCGCCGGCTGGGCTCGACCCGGCCGTCGCGCTCGAACATGAGGTCCCGGGGCCTTCGCCCGAGCAGCCTGCGGTCATCAGCGCTCACGTTGAGACCCCGCGTGCGCGTCCAGGAGCCGGGATCCGCGTCCCCGCGTTGCGCGTCACGCCGATTCCACCGCCACCGCCTCCGCAGCCGCGCCGTCTGCGCGGGCTGCTGGCGTCCGCCGCCCTCCTGGTCGCCTTGATCGCCCTCGTCATCGCCGTCTTTGGCTTTTAGCGCGGGGTGAGAATTGCACGGGTGTCGGGTCGTTTCCATCTGGTTCGACCCATCTTCACCTGAGGCACTCAAGATGCGCCGCCTGCTGCTGGTCCTCGCCTGCCTGCCACTCTCCGCCAGGGCACAGGGAGCGGAACGCCCGTTTCGGCTCGTCGTCACCGGGGGCCTGCAGCTGCCAACCGGCTCGTTCGCGGACTATCACGATTACGGCGTCCACGCCGACGTTGGCCTTCAGCTGAAGACGGGCGCGCTTCGACTCCGGCCCGAGCTGAGCTACTCACGATTCGGCTTCAAGGAGTTGTCCGAGGTGCTCACCGGACTCGCTGGCGCCCCCGGTGGGGCCGCCGCCGGGGCAAGGCGCGACGCTTACTCCGATGCCGTAACCACCCTGCTCGGCGGGTTCGCCAACCTGGAACTTCCCCTTGGCTCGGGTCGGGTGCAGCCGTTCCTCCTTGCCGGCGTGGGTGCTGTGAAAGTGGCCAGCGACGCGACCGCGTCCACCCTGTCGTTCAGCGACGTGAACGCCTCGCTCAACTTCGGCGCCGGCTTCCGGGTCCGGATGGGCGGCATTTCGGGGTTGATCGAGGCCCGGTTCAACAACGTGCCGGCGGGTGACACCCAGGCCTTCTTCAAGGACCTGCGCACAATCCCGGTCACTTTCGGGTTTGTCTTCTAGCGAAAGTCCGCAATCGCCTCGAGCGGCTTGCGGTGGATGTCCGGCACGCGCGCATCCCGCGCGGGGTAGCCGACTGGCATGATGAGGTACGCGCGTTCATTCGCCGGGCGCCCAAGCAACTCGGCAAGGAACGCCATCGGATTGGGGGTGTGGGTCAGGGAGACCAGCCCCATGCGATGGATCGCCGCGATGAACAGCCCGATGGCAATGCCCACCGATTCCTGCGTGTAGTAGTGCGTGATCTTCTCGTCGTTGGGCCCGACGCCGTGCGCCTGGCGAAAGACAACCACCAACCAGGGCGCGTCGGTGAGGTGCGGCTTGTGTTCGTCCGTGCCTAACGGGGCGAGGGCGTCGATCCAGCCCTCGGGCGCGCGTCCGTGGTAAAAGGCGTGTTCTTCGGCCTCGGCGGCCTCCCGGATGCGCCGCTTGAGTTCCGGATCGGCAATGGCGACAAACGTCCAGGGCTGCTGGTGGGCTCCACTGGGGGCCGTGCCGGCCGTGCGGATCGCCAGCTCAATGGCCTCGCGCGGCACGGGATCAGTCGAGAAGTGGCGCGTGGTGCGCCGCCGGTCCATCTCGGCATGGAACGCACGGCCCCGCTGGAGCGACTCCTCGATCGGGATCCGCTGGTGCTGCAGCGGGACAAAGGGGTAGTCGGGCATGCGGCGAGTATAGAGTCAGGCGGGAGACGCGGCAACCAGCGGCGCGAAGCAACCGGAGGCTCACGACTCGTGCTTCATGTGCACGTGCCACAACGAAGCACGGGCGGCACGAGCAGCCCGGGCGGCACGCGTGGCACGGGACGCGTGCTGCTCCAGACTCGTGCTGCTCGTGCTTCATCAGTGGGCTCTTGTCACAGCTCTACCCTGCCAGCGCCGTTTCCAGAACCGCCAGCCCTCGCGTGATGTCGCCCGCCGTGATGACCAGGGGCGGCAGCAGCCGGATCGTGTGATCCCCCGCGGAGACCAGGAGCATTCCCGCATCGCGCGCGCGCGCGATCACTTCGCCGGCGGGTTCGGTCACGTCGATCCCGAGCATCAGCCCACGTCCACGGATCGCACGAATCCGGTCCGTCCGCTCCATCATGGCCTCGAGCCCGTCGTGCAACAACGCGCCCATGGCGCGCACGTGCGCGAGCATCGTCTGGTCGGACAGCCGGCCCACCACATGCAGGGCAACCGAGGCAACGAAGGGACCGCCACCGAAAGTCGTTCCGTGGTCGCCGGGTTGCATGGCGCTCGCCACCGTCTCGGTGGCAAGGATGGCACCCATGGGCAGCCCCCCCGCAAGCGGCTTGGCGAGGGTCATGATGTCCGGCGTGACCCCCAGGTGTTCGTACGCAAAGACCTGCCCGGTCCGGCCCAGCCCGCATTGGATCTCGTCGAAGATGAGGGCGATCTGGCGCGCCTTCGTGAGTTCACGCACGCGACGCACGAATTCCGTGTCGAGCACGCGCACCCCGCCCTCCCCCTGGATCGGTTCGAGGATGACTGCGGCCACGGTCTCCGCATTCAGCGCCAGGTCCAGGTCCTCGAGGTCGCGCTCCATGATCGAGATCCCGCCCGCCAGCGGCCGGAAAGGCATTCGGTAGTTGGGGCGATCGGTGGCGGCCAGGGTGCCAAAGAGGCGACCGTGAAACGCCCCCCGGAACGCAAGGATCTCATGCTTCGCGGGACCGCCGATTCCGCGCGCCCACCGACGGGCGATCTTGAAGGCCCCCTCGTTCGCCTCCGCCCCGGAGTTGCAGAAGAAGACGCGATCAGCAAACGACAGTTGGACGAGGGCGTCCGCCAACTGCTCGCCAGGGGCCGTGCGAAACAGGTTGGAGACGTGGACCAGGCCGTCCGCTGCCTGCTTCATCGCCTGCTGCAGGCCGGCATCCCCGTACCCCAGCGCATTCACGGCAATGCCGCTGGTGAAGTCGAGGTAGCGCTTGCCGTCGCTGTCGATCAGCTCAACGCCTTCACCACCCACGAACTCCATGGGGGCCCGCTTGTACGTCGGGAGGAGGGACGGGGTGACGGCGGTGTTCACGGGAGGCGTCATGACAGACATGGGCGTGGCACAATGGGAAGTGTTAATACGTCGCCGCGAGCGGGGCGCGCGTGATGACGGTGCCGCGGGTCGCATCGGCGATCGCCGCGACGCCACCAATGCGCACGCGGGTCACGCCATATTCGAGGGCGCGAAGGGCGGCCTCCAGCTTGGCGATCATTCCACCGGTCGCCACGCCACTCGTGATGTGGGCCGCGGCGGTCCCGGCGTCGAGCGCGGCCACCGTGGCACCCGTGGCATCGCGAAAGCCGTCCACGTCGGCGACCAGCAACAATTCGCTGGCCTGGAGGGCACCGGCGATGGCCGCCGCGGCGTCGTCACCATTGACGTTGCAGCCGCTGCCGTCGTGGGCAAAGCGCCCGACCGGCGAGATGACCGGCACAAAGCCCGCGTCGAGCAGCGCACGCAGCACGGCAGGATGGGCAGATCTCGGCTGGCCGACCGCCCCCAGCGACCCGTCGCCGAATACGTCGCAGACGAGAAGATCGCCATCCTCACCGGAGAGACCCACCGCCGGCAGGCCGGCATTGAGCCATGCGCCGACCAGGCGCTTGTTCACCGTGCCCGAAAGCACCATCCGCACAAGCGAAAGTTCCTCCGGCGATGTCGCACGACGTCCGTTGACGAACACCGGCTCCTGCCCGAGGGCGCGTTGCAGGGCGGTGACCTCGTCACCACCACCGTGCACAACGCAGAGCGGCTCGCCCTTGGCAAAGGCAGCGACAAGAGCCGGCGCCAGGGCCGCGTCACCTTGGGCGCGACCACCGATCTTGATCACGCGCGTCATCGAGGCAGGCCGGCGGTCTCGTTGAAGCCAAACGAGACGTTGGCGTTCTGGATGGCCTGGCCAGCCGCGCCCTTCACCAGGTTGTCGATCGCCGACAGCAGGATGAGCGTTGGCGTGCGCATCTGCGCCGCCTGTCGGACGGTCATGCGCACGACGTTGCGGTGCTGCACATCCCGCAGCGTGGGCAACGCATCCGTCACCTCAACGAATGGTTCGCCGGCGAACCGGGACTGCCAAAGGGCGAGCGGGTCGTCGATTGGAGCGTTCAGCTGCACAGTCACCGTCGCCAGGATGCCCCGGGCCACCGGGAGCAGGTGCGGGGTGAAGAGGAGATCGACCGCGTCGGTGTGGCGCTGGACGAGTGCTCGCATCTCCGGGAGGTGGCGATGTTCATTGCCAACTCCGTAGGCGCGATAGTTCTCCGTGACCTCACCAAACAGCAATTCCGGCTTTGGCGAGTTGCCCGCGCCGGTGACCCCGGAGGCCGCGTCCACCACGACGGTGGACTCCGCGCGCAGCAGTCCGCCCTCGAGCAGTGGGAGCAGCGACAGAAGGATCGCGGTGGGATAACATCCCGGGTTCGCAATGATCTCCGCCCCGGAGAGGGCCGCACGATTCACCTCGGTCAGGCCATAGGGGACGTCCAGCGAGGTGTGGCCCGGCCGCAGGTCGGAGGACAGGTCGACCACCCGCGCACCATGCTCCTGTGCCCGCTCCACCCAGGTGGCCGAGGCTCCGTGTGGGAGCGCACTGAAGATCAGCTCTGCCCCCCGGAGTGGTGCGTCATCCGTTGCAATGAAGCGGACTTCGCGCCCACCGATAAACGCACGTTCCCCTCTCTGGGCGTTCGCGGTCGCGAAGGCTAACGAGAAGTGCGGGTGGTCGGCCAGGAGACCACAGAGTTCGCGGCCAGCGTACCCGCTGGCCCCGAATACGCCAACGGGGATCTTATGCACCAATAATGCATATAGTTGCAGACGGCCTATGTCAAGGCATCGGGGAGCCAATGTGATGGCGGATGCGTGTGCGCCTACCGCCTCGCCCCGGTCCGGCGTATCGTCCCGCCGCCCCGTTGATCTCCCTCCTACGCACCGACCCCCGTGTCAAAGCGCACTCGACAGCAGACCATTCGTGAGCTCATCACGAGCAAGGTCGTGGCGTCGCAGGAGGACCTCCGCGTCCTGCTGCATGAAGCCGGGTGGGACGTGACGCAATCCACCTTGTCACGTGACCTGAGAGAGCTTCGCATCGCGCGCCTGCCGACGCCCGACGGTCCGCGGTACGTCACACCGGAGGCGCTTGGCGCCGACACCGGCGATCGCACCCTGGTGGAAGAGGTCCTGCCGCAGTTTTTCTCCTCAGTTGATGGTGTGGGCGAACTCCTCGTGCTCAAGACCATCTATGGCGGGGCGCAGCCGGTCGCCGAGGCAATTGATGATGCCGGATGGGATGAAGTCATCGGCACGATCGGCGGAGAAAACACCATTCTCATCGTGTGCCGGTCGCATACCGCGCGCGAAGCCGTCGCGCAGCGCTTGCGCCGCATCGCCGAAGCCTAGACGCTCGCACCCGGTTGACTCGGGTTGCACATGTGGTAGATTATGCAGCCCTTCTGAATACCTATTCCGTCTCGGAGTCCCAACATGCGCAAGATTGCGCTCGCCTACTCAGGCGGGCTTGATACGTCGGTCATCGTCCCCTGGCTCAAGGAGCACTACGACGCCAAGGTCGTCTGCGTGGCGGCTGATGTCGGCCAGGGCGTGAACGAACTTCGTGGGGTGAAGGAGAAGGCCATCGCGTCAGGAGCGGACGAGTGCTACGTCGAGGACATGCGCCGCGAGTTCGTCGAGGACTTCTGCTACCCGACCCTGCGCGCCGGAGCGATCTACAATCGCAAGTACCTGCTCGGCACGTCGATCGCCCGCCCAATCATCGCGAAGCGCCAGGTGGATGTTGCCCGCGCCACGGGATGTGATGCCCTCTCCCATGGCTGCACCGGAAAGGGGAACGACCAGGTGCGCTTTGAGCTCACCTACATGGCCTTTGCGCCGGAACTCCCGGTGATCGCGCCGTGGCGCGAAGCGGCGTGGAAGATTCGCTCCCGCGAGGACGCCTTGCAGTACGCCGCTGCGCACAACGTCCCCGTCGCGGCGAGCGCCGCGAAGATCTACTCGCGCGACCGCAACCTCTGGCACATCTCCCATGAGGGCGGCGTGCTCGAGGATCCGGGCCAGGGACCTCCGAAGGACCTCTTCCTGCTGACCACCGATCCGGCCGACGCGCCCAACACGGCCGAGGTCGTCACCATCGGGTTTGAACAGGGAACGCCGGTGAGCGTGAATGGTGTGGCGCTCGATCCCGTGGCGTTGCTGATGCGCCTCAACGAGATCGCCGGCCGACATGGCGTGGGCCGCGCGGACATCGTCGAGGACCGGTTGATCGGGATGAAGTCGCGCGGAGTGTACGAGACCCCGGGCGGCACCTTGCTCTACCAGGCGCTGTCCGAGCTCGAGATGCTCGTCCTCGATCGCCGTACGATCGCCGCGAAGGATGCGATCTCCCCGCGCTACGCCGACCTCGTCTACGAAGGACGCTGGTGGACCACCGAAAAGAAGGCCTACGACGCCTTCATCAACGTGGTGCAGTCGCGGGTCACGGGGACAATCGGGTTGTCGCTGTTCAAGGGCACGTCGTCGATCGTCTCGCGCCAGAGCGACCACGCGCTGTACGACGAGGCGTTCGTCACCTTCGGGGCGGACGACGTCTACCAGCAGAGTGATGCCGCGGGCTTCATTCGCCTGTTCGGCTTGCCGCAACGGGTGCGTGCCCTCAAGGACAAGCAGCTCATCGCCGAGGGCAAGCTCGAGGCACCGAGCGAGTCCACGGTCGAGCTGACCTAGCCACGTGAGCACCAACGACACGACGGGGACGCCGGGCCAGCCGGCGTCCTCGCACCGTTTGTGGGGCGGCCGCTTTGGGGCACAGACGGCGGCCGCGCTGGACGCCGTGAACAAGTCGATTGGCGTCGACTATCGCCTGTGGCCGCACGACGTGAAGCTGTCCCAGTCGTGGGCGCGTGCGTTGCAGGTGGCCGGCGTGCTCACCGCAGCGGAGCGCGACGCCATCGTCACCGGCCTCGACGAGGTCGCGCGGCGGCTGGCCGCGGGCGCCCAGCCGGACCCGTCCGACGAGGACGTGCACACGATGGTCGACCGGATGCTGCACGGCATCGTTGGCGACCCGGCGGCCAAGCTGCACACCGGACGGTCGCGCAACGACCAGGTGGCCACGGGTGCCCGCATGTGGGTGATGGAGGCGTGCCGCACGGTGGATCAGGCCGTCCGGGACCTGCAACAGGTGTTACTGGAGCAGGCGGACGGGCTCGTCAACGACATAATGCCGGCGTACACCCACCTGCAGCGGGCCCAGCCGGTGTCTGCGGCCCACTGGGTCCTGGCGCACTTCTGGGCCATCCAGCGCGATCGCGAGCGCCTCGCGCATGTCGCGCAGACCACTGCCACGCTCCCCCTGGGCTCCGGGGCGATTGCCGGCTGCGCGTTCCCGGTCCCACGCGACCTGCTGCGTGACGAACTCGGATTCGCTCGGCTGTCCGCCAACTCGATTGATGCCGTCGCCGACCGCGACTTCATCGTCGAGATGCTGTTCGCCCTCGCCATGCTCGGCAGCCATGTCTCGCGCATCGCCGAAGATTTCATCCTGTTCGGCACGAGTGAGTTTGGCTTCGTGAAGTTCGGCGACACGTTCACGACGGGGTCGAGCATGATGCCGCAAAAGCGCAACCCGGACGCGCTGGAGATTGCGCGCGGGAGTGGCGGTCGCTTCCTGGGCGAGCTGGTCTCTCTCCTCGCGACGCTCAAGGGATTGCCCAGCGGCTACAACAAGGACCTGCAGGACGACAAGCGCGCGCTCTTTGCGTCGGTGGATGCGATGTTGCTCGTCTTGCCAGGGGTCGCCGGCACCCTCGCCGAGCTGACCTGGCAGCGCGACCGGATGCGCGCGGCCGTGTCGAGCGTGATGATGGCGACCGACCTGGCCGACTACCTCGTCGACCGTGGTGTCACGTTCCGGGAGTCGCACAAGGCCGTGGGCGCGATCGTGCGGGAGGCCGAGGTGAGCGGTCGCGAGTTGCACACCCTGCCGCTCGCCGCGTACGCCGCGGCCCATCCGACGTTTGGCGAGGATGTCATGGACGCGTTGTCAGCAGAGGCCTCGGTGCGGCGACGCGACGTGCCGGGCGGGACGGGACCGAACTCGGTGGCGCGGCAGCTGAGCGAGGCAAGAGCCGCGCTGCTGAGGTAGGCGAACCGCCAAGACGAAGCACGAGCGGTACGAGCAGCACGAGCAGCACGAGCAAGCACGGTAGCACGGGCGGCACGCAGTAGGGTCGCGTGCAGCGCGTGCTGCCCCGACCTCTCGTGCTTCGATGTGGCTGTAGCCGCTATCGCTGACACCGCGTCACCGAATCCCTGAGCCCGCCTAGGGAGCGGTCCTACAGAAAGCGGTATTGGGAGTACCCATTTTCGGCCCGCCGTAGTTCACCGGTGCGCCGTCAGGGGTGCGCCCCAGCCAGCCCCGTCCGGGGTTGTGGAGAGAGGATCTCGCAATGCGTGCATTCATTGGAACCGTGTTGGTCGCCCTGGTGGCATGCCAGCCCGCCGAACAGCAGGGTGCCGCCGCCGGGGCGGACCCGTCCCAACTCACCGGACAGTCAGGTGTGAAGGACAGCGAGTCGCAGCCGGATGTTGTGAAGATTGCGGTAGGCTCCAAGGACCACACGACCCTGGTCGCTGCGGTTCAGGCCGCGAAGCTGGTCGACGCGCTCTCCAATGCGGGCCCGTTTACCGTGTTCGCGCCGACCAACGCGGCGTTCGACAAGCTCCCCAAGGGAACGGTAGAAGATCTGCTCAAGCCTGAGAACGAAGACAAGCTCCGCAACATCCTGCACCATCACGTCACCGTGTCAGCCTTCGAGCTTGCCCAGCTCACGGACGGCCTCGTCCTCGGGATGGCCGATGGCGGCCAGGCAACGATCAGCAAGAAGGGCGAGGACACCTACATCGACGACGCGAAGATCCTCGCCTCGGTCCGCGGGTCAAACGGGATGGTGCACGTGATTGATGCGGTGGTACTTCGGAAGTAGGAACGAACCGGCCAAGAGCGAACCGATGCAGCACGGGCAGCACGGGGCCTGAGCAGCACGCGTCCCGTGCTGCTCGTGCTACTCGGGCTGCCCGTACCCCTCGTGCTTCGCCGTGGCAGTTCGCCCTTACCGCGCCGGGCACCCCGCCACGTCATAGTACGACGACAGCGTCCCCGCATGGTACGCCGCCACATGACGCTCGATCGGGCAGAGCATCGTCACGGAGCGTGGTCCGGGCGACGGGCCGTATCCCCCCATGTTGAACAACGCCCGGATGAAGGTGCTCTGTGGGGTCAACGGCAAGGTCGCCACGTTCGAGAAGAAGGCGCGCCAGTTCACGTCGGACTGGAAGAGGTACTGCTCCACATTGCTTGTGTAGAACGCCGAGATCGTCGCGTCGTGGGCACGCACCCAGTTGCCGACGGCGCGCAACGCCTTGGGCCCGGCGAAGTCTCCGGTGACCGGCACGATCAAGTTCCGGCGTTGCATCTCGCGCACGGTGCGATAGTTCTCCTCGCTCCCCAGGTAGCTCCGCGGCACTCCCTGCGCATCGGTCTCAGCCATCATCTGCCCATATGTAGGCATGTAGCGACCGCCGCCAAAGCCACGCCCCCCTCGACCCGAACCAAAGTTGTAGGTCAGCTCCGGCCCCGCCGTGTAGAACGCGGTCGCCACATACTCGATGCCGGCGTACTCCGCATCGGTCATGGGAAACGCGTGCGTGGTACGCAAGTGCTCCCGCAGCTCCTGCATCGTAAGCAGGTACAGGCCCGAATCAGCCGGCACCTGTTGATAGGCGAGCATCATCGCCTCGATCGACGTGGTGGTATCCAGGCCGGACGGACGGGGGCGCGCGAAGAGGCGCGAGAGGTAGTCCGCGCGTGTTGCGCTCAACTCGAACAACGACTTGTAGTAGAGGTGCTGCATCACGTTCAGGCGGCGGATGTCCACCACGAACGCGATCTTCGGCTTCATCGCCGCGATATAGGTGAAGTTCTGGTCTGGACCGACGCCGAGGTACACGCCACCCCGCGGGGTCGCGTCCACCAATGCGGGAATGGGGTGCTGCATCGTGACCTCGTTCCCCACGAGGTTGTCGGAGCGGAAGTACCCGGCAGGTTCCGACAGGTCGCTACTCAATGCCCAGAACTCGGCATCGCTCAGGCGCTCCGGGATCGGGGCGGCCACGCGGGCCTCGCTCGCCGCCACCGATGCCACGAGGATCACGGCCGAGATCGCCGCGGCCGGTAGCAGGAGTCGACGCCCGGCGTTTCCTTTCCGACGCCCCACCAGTTCACGCCAACGCGAAAGAGCCATGCGCGCCTCCCTCCTGGTGTTGTTGTCCCCCGTCCTGGCCTTGTCGGCGCAGGCACGTCCTTCTACGGCCACCGCTGCCCCGGCGCTGGAGGCCGCGGCGGCCTCCAGCGACGACCGGTTCTCGAGCAACGTCGGGTCCGTCACCATCGGCGGCACCGAGGTGAAGTACCGCTCCACCACCGGGAGGTTGACGCTCCGTCATCCAAACGGCAAGGCGCGGGGTCACTTCTTCTTCGTCGCCTACACCCGTGAGGGGATGGACCCGAAGACGCGGCCCGTCACCTTCACCTACAACGGCGGTCCCGGGTCCCCTGGGATCTGGCTGCACATGGGGCTCATGGGCCCCAAGCGCGTGCAAATGGCGGCCGATGGTTTCCAGCCAGCGCCGCCCTACCAACTGGTGGACAACGACCAGTCGCCGCTCGACGTGACCGACATCGTCATGATCGACCCGATCAACACCGGATTCAGTCGCCCCGCGGAAGGCGAGCCGGCGAGCCAGTTCACCGGCGTGCGCGGTGACATCGAGAGTGTCTCGGCGTTCATTCGCACCTGGCTCGTGCGGTTTGATCGCTGGCGCTCACCGAAATTCCTGCTCGGGGAGAGTTACGGCACCATGCGCTCCGCCGGGGTCGCGGAGGAGTTGCAGAACCGGCATGGGATCGAGCTCAACGGGATCGTCCTCGTCTCCTCGATCCTCGACTACCAGACCAAAGGGTACGTCGCCGGGAACGACTACCCGTACGCCAACTTCCTCCCGTCGTTCACCGCGAGCGCGTGGTATCATAAGAAGCTCCCGGCAGACTTGCAGGCGATGCCCTTGGCGAAGGCCGTGGACGAGAGCCGGCAGTTCGCCTTTGGGGAGTACCTGGCATCCCTGGTAAAGGGGAACCGCCTAACGACGCAGGAGCGGCGTGCCGTGGCGCAGAAGGTCGCGCGGTACAGCGGCCTGTCGGTGGAGTTCATTGAGCAGGCCAACCTGCGTGTCTCGGACCAGCGCTTTCGCAAGGAGTTGTTGCGCGACCGCGGGCTGATGATCGGGCGCCTCGACGGTCGCTACACGGCGCTGGACGCCGATGACGCTGGCGAGACGCAGGAGTTTGACCCGTCGAACCATGCCCTGAGCGGGCCGTACACGGCTCTGTTTCTCGACTACGTCCGGCGCGACCTCGGGTACACCACCGAGCTGCCGTACTTCACGAGCGGACAGGTTCAACCGTGGAGTTACATGCCGTTCCAGAACCGGTACCTGAACCTCGTCGAGTCGTTGCGCGCGACGATGGCGAAGAACCCGTACCTCAAGGTGCTGGTCGCGAACGGGTACTACGACTTTGCCACGCCGTTCGGTGGGACGGAGTACACGTTCGATCACCTCGGCTACGAGCAGACGTACAAGGATCGCGTGAAGCTGACGTATTACGAGGGTGGCCACATGATGTACATCGTCCCGCCCCTGCTGCGGCAGCTCAAGCGGGACATCGCGAGTTTCATCGAAGGATCGCGGGGGGCGACGACGGAAGAGTAGCGGGGACTGCAAACAGATGAAGCACGTGCAGCACGAGCAGCACGAGCAGCACGCGCCGCACGCATCCCGGGAAGCACGAGCGAGGCACGCGCGGCCCACCGTCGTGCCGCGCGTGCTGCCCGGGCCGCCCGTGCTTCTCGTGCTTCGCCTTTTTTGTTGATCGTTCGCCATCCTCGTCCTCCTCGGCATCGCCCCTCCGCCTCCATGAGCCTGCCGTCCCCGGACGCCCTCATCACCCTCCTGCAGGAACTCGGCTGGCTCGCCATCCCGGCCTGCCTGGTACTGATGACGGTGAGTGCCGTCGTCCCGATCCCCGCCGAGCTGCCGGCGATGCTGAATGGTGCCGTGCTTGGTCTCTGGACTGGCTCGGCGGTGACCTGGTGCGGCGCAATGTGCGGCGCCTGGATCTCCTTTCGCGGGGCTGGATGGCTGCATAAGCGCTTTGGCCAGCGCTGGCTCGGGGCCCGGGGACAGGAGAGGGTTGCGGCCCTTGGCCAGGGAACCGGGGTCGTGGAACTCATCGTCCTGCGCCTGACCCCGATCGTGGCCTTTCACCTGGTCAACTATGCGGCCGGGATCGCGCGAATTCCGGCGGGACGTTTCCTGTGGACCACGGCGCTTGGCATCGTCCCGGGCGTGTTCGCGTTCACGGCAAGCGGCATGGCCGTGGCGCACTGGATGTCGCATCCCGCGGTGAAGTGGGGTGCCCTGGTCTTCGTTATCGTGCTGGTCGGCTGGCGCCTGCGACGGCGCGGCTAACGAGGCGGCGAGGCCGACGACGACTGGGTCGGGTTGAGCCCGGGCTTCCGCTCGACCACCGTACCGCCGGAACTCATCCCCCGCCCAAGGCGTACTGCTCGACATGCTCGCGTTCCTGCTCATCGCCCAGCTCGGCGCCATCACGCCCGACAGTTCGTACACCAGCGAACAGCTTCGCGCTTTCGTCGCGGAGGCGTCACGGCGCAATCGCGACGTTCCGGCCGGGCTCACGGCCTACCGGGCCACCGTCGAGAGCGAGATTGCGATCGTCGGTCGTCGCGCAGAGGGAATGGAGGGAGTCGTCTCGCTGGAGCAGGTGCAGAACGAGGTGCGCTGGCGGGTACCGGGCGACTTTGAGCAACGGGTCATCGGGTACCGATCCCAATCGCTGGGGCTGCAGTTCTCGTCGCTGGGGTTCATGACGTCGCCCTGGACGGTGCCGATCCTCTACGGGAACCGGCTCTCGATTCTGTTCGGACGCGACACCTCGCGTCGCACGGTGCGCCGACAGCAGCGTGAACCCATGAGTGCGATCCATCCGCTCGCCGCGGATCGCGATCGCGTGTATCGCTTCTCCGGGGGTGACACCGTCATCACGATGCGGGTTGGCGACCGGGAGCTGCCGATCGTGCGAGTTACGGTCGAACCACGCACCGACCTCCCCCCACGCACGGTGGTCTTTCGCGGGGAGCTGGACCTGGACGCGACGCGCCACCAGTTGGTACGCATGCGAGGGTACTTCGTCGCCCCGCGGCCAGCGCGCCCTAACCTGGCACTGCGCGCGTTTGCCCTCAGTGGCTTCCAGGCCATTGCGTTCGTTGAGCTGGAGAACGGCGAGTTCGAGGGACGCTATTGGTTGCCCACCTACCAGCGATGGGAAGCCCAGGCGGCGTGGACGGCGGCGACTGATGCCCGCAACATCTTTCGCATCGTCTCGCGCTACCGCCAGCACCAGGTCAACGACACCGTGATCGTGGCGCGCGTCGACTCCCTGGTGCCGTCCCCCTATCGCCTGGCCCGTGTGGCTGCCGAGTCTCTGGCTGCATTTCGTGAGTGGCGGCGGGACCTGGGGGATCTCACGAGTGGCGTCCACAGCGATGACTTCGACGACCTCGCGCCCGACGTGTGGCGGCCCACCGGGGCGCCGCGTACCGACTTTCGGGTGCCGCGCGTGATGGACGCCCTGCGCGTGAATCGCATCGAGGGAGCGTTCACCGGATGGGGGGTGCAACACCGCTTTCGAGACGCCTTTCCGGGGTTGGTGCTACAGGGCACCGCGGGGTGGGCGTGGAGCGAGCAGGTCGTTCGGGGGCGCGCGTCCGCACAGCTGGAGCGCGGGGCGTGGACCACGCTCGTGCGTGCCGGCCGGTCGCTCGACATCACCAACGACTTCCGCAGCGCGTTTGACAGTGGCTCGACGCTCGGAGCGGTCTTTGGCGTGGACGACTACGACTACGTGGACCGCCGGTTGGCCGCGGTTGGTGTGCACCGTCGCGTTGGGCAGGCGTTCGGCACGCTGCGCATGGAGACCGGCCCGGTGCGCGACGCGCACGTGGTCCCTCACCTGTCACGCGGGTTGTTTCGCGGCGATTCCGGATTCCGGGACAACCGCGGCGTCGACCCCGGCACCTGGTGGCGCACCTGGGCCTCGTTCGAGTTTCATCCGGACGTGAACGCCGAGTTCATGCGGACGGGCATCGGCGGGTTGGTCAACGTGGAGCATGGCGTGGGCGACCTGCGCTTCACCCGCCTCGACGCACGGGTGATGGCCCGGAGCAATCGTGGGCGCCTCACACTCGTCGCACGTGGCGACCTTGGGCTCCTGTTCGGCGATTCGGTACCTCCGCAGCAGCTCTTCGAGGTCGGGCGAAACCAGCGACTGCAGGGATACGGCTACAAGGAGTTTGTCGGCGACCGGGCGGCGATGCTGCGCGGCCTCACCATGTACCGGCTCCCCGTGCTCGAGGCACCCATTCCCCTTGGTCGCTTCCTGCTCCCGGGGTTGTCGCCGGCGCTCGCCTTCGGGGCGCAGGCCGCAGTGACGGAGCTGTCCGGCACGGGAGCGCAGCAGGCGAACTGGCGCCTGGCGACGCGCGTTGAGCAGCCGCCACCTGTCGATGGATCCGTGCCGCTCGGCGTTGTCGTCCCCGTGGCGCGCGCCACCGACGGCATCCGGACATCGATCACCGTGGGGCTGCGGTTCTTTGGTGGTGCGATCGGCGTGGGCGCGGCGCGGGCCACGGATCGGTCAGGACCGTGGAAGCTGCGCGTCGACTTTGGGCAGGTCATATAGGCGGCGCCGTGACGTCACCTCCCATTGGACGTCGATTTTGTATCTCGCCCTGACCGCATGCCAAGTCGTCGCACATCGTGGGGTTCGGTAGCCTGGCTCGTGCTCGCCGCTGCATGCCAGCTGGCGGGCACGTCGGCACCCTCGACGCCAACACCCGCGCCGGTCGCCGGGACCCTGCGTTGGGAGTTGCCGCTCCCTGGTGGACTTCCCCTGGCCGTCGCGCCTGACGCTAGGGGACTCACGTTCCTTTACGTGGCGACCAAGGAGGGCGGCCTTAGCGTGCTCCGTCGCAACGGGACCAGCGCGCCGGTCGTAGTGGCCACGGTCGGGATCAGCGCCCTCGGCGGACTGCACGCCACCGCGCTCTTGCAGCGAGGCACCGTCCTCTACCTCGGCATTGGTGACTTCTTCAGCAGCCAGGGGTCGAGGACCGGCCTCATCACGCTCGACGTCTCGGACCCCACCAGTCCGCGCGTGACGGCGCGGTGGATCTCGTCGACGGTCATGAGCGGCACCACGGCGCTCGTGGCAAGTGGGAGTCGGCTCTTTTTGGCCGCCAAGCGACATGGCGTCCTGGCCTTTGATATCTCGCGCAGCGATACCACACCGCTCCTGGCCACCATCCTGCCGGATCCGAACTTTCCCAAGCCGAACCCATCGGCCACGGAGCATCCCAATGCGCGGGGACTCGCCGTTGATGGCACGCGTCTTTTTGTGGCTAACGATGCCGGAGGTCTCCGGATCGTCGACATCGCCGACTTGGGGGCCCCGGTGGAGCTGGGCCGGTTCATCAACCCTGGCGTGCGCAACAAGCCGCAGGCTTACAACAGTGTCCAGGTCGCCAATGGTCGCGCCTACCTCGCGGTGGACTACTGCGGCCTGGAGATCGTGGACGTCACCACGCCGTCGACCCCACGGTTGCTGGGCTGGTGGAATCCGTGGTCCTGTGAGTCCGCTTCCAACATCTGGCTGAACAGCGGCGGGCACACCAACCAACTCCACTTCGATGCCGCCCGGCAGCTCGTGTATCTCTCGGCGGGGGCCAGTCAGCTCGTGGCGGTCGACGTGTCGGCCCCCGGTCAGCCGACCCTGCGAGGCCAGTTCCTCTCCGCCGACCCTGACCAGGGCGCGTGGGGACTGGCGAGTTCCACGGACGAAACCTGGCTCACCTATATCACCGCCGTGGTCCCCTTCCGCGGCACGTGGGCCGGGATCCGCGCGATCAATCCGATTCGTTAGGCGGCGGCCTTCGGGCGCCAGGCCACCGCCGTGATCTGGAGCAGATACGGCAATGGCGCAGCACGAGCCGCACGGGAGTTGAGCAGCACGAGTCCCGTGCCACCCGTGCAGCCCGGGCTGCTCGTGCCTCTCGTGCTGCGCCCTGGCCCTTTGCCCTTCAGGCGTCCCTGCGCACCCTGATGTGCAGAAAGTACGGCACAACCGACGCATCCTGTATGTAGGGTACCTCGCGCACCGTCTCGGCACTCGGCGCAGGCTCCTCCATCCGTTCGATCGTGAAGCCGCCCTCCACCAGGAGGTTGACCCACTCATGCAGCGGGCGTGGGAAACGCGGGATGCGGAACTTGCGCATCCCTGCCTTCACCTCGACTGGTGCCGCACCAAAGATCCATTCCTCGATCGCGGCGTGCGGGCGCTGGAAGTAACCGCCCACCTCGATCGCGTAGGTCATGCCGTTCGCGTCACGCAGCTGGCGGCGGTGCGGCGTGGAGAAGCAAGGGTGCTCGATCGAGAACTGCAGGAACCCGCCCGGACGGAGCACGCGACGCGCCTCGGCCAGTGCGCGGTCGGTCTCCGGAAACTCCATCAGGCTCATGAAGGCGACGACAAAGTCGAAGGCCTCATCCGGGAAGGGGAGTTCGACAGCACTTGCGACCTGGTACGTGATCCCGAGCGGCCGGGCCGCTTCGGCGGCACGTGCGTGTGAGATGAAGATCTCGGAAATGTCGATCGCCGTCATCCGCGCGCCGCGGTCCGCGAGGAGGCGCGTGTTGTGCCCCTCACCGCAACCCAGGTCCAGCCCCTCTCGCCCGCGCACCTCGGGGAGTGAGGCCAGAAACGCTGGCGTGTTCAGCTTGTCGCGATAGAGGTCGTACCCACCGCGGGCGAGCTGCGTCCACACCTCGGCGTTGTCGTTCCAGTAGCGGCCTGCTTCGATATGGTCCATGGCGAAACCGGGGAGTGGACCGCGGAGGATAGTCAGATGATGCGAGCGATGGCATCCGTTCGGCGGCGCCCTTCGACCGCTGGTCGAGCGCGCAGCGCGGAGTCGCACCGGCTCCCCCTGCACGAGTCGCCCCGCCCAGGGCCACCACGCCAACGCTTCCGGTTGCGCGCCCACCCGAGCAGGACGATAGTGCTACGCACCATGAAGATTACCATCGAGATTGCTGATGCACTTCTGGAGGCCGCCAAGGCTGCCGCCGCGCGCGACAACTGCACACTCCGTGAGCTCATTGAGCAGGGGCTACGGACGGTGCTTTCCGGAGAGCGCGGACGTGAACGCGGCTTCAAGCTGCGCGACGCCAGCGTTTCCGGGCAGGGACTTCAGCCCGGGGTTGAGTTCGGCCGCTGGGAGCGGGTCGGCGAAAGAGGGGACGAACGCGGCAGTTGATCGAAGTCCGACTCGACTCTCACGGCGTGCGACCTGGTCGAGAACGCGGATCAAGTCATCGCCCTGACACCCATGGGAGGACTTCCTGGACCAGGGTGACCAACAGCCGACCGGGCTCCTCGAACATCGAGAAGTGCCCACTCTTCTCGAAGATTACCAGCTTCTTTGATGGTGCCGTCACGCGCTCGTAGTACGCCTGCACCGGTTCAAGGGGGGTGTGCAGGTCCCAGCGCCCCATGAGGAACAGCACCGGCACTTGGAAGGTCGCGCCTTCGACGAGCAGGTCTCGCTGCATCATGCTGCGGATCAGGAATGGCAGCGCCCAATTTCCGGCCTGCGCGTGCGCGGCCAGTTCGGCGTCGCTGTACTCCGGTGCCCACTCGTTTAACGCGTCGTACAACGCAAGGTCCGTCCGTCCGTACCATCCGCCGTTGTACATGCGTGCCCATTTTCGCACCGTGCCGGCGCCGGGCAGGATCCGCTCGCCTTGCTCACCAGGATAGGGCTCGAGTGCCTCGAGTTCCTTCACGGCCTCCGCATTTCCCGCCTTTCGCGCGCGGGCGAGCGCGCCCTCGTAGGCCGCACGTTCGGCGGCTGCATTTACTGTTTGGCCGAGCCCGATGTAGCCATGGAACTTCTCCGGTGCCCGCAGGGCCATGCGCGCGCCGACGGCGGTCCCCCACGACCACCCCATCACGATGACCTTGTCCTGTCCCAGCCGACGGCGCAGGTGATCCACGATCGCGAGGCCATCGGTGACGATCGTGTCCAGCGTCATGGTCGGTGCCATGCGTTCCTGGTCTGCCGGTGCAAACGAGCTCTTGCCGCTCCCGCGCTGGTCCCATTGCACGACCGTGAAGTAGTCCTCCCACGGCCGCTGGAAGGCCCAGCTGATCGGCATGGTGGGATTGGCGGGACCGCCGTGGATGAACAACAGGATGGGATTCGTCCGGTCGCGACCACGAATGGTGATGGCCTGGCGTGTACCGCCGATGGTGACGACCTCGAGGGTGTCTATCCCTTCCGGGTTCGTGTTCTTCACCAGGTCGGCGACCCGCGCGACGACGGCCGTGCGCTCCGAAACGTCGGGGGTGCATCCTCCGACGAGGAGGCCGAGCACGATGGCGTGGAGTACTCCGGTCGCGTGCTTCACGTGCCCCTCGTACTGCCCGTGCTGCTCGTACCGCCCGTGCCTCGTCCGTGGGGTTCGGCCCCCGGCCCCTCCGCCACAATCGCCACACTCGCCATATCCGCTGTCACGTTGAGGGTCGTCGCAAATGTATCGGGGATGACGTCGACGGCGAAGAGCAGCGCAATGCTTTCCACCGGGATCCCCAGCGAGGCAATGAGTGGTGATAGGAGGAGCAGCCAGCCGTGTGGCACCCCGGGGACACTAAAGGACGACAGCGCCGCCGTCGCCGCGATGGTCAGGCGATCGGCCATGGTGAGGTCCACGCCGTACAGGCGTGCCAGGAAGATCGACGCCACCGTCCACACCACCGGCGACCCGATCTTGAAGGTGGAGACCGCGAGGGGCAACGCGACGCGGGTGACCGACTCCGGGAGTCCGAGGCGTGTTTCCGCCCCCTCGATCAGCGCCGGCAGCGAGGCCAGCGACGAACGTGTGCTCACCGCGACGGCCTGCGCCGGCAGCGCGGCGCGGGCGAATCGCGCCATGGACACCCGCGCGACGATCCACACCGTCGGGTAGAGCAGGATGATGAGGATGACGTTCGCCGCTGCCATCGCGACGATGTAGTAGGTGAGGGCGCTCGCCGTGTCGAGCCCGGTGCGCGATACCATCGGGAGCATCAAGCAGAAGACGCCGACCGGCGACAGGCTGATGATCCAGCGCACCAGCACGAGGATCGCGTCGCCTAACGCCTTGAAGAATGCGAGAACCGGGGCCCGTTGCTCGGTCGACAGGCGCAGGAGCGCGAAGCCAAACAACACGGAGAAGATGACCAGCGGCAACATCGCCCCATCAGCCGCGGCCTTGACCGGGTTGATCGGGATGAGGTTGGTGAGGAACTGCGAGAAGGTGGGCACCGCCTTCGTCGCGCTCACGACCTCTGACGCGCCCGAGACTGCGCTTTCGCGCAGGCTGGCGCTGGTGGCCGGGTCGATCGTGAGTCCCGCAAAGAGGAGGGGGACGATGAGCAGCCCCACAACGGCGGCGAGCCCCAGCAGTCCGATGAACGATGCAAATGCCCGCCCGCCGACGCTGCGCACCACGCGGGCGTCGGCGGCCGAGGAAACCCCGGTAACCAAGAGCGAGACGACCAGGGGGACCACCGTCATCCGGATCGCGTTGACCCACAGTGACCCGATGACCTCGAGGGTGGCCACGAACTGGCTGACCCCGGTCGCACTGGCGACCGGTCTCAGGGCCAACCCCCCGGCGAAGCCGGCGACGAGGGCGATGAGGACGCGGGTGGTGAGGGTCAAGGCCGGGACGGTGGGGAGCGGCAGACGGCAGACGCGCGGGACGGTGCACCTCGCCGCTGCGCCCGTCAACCGTCGGCATCAGAGTAGCTTTGCTCGACGCCTTACACCCACCATGCACCAGTCCGCCCCTCGTCTCGCGACCCGCGCCCAGCTCATCCAGCCGTTCTACGCCGTCGACATTTATCGACAGGCCCTAGTCCTGGCGGAGAAGGGGCGCACGATCCTCATGTGTGTCGGCGAACCGGACTTTCACACGCCGGAGCGGGTGATTCGGGCCGGGATGGATGCCGCCCTCCGCGGTGAGACGCACTACACGCAGCCCCTCGGCATTCCGCCGCTGCGCCGTGCCCTGTCGCAGCACTATGCCACGCGGTACGGGGTGGACGTGGACGCCGAGCGGATCGTGGTGACCGCGGGCGCGTCCGGGGCCTTGATGCTTGCCTTCATGGCGTTCGCCGAACCCGGTGACGCGATCATGATGGCCGACCCGGCGTATCCGTCCAACCGCGCCGTCTTGCTCGGCTGCGGGGCGTCGGCGCAGCTGGTTCCGGTCGGCGCCGAGACGCGGTACCAGCTGACGGCGGAGATGGTCGACCGTGAGTGGAGCGACCGGACCCGCGGGGTGATGATTGCGTCGCCGTCGAACCCGACGGGGACCAGCATCGACCCGGGCGAACTCGCCGCCATTCACCAGGTGGTGCGCTCACGCGGCGGGGTGCTGGTCGTCGACGAGATCTATCATGGCCTGACGTATGGCCACCAACCGCCGTCTGCCGCTTCGTTAGGCGACGACGTCTTTGTCGTCAACTCGTTCTCCAAGTACTACTGCATGACCGGGTGGCGGCTCGGCTGGCTCGTGGTGCCGCCCTGGGCACTGGAGGCGATCAGCCGGATGCAGGCGCATTTCTACATTTGCCCCGCGGCGCCGGCGCAGTGGGCCGGTGTGGCCGCACTGGAGCCGGAGAGTACGGCGATCTATGAAGTGCAGCGTGCGGAGATGCAGCGGCGACGCGACTTCCTGCTGCCGACCCTGGCCGAGATGGGGTTGCGCGTGCCGTGCGAGCCGGATGGGGCCTTCTATGTCTACGCCGACATCACGGAACACTCGCGGGACAGCTGGGGCTTTGCGATGGGATTGCTGCAGGCCACCGGGGTCGCGGTGACGCCGGGCAAGGACTTTGGCGAGCATCGCGCGAACGAGTTCATCCGGATGTCCTATACCTCCAGCATGGCGCAACTCGAGGAAGGACTCTCCGCGATGCGCGGGTACCTCGCGGGATGATCCCCGGGCGCCCCACGCGCCTGTGACCGGCGGTCCCGCTCCGGCGTCCGGGATGGATGCATCGAATCGAGCGGGGTTTCCAACGCATGCTGCTGCTCCCGGCCCTGGTGGTCGCCGGAGCCTGTGGTGACGGCTACCCGGAGGGGTGGGCCTCGATGCCCGGCGCCGTCGCCGCCCTGACGGGTGGCGCTTGCCCCGAGCTCTCGGGGACGTGGCGGGTCGACTTCGCGCGCGAGTTCGTCCAGTCGAGCCTCGGACGGTCCATCGGGCGCCGGCGGCCCCGCTTCAACTGGGAGACGATCACCGTCGAGGGAGAGGCTGACGACTCCCTGGTGATCACTACGCGCCGGAGCGATTCGCTGATCGCCGCGCAACGGGCCTGGTCCCGCGAGCACGGGGACCCGGGCGAGTACGAGGCGGGCAAGCTGCGGCACGCCGCGGTCCGGTGGCGGGAGGGGAGCTTCTTCGCGATGACCGACGAGGAGTACGCGGCGAACCTCGCGAAGCTCTCCCTCACCCCCGTGCGTCGCTACGTCTTGACCCGTGGCAGGGACTACGAGTGCGATGCAGGGCGCGTGGTGAGCGAGCGATTCCTCGAGGGGTGGTACCGCGACCGCGACGGGAATCCCCGGGACACGGTGATCGGCGAGGTTCGCATGGCGAGCAACCGCGCGGGCGACCTGGTGTTCGAGGCCCGGTATCGCGAGGCCGTGAAGCTCGGGTTGTGGGCGGAAACCAATGCGGGCATCCCGTTAGGCACCTGGACGATGCATCAGTGGTCGCGCCTGGCCCCCGCGGCCCCGGCAGTGGCGACCCCCGAGCCGCGGCCGTGGGCAGGACCGTTCGCAGCGGAGTACCCGATCGGGCGTGAAGGGGATGGGATGGTCTCCACTTGGTCACCCGGCGAGATCGCTGGGATCGTGCGCCCCTGGTCGCAACCGGCGCGGAGTTGGGCGACGTGTCACGCGTGGGGCGTGCGTTTCGCCTGTCCCCTGATGGCCACATCCACCGATCCGTTTGCGCGCACCCTGGCCGCGTGGCGGCGCTCCCAGCAATTCAGCACCATCCAGGTGGCGCGCCTCGACGGTGAGCCCGGGAACTGGCAGATGGAGGTGCGGGTCTATGCGACCGCTCGCCCTTCCACCATGTCCGCCTCCACGCTTGCCATCGCGCGTCGCGAACCTGCTCGGGAGCCGCGTCCGGGTAGACTCGGTACATGATCAGCACGGCGGCGCGTCGCTGTACCTGGTCTGCACAGGTCGCGGCGCGTGGGTGGAGTCGATTGCCGTGCTCAATCGGTCGAAGGAGCTCCGGCTCGCCTCCTACATGTTCGACCGGCTCGACCCGGGCGACGTGTCGCGCGGCTGGGTGCACGTGGAGGAGCGCATGGAGCTCTACACGGGGGCGGCGCCGCGGTAGGGTTTACCCATTGGCAGGCGCTTTGACCGCTCCCGTTATTGACGGGAGCCAAGATGACTATTATAGTCGATAACGACCACTTCGATCTCCGAGCTGAAGGCGCGCCTGAGCGCGTTCCTCGACATCGTGCGACAGGGGAACGAAGTGCTCGTCACCGACCGCGGGCGCCTTATCGCGCGTCTGGCCCCCGTCACCGGCGACCAGCACGAGGAGAGCCGCCGAGACCTTCTATTGAAGACCGGACGTCTCCGGGCACCGACGGCCTCGCTCCCGAAGGATTTCTGGACCCGACGCCGACCGGAGGATCCCGACGGCCAGTCGCTCGAGGCCCTCTTGGGCGAACGGGAGTCTGGCTGGTGAGGTTCTGGGATTCCTCCGCAATCGTCCCTGCTGCTCGACCCCCCCCCCCCCCCCCCCCCCCCCCCCCCCCCCCCCCCCCCCCCCCCCCCCCCCCCCCCCCCCCCCCCCCCCCCCCCCCCCCGCCCCCCCCCCCCCCCCCCCCCCCCCCCCCCCCCCCCCCCCCCCCCCCCCCCCCCCCCCCCCCGGCGGCCGCCGCGCTGGAATGGGCAGGATCGCCGCGCGAAGCGGCCTTCATCACCTTCGACGAACGCCTCCGTGACGCCGCTCAGCGCGAAGGATTCGTGACGCCGTAGGACGGGAACCGACTATACTGGTCGATTCACTCGTCAGGCGCACCCGGATCGTTCGCACCACGTGACCGCTGCCCCGCCCCTCACCCCCGAGTCCGTCCTCCGCGACGTCTTCGGCTACGACGCCTTCCGCCCCGGCCAGCGCGAAGTCATCGACGCCGTGCTCGCCGGGCGCGACTGCATCGCCCTCATGCCCACGGGCGCGGGCAAGTCCCTGACCTACCAGCTCCCGGCACGGCTCCTCGGCGGCACCGTGCTCGTGATCTCGCCCCTCATCTCCCTCATGAAGGACCAGGTGGATGCCGTGGCTGGACTCGGCTACAAGGTCACCACCATCAATTCCACCATCGACGCCGCCGAACGCCGCGAACGACTCGCGGCCTTCCGCGACGGCGCCTTCGAACTGGTCTACCTGGCACCCGAGGCCCTCGACGGATACCTCGGCGAGTTTGTCCAGGGATGCCCGATTTCGTTGCTTGTGGTTGACGAGGCGCACTGCATCAGCCAGTGGGGACACGACTTTCGCCCATCATATCGACGGCTGCAGGGCCTCAAGGAACAGCTCGACGTCCCCGTGCTCGCCCTCACCGCCACGGCCACGCGCACGGTCGCCAAGGACATCCTGCGGCAACTTGGCATGCAGAAGCCGGCCGGGTTCAAGGGATCGTTCCTCCGACCCAACCTGCGGATTGCTGTGCGCAAGAAGGGCCAGGGTGGCAACACGCGCCGCGAGCTGCTGACCCTGGTCCAGTCACACGAAGGGGAGAGCGGGATCGTCTATTGCCAGAGCCGCAAGGGCGTTGAGCAGACCGCCGCCTTCCTCGTGCAACACGGCGTGCGTGCGCGCGCCTACCACGCCGGGCTCGACCCCGAGGAACGTGCCCAGAACCAGGACGCCTTCCAGCGCGACGACATTGACGTGGTTGTTGCGACGGTGGCCTTCGGCATGGGGATCGACAAGTCGAACGTGCGCTTCGTCATCCACCGCGACATGCCGAAGGACATCGAGTCCTGGTACCAGGAGATCGGGCGCGCGGGACGCGACGGACTTGCGAGTGACTGCGTGTTGTTCTACTCGTGGGCGGACGTCAAGCAGCACGAGCGGTTTCTCGACCGTCTCGACGATGCCGTGCTGCGCAAGCGCACGCGCGCCGCAACGGTGGCGCTATTTGATCTCGTGGAGCAGGCGCGGTGTCGGCACCAGGCGCTCGTCGCCCACTTCGACGAGACCATCGAGGAGTGCGGGAGTTCCTGCGACCACTGCACCGGTGAGTCGATCGAGGAACGGCTGTCGCAGGTCGCCACGAAGGAACGCAGCCGGCAGCCAGGCTGGTCGAAGTCTGCCGGGGGGCGCACGGCGCGCGGACCAAGTGATGCGCTGGATCTGGATGCGGACGAGCGATTGTTGTTTGATCACTTGCGCGCGCTACGGCGCGAGCTGGCCGACCGCGCAAGTGTGCCGGCGTACATCGTCTTCGGCGATCGCGTCCTGCTGGAGATGGTCGCGCGCCGCCCGAGGAGCTCCAGTGAGATGCTGCAGGTTCCCGGGGTTGGCCAAGCGAAGTTGGAGCGGTACGGCGCCGAGTTCCTCGAGGTCATCGCGAAACACAGCTGATCAGCGGCGCCGCCACACATCCCACGTGATTGGGCCCGTCTCGTCATCGGACAGCGGGGTCCCCGCGACCTTCAAGGCCAGTTTGATCTGTCCATGGTGGTATGCCTCATGGAAGATCAGGAACTGAATCAACTGCGCCGGATGGGCAAAGGACCGATCCAGGCTACGCCCCTCCCGCATCCGGGTCACCACCGCAGTTCGCACACGCTCGGCGCTATGGTCCAGCAGCGCATGGAGGTCTTCGGGATCCGCCGGTGTTCCCCACTCCTCTGCCGGACGTGATCCGGCATGCTCCGGAGCGTTCTCTTCCACGGAGACGAGGCGTTCATGGCATAGATGGGTGAACATCTGGCCGACTGTGGGACTTGTGGGGGTAGCACGGGCCATCTGCCCCGCGACCGGGAGGGCGCGCAGCAGGTTGTGCAGGACGACGTTGTTTCGCTCCCAGCCGTCCAGGAGGGCGGCGAGCAAGGAATTCATGTCGGCGTTTACCATCCGCGTGCACCTGTGGCCGTGAAGCCAAGGCGTGCCTTACGATCGCGAGCGCTCGTTCGATTCACCAAGCCAGCCCTGCTGAATTGTCCCAGCGTCCGTGGACCGCCATCGCACGTCATCAGCCACCTGCTATGTGGGGAGTTCATGTCGCCGACGGGTCCTCGCCCCGACTGGCGCTGACAGCCTGACCGGTCAGGCGCGCGCGAACCTCGCGCACGAACGCATCCCGATCGCGCTTCATCGCCCGCACCGTCGCTGGCGGCGCATCCGTCTCCTCGTGCCGCGCGGACCAGATCACCATCTCCACCAACATCGGCGCGAGGTCGATCCCACGAGGCGTGAGCGCGTAAATCGCCCGGCGACCGTCGTCCGGATCGGGGCGCCGAGTGATGATCCCGGCGGCTTCGAGCCGCTTCAGTCGCTCGGCCAGGATGTTCGTCGCGATCCCCTCCCCCGCCTGCTGGAACCCGGAGAACGTGCGGATCCCCTTGAACATCAGGTCCCGCACGATCAGCAGGGACCACGGATCCCCCAGCAGCTCCAATGCGATACTGATGGGGCAACCGGAACGGCGGGATCGGGCGGTGCGTGTCATGGGAGAACAGAACCCTCTTGCGTAATGCAAGTCAACGTTTACTTTCGCTTGCGCGTTGCAAGTGACCTTCCCGCCCAGCTGCCCATGCCCCGCGCCTTCTGGTTCGCCGTCGCTGCGTACCTCGTACCGACCTTCCCGCTCGGGTACTTCTGGCACCTCAAGACCTTCAAGGCGTCCTACGATCGGCTCGAACTATATCGGGACGCGGTCATCATCCCGCTCGGACTCTCCTCGATGTTGATCCAGGCGCTGTTCTTTGCCTGGCTGTATCCGCGGCTCTTCAGCACGGCACCAGATCGCTGGCTGCGCGAAGGGCTGACCTTTGCCGCACTCGTCGGGGTGCTGGCCTGGTCGTTCACCACACTGCCGGTCGCGGCGAAGTACCGCATGGCCTCGGTGGGTGGGTTCATCCAATTGGAGACGGCCTTCACCATTGTCCAGTTCGCTATCACAGGCCCGCTCATCGCCCTGGCCTGGCGCGGGCAGGGGTAAGCCCGGCCGTCGAGCGCTGGGCCGCGGGCCCGTCGCGCCAGCGGACCGTCCTGACCTCCCGGTCCACCGCCGGCCGTGCTTCGCCGCCTTAAGGTGCGCCGCGTCCTTGACGGATTGCCACGCGGTAGTCGATGCTTCACGCAACCTGCCTCGGGAACGGACACCATGTTGCGACTGCGTCACGCCACCACCCTCGTTGCTGTTTCCCTCATGACGGCCGCGACGGCCGGCGCCCAACAGCGCCCGCGGGCCATTCCCGGCATGATGCCGTCCGGCCCGGTAGTCCAGAGCACCGGCCAGACCGTCAAGGTGGATAACGCCACCTTCGTCATCCCGGACGGGCATGTGTTCAAGGCCGTCTACGAAATCAATGAAGGCGACACCACCGCCTCCAACCAGCAGCTGACCACCGTCGCGCGGTACCTCAACCTGCATGCGCGCCACGGCATCCCGAAGGAGCGGGTCCACGCGGCGGCCGTATTCCACGGCAGCGGCTGGATGGCCATCCTTTCCGACTCCGCCTACGGCGCCCTGTTTGGCGACAAGCCCAACCCCAGCAAGCGCCTCGTCGAAGAACTGCTGGCCAACAACGTGCAGCTGGTGCTCTGTGGCCAGACGGCTGGCTTTCGCGGGGTGAAGCGCGAGGAACTACTCCCCGGTGTTCAGCTGGCCATCTCGGCGATGACCGCGTTCAACGTCTTCCAGTCGCAGGGATACCAGTTCAATCCCTGGTAGGCGTGCCGCCGTGCACGAACGCGACCCCGGCACACGAGCCCGGGGTCGCGCCCGTTTCCAACCGCTAGTGCACGACGACCGTCCCGTCCATCCCCGCGTGCAGCGTGCAGGTGTACTGGAACGACCCGGCCGTACCAAAGGTCCGACTGACGGTCTGGTTTGAGCTGTTCCCGATGCTCGCGGGCACCCCGGTCCCACTCTGGAACGTCACGTTGTGCGCGAGTGCGGCAAACACCCACGACACCGTCCCGCCCACGGCAATGTCCACCGAGTTGGGATTGAACTGGGAATCCGCACCGGCTTGCACCGTCGCGGTCGAGGGAAATGCCGGCGCTGACACCGTCACGGCCGCCGTCGCCACCTTCGTCGCGTCGGCCTGGGCCGCCGCCGTGATCGTGGCGGCGCCAGCGGCGACCGCCGTCACCTTCCCCGTCTGGTCCACGGTGGCAATCGCCGCATTCGACGTACTCCACGTCACCTGCTTCGACGCGTTGTTTCCCACCGTCACGGTCGCGGTCAACTGCCCCTGATTGCCCACCTGAAGGGTGAGCGAGGCCGGACCGACCGAGACCGACAACACGCTGGCTGCGGCGTCCACCCGGATGCTGGCCGACGCGCTCTTCGTGGTGTCGAAGGTGGAACGTGCGGTGATTGTCGCGGTGCCCGGTGCAACGGCCGTCACCTGACCAGTCGCATTCACGGTCGCGATCGCGTTCGCGCTGCTGCTCCAGCTGACCGTAGTCGGCGCCCCACCGCTGGCCGACACCGTCGCCGTCAGCTGCGCGCTCGTACCCACGATCAAGGCGGGTTCCGGCGATGACACGGTCACCGACTGTACACTCGGCGGCGGAGTCACCGTCAGCGCGACCGAACCCGAACGCGCGGTGTTGAACGTTGAGGTGGCGGTGATCGTCACACTCCCTGGCGCCACGGCCGTGACCACGCCGGTCGTCGACACGGTGGCGACGCCCGCACTGGATGAGGCCCAGGTCACCGTCGTCGGCGCGCCGCCCGCAGCCGAGACGGTCGCGGTGAGGGCGAGGGTCGTCCCGACCACGAGGGTATTCGAGGGCGCGGTCACCGTGACGGACGCGACGGACGGGGGCGGCGGCGTGACCGTCACCTGGACGGTCGCCGACTTGGTGGGATCAAACGTTGAGGTAGCGGTGATCGTTGCCGATCCGACGGCAACACCAGTCACGACGCCCGTGATGCTGACCGACGCCACGGTGGGCGCGGACGAGGTCCAGGTCACCGTCGTCGCGGCACCACCCACGGCGGTCACGTTCGCCGTGAGGGCCACGGTCGCCCCAACGGCTACCGATGCGGTGCCGGGGGTGACAGCCACGGCAGAAACCGCCGGTCGCGGATTTACCGTGATGTTGGCCGAGGCCGACTTGGTCGCGTCGACCGTGCTGGTCGCGGTAATGGTTGCTGTCCCGACGGCGACCCCGGCCACCTGGCCCGAGGCCGAGACGGTGGCGACGGCCGTGGCCGAAGAAGCCCAGGAGACCGTCGTCGCTGCGCCATTGGTGACGGAGACGTTGGCGGACAGCTGCGATTGCTCGCCGACCGCGATGGTGACGGTCGCCGGGGTAACCGACACCGACGTCACGCGAGGGGTGGTATCCGGGGGTGGCCCGGACGAGTCGCCGCCACCGCAGGCGGCGAGGATGGCGATGGCGGCTGACCGAACGGTCAGGAGGCCACGAGTCCGACGAGAGAGGCGCATTGGACCACCGATGGGGAGGGAACGGCCGTACCCGGGTTTCGGGTGGTGGCCGGACGTGGAGCGGGTCCATTCAAGGTGCGCTCCCCGGTCGCAACCGGTGCCGCTCACGCGGCGAAGGGCGCTCGCGACGCGGCGAAGGGCCCCTGGAACGCGACCGAGGCTGACCTCAGCGCAGGAGGCGCTCTACCGCAGTGTAGGCATCTCCGACGGTCGGCCAGGACAGTGGAATCGTCGGCTGGATCCCCTGCCCGCGCATCCCACGCGCGGGCAACTCGGCGTGGGCGGCGATCGTCGGGTACCCGAGCGCCCAGCGCCGATCCCCGGTCCCCAGCCCGACGATCGAGACACTCTGGTAGTCGAGCGCCCCCGCGGTTGGTTCACCGATCACGACGGCACGGCTGCTCCGGAGCGCACGCAACACCAGCACCTCCGCCGCACTCACCGTCCCACCGTCGACGAGGACTGCGACCTTCCATGGTCCCGCGTGCGATGGCTCCTGCACCGACCGCGCGGGCGATTCTTCCAGGGGTACCAGGGTCCCTGGACGTGCTTTCAGGCGCGAGACGAGGCTGCGCACGAACGCGCTCGTGTCCGGCCCGAACGCCCGGCGCGCATAGGCCACCTGTGCGGGGCTCGACCACATCACCGGGGCGCCACTGTCGAATGGCGTCGGCCGCGCTTCTGCTGTCGTGATGTAGGGATGCAGGGCCCGGGACATCATCGATCCGCCGCCTTCATTGCCTCGCAGGTCAACGATCAGGAGAGGACGGGCGCGAATGGCGGTGTCGGCGGCACGAAGCGCGCGATCCAACGCGAAGGCATGGCGTGGATCGTGCGACGGCAACGACACCACGACGGAGCGCTCGCGCACGACCACCCGTGGGCGGTGGACGTCGGTGGTGTCGAGATACCCGCTGTCTGTCGCTGCAATGGGAAAGCGCTTGCCCCACATCCCCGGCGAGAGACGCAGTACGGTGCCGCGATGGATCCGCGCCACGAGCTCGAGCCTGGCGAAACCGCGTGTGAGGAGCGTCGCATCGTAGCCGCCGTCGGCGCGCCGGATGAAGAGCGCCCGCTCGTCGCCCGCGTCCCACCCGGCGGTATCCCCGCGGGTGAGGACGGCCACGAAGTGGGTCCGCGTCTCCGGCGAGGCACGCACCACGGCGAGTTCGGTCGAGCCGTCGTACCAGATCCCCTCGATCGGGTCGAGGTCGCCACGCCGCTCGACCCACTCACGACGCAGCGCGTCGACGTCGACCTCCCGGCGCAGCACGGCCGCACGATTTGCGGCTCGCTCGGCGGTGTCCGGCGCCTGGTTCTGGAAGACGAACAGGTGCGGGTCCCCAAACCATGCGGTGTATTCGGTCAGGAGCGGGAAGCAGCCATCGAGCGCCTGTTGCCGGCTGGCGCCGGACAGCCGCGCACGCATCGCGTCATACGCAGCGCGCCGCGGGCCACGGACCTCCAGGTGGAACCCCGCATAGTTCTGTCTGAGCTTCGCATCGAGCGAATCCAGCGTGAGCGCACAGGTCGGGGCCTGGGCCGACAGTGCCGGTGCGACCAGTGCAACGACGGTTGTCGCGGCAATGCAGAAGCGGTGCAAGACGTGTCGCATGGGGAGACCAGGGAGTCCGGCCCGGGCCTGTCGGCAACCGGTGTTTCCTTGGACGCCCGTCGACGCCAACGGGTTGCTCCGCGCGGCGCTCCTCGCTCGCCTTCCCTGGCCCGCAGCGGCGGACGATCACCCTGGCTGCTCCACGCTCGAGAGTTCGCCGGAACCGCATCCGTGGGGTCGACCTGCTCCTCCCGCCCCGCCCCACCACGTGGTAACGTCTCGCGGCCATGAGTGACCCCCTCGGCGCCTGGGACGAGTTCGACCTCCTGATTGGCCGGATCCGGTCCGGCAATGTCGTACCCGTCGTTGGCGCCGAACTCCTCACGGTCACCGACGCCGACGGTCGCGCGATCCACCTGCATGACTGGATCGGACGCGAACTCGCCGGGCCCCTGGGACTCGGGGCACCGCCCGCCCGAACGGGCTTCTCCCTCAACGACCTCACCGAGGCCTTCCTCCGCCTCCCGGACAAGCGTCGCGTTCAGCTCTACCGTCGGGTGCACCAGGCCCTGTCCGGTGCTCAGTTCACCCCGCCGCGCGCGCTGCAACAACTCGCCGAGATCAGCGACTTTCCGCTGATCCTCTCCACCACCTTCGACGACCTGCTGTTCCAGGCCGTGCGAAACGCGCCACACCCGCTCGCGTCGGGAGCGCGTCAGCTCGCCTTTTCGCCGCGCCAGGCCAACGACCTCGACCCGTCCTGGCAGCGAACGACACAGCAGTCGCCGCTGGTGTATCACCTGTTCGGGCGGATGAGCGTGGAGCCCGACTATGCGATCTGCGACGAGGATGTCCTGGAGTTCCTCGTCGCGATGCACGCCGATCACCAGAGCCCACGGCGCCTGTTTGACGTGGTGCGCGGCAGCAACCTGCTGTTTATCGGTTGTGACTTCCCGGACTGGCTCTCCCGCTTCTTCCTGCGCACGCTCAAGCGGACGCGCCTCTCGGCCGAACGGGACCAGATGGAGGTCGTCGCCGACACGGTGGTGATTGCCGACGCGCGTCTCGCCAGCTTTTTGCAGCGCTTCAGCTACCAGACCTACGTGTACCCGGGGGACGGCGCCGCCTTTGTCGACGCGTTGCACCAACGCTGGCTCGCCTCGGCACCAGCGCCCGCCCCGGTCCCGATGGCGCCAGCCACTCCCGAGCGGCCGACCCGCCCCCTGGGGCGCGCCACCGGGTGTGTCTTCATCTCATACGCCGCCGAGGATCGCGCGGCGGCCATCCGGATCCGCGACGTACTCGTGGACAGCGGGATCGACGTCTGGATGGACACCCAACGACTCGATGCCGGCGCCGCCTACGATCGCGTGATCGAGGACGCCATTCGGGAATGCGTGTTGTTTGTCCCGATTATCTCGCGCGCCACCGAGGCGCGCGATGAAGGGTACTTCCGGCGCGAATGGCGCCTCGCGGATGAACGCACCCACCGACTCGGCAACCGGCGCCGGTTCATCGTGCCGGTCACGATCGATGGCGTCGCGGCCAGCGCGTCGGATACGCCCGCAAGCTTCCGCGAACTGACGTGGGGCAAGGCGCCCGGCGGCGCACCGGGTGAACTCGTACTCGCTGACATTCGCGAGGCTTACCGCGCCATGCGTCGCGCCGAGTCCGCATGAAGACCGGCGAATACGGCAAGGTGCCCATTGATCCCGAGCGACCGTGGCCGGGACTGCTCTCATTTCCCGAGGCGGCGGCGCGGCTGTTTCATGGGCGCTCGGTGGAAGTCGCCGAGCTGCTGCGACTGGTCGAGAGTGAACCGATTGCCTTCCTGTACGGCAAGAGCGGCTTGGGCAAGACATCCCTCTTGCAAGCGGGACTGTTCCCGCAGTTGCGCGAGCGGGATCGACTCCCGGTCTATGTTCGCCTGAGCCATGCGGAGGGCGCCCCATCCGCGACGGCGCAGATCTTCGCGGCAATCACCGCAGCCCTGGAAACCGCCGCCATTGATGGCCCTCGTCCAGCGAGCGCGGACACGCTGTGGGGGTATTTGCACCGACGCGACGTGGAGTGGTGGAGTGCTCGCAACCATCCGCTCCGGCTGGTGCTGGTCATTGACCAGTTCGAAGAGATCTTCACTCTCGGACAATCAAGCGCCTCGCTCCGCACGCGTTCGCTCGAGACGATCGAGGTGCTGCAGGAGCTGACCACCGCCCGACCGGGCGCGACCCAACGGGCGGCATTCGAGGCACGTCCCGAGCAGGTGGAAGCGTTCGACTACGACGCGTCGCGGTATGCCGTCCTGTTCTCCTTTCGCGAGGACTTTCTTCCGCAGTTTGACCAACTGCGCGAGAAGCTGCGCATCAACCCGCACAACCGGTTGATGTTGGAGCACTTGTCGGGGGTCGGTGCCTGCGAGTCCGTCCGGGGGACGGGCGGGCACCTCGTCGATGCCCCGATGGCGGAAGCGATCGTGCGCTTTGTCGCGGGCGACACCGGAGACCCGCCGCGGGGGCTGGAGCAGCTGGACGTCGAGCCTTGGCTCCTATCGCTCGTGTGCGAGCAGCTCAACGAACGTCGGCTACTGCAACGCCCGGTACCCGCGCGAATCGCCGGTGACCTGCTCACGGGATCACGCGACGAGATCCTCTCGCAGTACTACCAGAGATGCATTGGTGGGTTTGACCCACGCGTCTCGGCATTCCTCGAGGACCGGCTGCTGACGGAAGGCGGGTTCCGCACCCCGTTCCCGTACGCCGAGGCAGTCCGCCTGGACGGGATCACGCCCGCGATCGTTGACCAGTTGGTCGATGCGCGCCTCGTGCGGCGGGAGGAACACCTGGGATCGCAGCGCCTTGAGGTCACGCACGATGTTCTTGGTCCGGTGATGCTCCGCTACCGGGAGCAGCGCCTGGGCCAGGAACGCGACGCGGTGGCGCGCCTGCGCACGCTGTCGGAACGGCAGCGCGCCGCGGTGGGACGACGGCGTTCCGGCCTGATGGTCGTGCTGGCGACCGTGATCGTGACGGTGGTCTCGGCCTTTGCGTGGCTCCGCGAACGCGAGGCGGCGAACGCCCGGCTCCTGGCGCAGTGGGGGCAGGAGACGCAACGGCATGCCTACGAGGGGATGTTGCAGCTGGTACGCCAGCGGCCGTTGAGCCCCTCGGTGCGCGAGGCCGTGCGTGGGCTGCGGGCGTCCACCCGCGACCTGCGTCGCACCTTCCCGCGCGACGTGCGCCTGCTCGCTCACGAGGTCCAGTTCACGTACCTCCTCGCCCGCGCAATGGCCGATAGTGGCATTTCCCGCGCGTCGGCCGATACGGTGTTGTTGCTGGCGGATTCCCTCGTGCGCATGCCTGGGGTCGATGCCGAGCCCAGCGTCGCGGAGTTTGCCTATCGCCTGGCGTCGATCACGGCTCGGGAGACGGGGAACCCTGGCCGGGCCAACATCTTCCTGCAGCACCGGGCAGCCTTGGTGGATGCGCGCACGATCGCCGACTTCAATCGCGAGCAGGCGGCGGCGGCGGCGATTGAGTTGTCCTATTTTCAGCGCGACCCCGCGACCAAGCAGGAACTGCTGGAACGGGCGATGCACGGCTTTTCCCGACTCGGGGAGTCGTCGCCGGACCGGGCGATCCTCGACAGTCTCACCAGGGCGACCAGTGCGCTCGCCACCACGGTGCGCCAGCTGCCGGGCGCCTCAGAAGCCACCGTGCGGGCCCTGCACGAGCTGGTCGTCAGCAGCTATCAGCTCAAGGTGGACGACAGTCACGTGGCGCTCGCGCGCGACAGCACGAGCGCGCGACTTCGGACACGGCTGGCGTCTGACTACGGAAACCTCGGCTATTGGTCGCTGCTCGCCGGGAAGTTCGAGGAGTCGCTGCGGCAATCGACTTACGCATTGCAAGTCGATCCCACGGCCAACTGGATCGAGCAGAACCGACATCACGCAATGGTGTTTCTCGGTCGCTACGATGAAGTGGTCCCGTTGGTGCGTCGGTGGTACAACGCGACGTTGACCAACCAAGCCGGCAGTTATCGGGACGCGGCGCTGTCGGATTTGCAGGCGTTTCGCGAGGCACGTCTGACGCACCCGGACCTGGCCCGATATGCCGCGCTCTTCGAGGCGCGACCACGATGAGACAGATCGGAGGCTCCTGAGATGTCACGGACCGTCTGGTTCTTTGCCGATGGTGACCGCGCGGGTGGCCCCGTCACATGGGACGCCTTGCTCGCGGCCGCGCGTCGTCGCGAACTAACGCCCGCCGGGCGTGTGTGGACCCCGGCCGTTGATGGGTGGCTGGCCGCGCGCGACGTTCCGTGGCTCTTTGGCACGAGCGACGCCGCCCTTGCGCCTGCGGATGTGATCGAGGGAGGGCTGGCCGTCCCTCCCCCACTCAAGGGCACCATCTTCGCGCGGTCGCGGCCAGCATCCCCGGTCAAGCGGTTGGGGCTCGTGCCGGCTGCGCCGTGGCATCGCGCGTTGGCCCTGGCGATCGACCTCATGGTGTTGTTCGTGCTGACACTCGCCATCGGCGGGACCTTTCTCTGGGCGCTGCAACGTGCGGGGCTCAACGGCCCGGAGGTCGAACAGTCGGACCTTTTTGCACTGACCGCGTTTGTGCTGTTGTTGCTTTATCCTGTGGCGACCGAGTCGTACTGGGGAGCATCGTTAGGTAAGCGGCTCCTGAAGTGCCGCGTGGTGGATGCCTTTGGCGAGACCCCGTTCGCCACGCGCATCGTCATCCGCTCGCTGGTGCGCGGCGTGGGCGTGCTCGGGCTGCTGGTGGCGGCCATGAGTGTGGCCAATGGCGGGATCCGGAACGCGGATGAAGTGTGGGTCGCCGCGACCGTACCGCTGCTCGCGTTCTCGGCGATCTCGCTGTGGCTCCGCGACCGGCGGGCGTTGCACGACTTCGCCGGAGGTACCTGGGTCGTGCGTCGGTAGCCCCGTTAGGGCTCCGGCAGTTCCTTGGCGTAGAGGACCGACCACTCGCCCACTTCCTCGGCCATGTCGCGCGCCACTGTTTCTGTCTGGCGCAGGACCTCCGCCACCCAAGACCCGGGATCGCTGTCCGGATGCGCGGTGGCAAAGGTCATCCGTTCGTTGAGCTGCTCCGCCGCCAGCAGGCGTCCGCCGGACGCGACCCCCACCGGACCCCGCAGGATCGTGCGGATGACCGCACTGCGATCTGCGAGCCGCCGACACTCGGACTGGAAGCGCACGGCATTGAGTCCCGCGACGACGGCGGGCAGGACGGCCGCCAGGAAAACCAGCCAGGCCAGGTTGGCGCTCACGAACTCCGCCACCGGCGCGGGAAGCAGGTGGGCCAACTCGCCGATGGTGAGTGCGATATCGATCGCCACGAAGGCGATCACGGCGATGTTTAGCCGCCGTCCCCAGGTGTCGAGAAATTGATGCAGCCGGTCCATCGTGCGGGCCAAGCGTCGATGATATTCGGCCTGCGCCACGATCCACTGTGCCTGGAGCCGAGCGAGCCCTGACCGCGCGTCCGGCTGGAGGAGGTGTAGTGTCACGGAAGCGCCCGCCGTCCCGGGGATCGTCACGGTGTGCGTGAAGGCGGCCGGTGGAATCGAGCGGACGATCGCCTCGAACAGCCAGTCCACCGCGCTCTGTCGCACCACGCGGGAGGCGTATTGCGGCGGCGCCGCTGAGGGTGGCTCAAAACTCCCGAGCAGCGGCAGGTAGTACATCGCTCGGAGCCGTTCGGCAAGATATCGGTAGTCCACCATTTTATCGTTCCAGCTCCCGTGCGTCGCCTGGTGCGTATTGCGCGCAATCGTCACCACGATCAGCCCTTTGAGTACAGCCAGGGCGAGGAGCACGGGCAGGAGCGGGGACCCAGGCGGCAGCGCCGCTTCCTCGCCGGTGATCGCGGCCACCTGTGGCGTATGCTGCTGCCCGAGTAGCACGAGGCTCAGGGCGGCCAGGGTGACCGCGAGGATCGCCAGCGTGTAATTGAGCAGGTACGCCCCGCGATACAGCCCGGCGTAGTGGTAGTTGAGCGACGTCGCGCGCGCACGCCACGGCTGCACCGGCTCGAGCGGAACATCGGTCGCGAGTGGGTGATGGTCGCCCTGGAATCGCCGCTCGAACCAGCGCCACAATCGTTCGCGACGGGTTGGGCGGCGCTCCCCCGCGGGGTTGACCGGCGGAATGGTGGCGTGCGTCGCGGCATGGCCTGTCGCACCGAAATACTCCTCGAGCAGCCCTTCGTCATGCGCATGCGCCGTGGCGCCGCTGTCGGGGTCGATCAGGACGTCGTGCAGGTGGGCCGTGATCGCCTCGACCAACGCCTCGCGACCCGGTGGGTCGGCGGCAAGCGCTGCGGCCAGGTTGTGAAAGGGTTGGATGAACCAGGCGCCACCACGCGCCGTGTCGATGAATACGACGGGCAGGTCTCGCTCCAGCGCCGCGCGCACGGTTTCCATGGAGCCGCCCGTGCGTCCCGGTTGCGTGCTGTCGGCCGCCGCGACGAGGAGGTCAGCGTGTCGCAGCAGGAGAGCGCCTTGCGCGCGATAGGCGCGACCGCGTCGCACCTTGGCGAAGGACGTATCGGGCTCCGGCCGCGCCATCTGTCCGTCGAGAGCAATCACATAGGCGCATTCGGATACGAGCGCATCGAAGACCGGCCGGTGCGCGGCCTCCCGCGAGTCGCGGTACGTCGCGGCATCGGTCGGGAGGACGGCGCCCACCTCAACATGGACGTCGCGCAGCTGGGCGCGCAGCTCAACGGCGGCGCGGGCGATACGTGAATCTGCCCCTTCCGCCAGTCCGGTGGTCACCCGCAGCACGGGAAGGTCCGGATGATAGAACCGGGCGATGTGCGCGCCCGTGCGACTGGCATGAATGCGGCGCAGCTCGGCGACGATGGTCGACGCGATGGTGTCCCAGCCACCCACGAGGTGCGCGCTTCCCGCGTCCGTCAGCTCCCGCGTTCCCGCGATCGCGACGCGAAACGTGAGCCGGGGGAGCGGCGGGACGGCGGACGGCGTCTTCGCTGGTGGTGGCTGGACCATGGAGGGAATTCTGGCGGTCGGCGGCTGCCCCGTCCATCTGGCGGGGTGCGGCCGGCCTAGAGCGCTCGCAGTCGGTTGAGGCGCAACTCCAGGTGGCGCTTCACGTCCCGCCATTCGGCCGCGAGGATGCTGTACATCACGCTGTCACGCACCGTCCCGTCGCGCCGCGCCTGATGGTGCCGGATCACCCCGTCCTTCTTCGCGCCGATAGCCTCGATCGCGCGCTGCGACCGGAAGTTGAAGTTGTCGGTCCGCAGCCCCACCACCGCGCATCCCAGCTGTTCGAAGGCATGGGTGAGCAGCAGCAACTTGCAGGTCGTGTTGAGGGCGCTCCGCTGGTAGCTGGCCGCGTACCAGGTCCACCCGATCTCCACGCGATCAACCCCGGGGACGATGTCGTGGTACCGGGTCGAGCCGGCGATGTGTCCCGTGAGCAAGTCACGAACGACCCACGGGAGCATGTGACCGGCCTGCTGGCCGTCGAGCGCTGTCGTGATGTAGGTGGACACCTGGTCGGGCGCCGGAACCGAGGTGAACCACAACTCCCAGAGCTTGCCATCCGCCGCAGCCTGCGCCAACCCGTCGGCATGCGCGGCGGTCATGGGCTCGAGGCGAACGTCGTACCCTTCGAGAGTGATCGGCGCCAGAGTGATCATGCCGGAAGTGTGCCGCGTGCCGACGCCCGCGGCAATGCCTCCCCGCTGGCGGGGTCAGCCCTTGAGGGCGCGCATCTTGTTCCCCTTGGCCTCATGGGTCAACTCGGCGAGCCCCAGCGCCTCCATCAACGGCGGGATGTACATGCCGAACCGGCCGCGGAGCCCCTTCTTGAGGCCGTACCAGCCGCCCACCGGGTTCTTCGGCGAGCGCCCCCACGCCTCGATCGTCCCGGGTTTGGGCGGCTTCTGCTCGTCGGCGCTGCCCAACTCCATCCACTCGCCGTGCGCGAGGAGCATGGCATGCAGGTCCTGGAGGCAGCGCGCATCGTAGTGCAGCACCGTCTTGCCAACCGTGCAGACCAGGACCTCCCGTCCCTCGATCGTGTCGGTATGCATCGTGTAGGTCGACGTCCCGGGAGGTGTGGACAGCTCACGGGGCTTCGCCTTGGTGCCAACGGCGGGGATCTTCATGTGGACTCGGCGGCGCGCTTGAGGTCGGCGGCAAACTGGTCGAACGCCGCGTCGAATGGGGGAATCATGCGGGCAAACAACGGGAAGACAGGACCGCCGATCTTCTCGTGCATCGTGACCGTCACCCCCGCTCCAGGACGCGGCGAGATCTCGTAGGTCCGCGTGCCCATGGCGTCACCCCAGACCAGCCGACGCCCGGGCACGAACCCCTTCACGGCCAGCTTGAAGGTCCGCTTGGGATCGAGGGTCGAGACGAGGGCGATCCGTCCTCCCGGCTTGAGCTCACCGCTCAGCGAGACGACCGTGGAGTTCCACTTCGGGATCCCGGCGACGTCTGTCAGCAGGGACCAGACGCGGTCGGCGGTGGCGGAGATGTCGACGGAGACGCTGGTCTCACGCGAGAAGAAGCGACGCGTTGTGGTGGCGGGCATAGCCGCACAACCTCGGCCTACGGGCCAGCGGCGTCTTGTACGAACCGGACAACGTTGGGGGCAAAGTCGGTGGGCGCTTCTATTGGGAAGTAGCCTGCGTGTCGGCCAGGCGTGCTCCCCGAGAAGCGCCGGTACTCCCGCGCGAGGTGCGACTGGTCGTAATAGCCCAGCTCGGCGGCCACCTGCGACAGGGGGCACCCCGGCTCGGACTTGAGCCGATCCAGTGCCCGCTGGAAACGGACGACCTGCGCCCAGGCCTTTGGGGTGAACCCAACGTGCCGACGAAAGAGCCGGTCCACGGTGCGCGGGGAGAGGCCGGCACCACGCGCCAGTCCCTCCACACTCTCGCTCCCTCGCGTTTCGACGACCCGTCGCACCATCTCGTGCGTAGTCCGCTTGGCCGGCGACATCGCCAGGCGCGCGAGGAACCAACCATCCAGCGCGGCCGCTTGTGCAGCGGCGTCGCCAGCCCGTGCCCGCAACTCCGCTTCCAATGGTTCGACGCTTCCGTCGAATGCCTCGCCGAGTCCGACGACGGCACCCGTCCATCGGTGGAGGGAGTGCTGGACGAAGGGCATCAGTCCCCCGCGTGAAAGCGCGCCCCCACGATCTGTACCGCCCCATGTTGTTCAATGCGAATCGGCGTCAGGCGTTGCGCGTCGAGGTTGCCGTGACGCAACAGCCGCGGCGGGGCGCCCGGCACTGTTCGTGTGTAGCCCACGCCAAAATTGAAGACCAGGTCGGCGCGACCGTCGACAAAGACGTCGACGGACAGGGCAAACGGGCGTTCAGGTGTGGCATCGACGTGCCAATAGGACTCGATGAACGGCGCGAGTTCAGGTGCGGGCTGCGAAAGTCGGTACATCGGGTGCGGAGGGGGTCGCGGAAAGGTATCGGGTGCGCAGCGCGCCACCACACGGCGTGTGGCGGGCGGGGCGCACCCATGGCAGTTTCCGGCATGCCGTGGGCCCTCCTCGCCCTGCTTTATGTCACGCTTGTGCCAACGCTCTTGCGTGCACAGGCGCGCGAGCTGGTGGTCGTCGTCCGGGCCGACGCCGACGCCCGACCGCTGCAGAACGCGGAGGTGATGGTCACCGGCACAAACGATCGGCGGTTTACCAACACCAACGGCGTCGCCGTGCTTCGCATCGCCTCGACCGCACGGATGCTGCGCGTGCGCCAGATCGGCTTTGCGTTTCGGGACGTCGCTATCCCACCCGCGGACACCGTTGAGGTGCGGCTGGTCCCCATTCCGTTTGCACTCCCCACGGTCAGCACCCGGGCCGCCAGTGCGTGCGACGGGATCACGCCAACCGACGGCGCACTGGAAACCTGGGCGCTCTCGCAGCTGCGCGAAGGCGCCGAACGGTATGAGTCGTTTCGCAAGGCGTACCCGTTCGAGGTCACGCAGATGCGACGGACGGTGTCGGCGCCGCGCAGCAAGCAGGAACGCGTGCGCGACGTCCGCGAGCGGGTCTCCTCGGCACGCTGGGGCGAGCGGTACCAGCGCGGGATGGTCGTCCAGGAAGGACCGCTCGGCTTCAGCGTTCCGATCCTCTTCCTCGCGACGCTGGGCGACTCGGCGTTCTGGGATCACCACTGCGCCGAGCGCGCCGAGGTGAGCACCGTCGATTCCACTCGCGTGGTGCAACTCTCTTTTGTTCCCGCGCGGCACGTCGGCACCACGGACTGGAGCGGCGTGGCCTTTCTCGACTCGGCGACGAGCGCCCTGCGCAAGGTGGAGTTTCGCTTGCGCGTGCAGGGGCGAGCGGGCCCGCGGCGCTTTGAGGGCTATACGACCTTCCGCCAGCCCTCACCATTCATCCAGGTGCCGGACACCACGATTGCGTATTGGTGGCGCACATCGCCTGCGGCAGGCGAGGAGTGGGGGTTGCCGGCCGTGGTACAACGGGTAGCTGTGGAGACGCTCAAGTTCCGGAAGGAACCGCCCTAGGTCCTCGCACCCCCGGTCAGGCTGGGCGATTGACGACCGCCTGAATGTGGGCGGGGACGGACAGCGTCGGCTCCGTGTAGGCGGCCGGAATGGGTGCCCCCATCACTTGCGTGATCGGGACCAGGCCGGCCCAGGCGGGAAACCCCTGGTCATCCGCGTCGTCTTTCGGCGGCCCGCTCCGCACCTTGGCCGAGGCTTCCGTGATCGGCACTGCGACGATCGACGTCGCCTTGAGTTCCTGTGCAGTCGGGTGGCGCACGTGGTCCCACTGGCCCGGCACGAGACGGTTTGTGAGGGTGGTGAGGGCACGAAGCTTCTCATCCGCATCCTCGAGCAAGGTGCCCTGTCCGAAGATCACCACCGACCGGTAGTTCACCGACTGGTTGAAGGCGGTCTTGGCCAGCACGAGGCCGTCAATGGCCGTGATGCACACGCACAGTGGGTTGCCAGCCGCGATGTGTCGCAGCAACCGGCTGCTCGACGCCCCGTGCAGCAGCAGGCGTTCGCCGTCCCGGGCGTGCAACACCGGGATCACGAACGGGCGCTCATCGATGGTGAAGCCCACGTGGCTCACGAACACCGCGTCGACGATCCGGTGGACAGTTTCCGCATCGTACTTCCCCCGCTCGGGGAGGCGTCGGACGCGAGTGCGGTCGGTGACGGGGAAATCGCTCGTGAGCGGGAAGCTACCGCGAGGATCAGAGGACCGCAGCGTCGACGGGGAGCACGACCTCGGCCACGCACCCACCGTCCGCGCGTAGCGCAACACGCAGCGTGGCCCTCCCGCCATACAGCTGCTGCAGCCGACGGCGGGTGTTCCCGAGCCCGATTCCCTCGCGCAGCGGCGCACCCGGCAGGGTGGGGCGCGGCTGCCGTGGCGTGTCGCGCACCGACACGGTAAGCTGCGGGCCGAATTGCTGCGCCTCGATCGTTACCGTCCCTCCTTCGGGCCAGCGTGCGATGCCGTGGCGAATCGCATTCTCGACCAGGGGCTGCAGCAGGAACGACGGGACCCGCAGGTGCGCGACCCCCGGGGCGACCTCGACGACGACCTGCAGTCGCTGGGCAAGCCGCATCTCCTCGATCGCCAGGTAGCGACGGACGAGGGCCACCTCGTCGGCCAGTGGGACCTCCTGGGCCGCGTCTTTGTCGAGCGTTTCGCGGAGGAGGTCACCGAGTTGCGCGATGGCCGAGACGGCGCGCTCGCGATCCCCACCGCGCACCAGGCCGGCGATGGCGTTGAGGGCATTAAACAGGAAGTGAGGATTGAGCTGGGCGCGCAATGCCTCCAGCGTCGCGCCGGTCAGTTCGTGTTCCAGTTCGCGCGTGCGAAGGGCGAGGGCTCGGCCCTCCTCCACGCGCCGCGTGACCTCCCGGGACGAGTCGACCGCGTGCCAGATGGACGCCACCGCGAGGTAGGTCAGCAGGTTCAGGATCACATACCCGGCAAGCAGGTTGGCGGCGACCGGGAGCACTCCCGGCCAGCGTCCCGGCGCCGGTGGTGCGAGGGCCATGAGCAGCGCGACGGCCACCACATGGACGACGGTCGCGACGAAGGCCAACGCCACATGCGCGACGATCGCGCGTGAGCGCCGCGGACCGAGCACGCTCCACCGTCGCGACACCGCCCCGACGACCGGCACGATCAAGAGCCACGGGATCCACCAGGCCACGTTGTGGAAGAGCAGGACCCCCCATGGCGCGTTGGGGGGCCGCGTCGTTGACACCAGCACCTCGCGCGCAATGTCCAACGCCAGGAAGCAGGTGACGCCGACGGCCGTCCAGCGATTGAGCAGGAACTGCCGCGTGGTGCCGGCGGCGGAGGTGCTCAATGAAAGACCTTCAGGACCTGTTCCCGGTAGCTGCGACTCAGGCGCAGCTGCTTGCCGTCGTGGAGGATCACGAGGTAGTCCCCGCTGAACCAGGGCTGGATCTCCTTGATGGCGGCCAGCCGCACGGCCGTCGACCGATGAATACGCACAAAGGCCGCGGGGTCGAGCGAGGCCATCAGCGACTGGAGGGTCATCCGGATCTCGTGCAGCCGTCCGGGACCATGCAGGCGCAGGGTATTGCCGGCAGCCTCGATCCAGTCGATCTCCTGCACGGGGACGAACTGGTAGCGCTCGCCGGCGCGCACGAGGATGCGCCGGGTGTAGCGTGGGGCGGACGCCCCGGGCGCGACGTTGCCTAACGCGGCCAGCAGCGCCTCGAGCCGGCCCCCATGCCCCGCGGCGCTGGCCCGTGCGCGCTCGAGTGCCCGCAGGAGGCGGGCGTCGTCGAACGGCTTGAGGACGTAGTCCACGGCTTCGACCTCAAAGGCCTGCAGCGCAAACTGGTCGTGCGCGGTGACAAACACGGTGGGGGGCATCTGTGCCGGCCCGATCTCGCGGATGACGTCAAGGCCGGAGAGGCCGGGCATCTGGATGTCCAGCACCACGATGTCCGGCTCCAACCGTCGAATGTCGCGGATGGCATCCTCGCCGCAGGTGCTTTCGCCCACCACCTGGTACCCCGGCACCGGGTCGAGCGCGAAGCGGATGCAATCACGCCCGAGGGCTTCGTCGTCGACGATGAGGACGGAGGTGGTGGACACGGTCGGAGAGAGGATGCAGGTCGGCGCCGCGGTGGCACCCGAAGTGTCGTCGCCGCCCGGGATGGTTGGAAGAGGAGAGGGACAGGGCGCGTGTCGGCGGTTCAGGGGGCGCCGGGTGTGTCCGGGCCGTGCCCGGCAACCGGGATTCCGCGGGACCGGTCATTCGCCTCCCATCCTGTGACACTGCCACTCAAAGGACTAGCGCGCGCATCATCACCACGGCGAGACGCCGGGGCTCATGGCGCGTGTCTACCAGGGCAATCCCGTCAGGAGGCACCATGGCCGCGGCGTACCGTCCGATCATTCTCCTTTCCGTCTTTGCCGCCTCGGCGCTCGCCCACGCGCAAGCGCCGAGAACGCCGGGGGTCACCTGGGGTGTCCTTGGCGGTGGCCGCAAGCTCGACGATGACGTCCAGCGTGGCACCGAGCGTTACACCGCGCTGGTGCTGCAACGGCCGATTGCTCCCCGGCACAGCCTGCGCTTCGAACTGGCGCGAGACGCGCAGAGCGGTTCGTCGTCGTTTGGCGTCACGTGCGACAGTTGCATCACGTCCACGCGGTATGGCGGGACGTCGTGGGGCGCGATGGTGAACTGGGTGTACGAGCGTCGCGTTGGGAGGCAGCTGCGTCCGTACGCGTACCTCGGGACCGGAATTTTTCGTGGTCGCTCCGAGTTCCGCCCTGGCAGCTGCCCGTCGGGAACGTGTGTCCTCGGCGCATTTCAGCAGCCGACGGACGACGCCGGATGGGGTCAGGCCAGCGCGGCGGGCATCGGAGTTACCGCGGAGTGGCGACGCGTGCGCGCCTTTGCCGAACTGCGGGGGTCGTACATCGGCGGAGGGGGATCGAGCGGGGCCAACGGCGTCATGTTTGGCCTGACGATCAGGTGAACGCCCTAGTGCGACCGGCGAACACCGGTCGCACAGAGCAAGCGGGAGCTGGCGAACGTCAGGGCTTGATGCCCAGGGTCTCCTTGAGGTTGGCGAGCCGCTGCTGCATTTGCGGGCGCAACGGGTGCGTGAGCGCGGCGCGTGCCATGTATCCCTCATACGCCGCAAGCGCCTTCGGTCCGTCAGCCTTGCGCTCCCAGGCCTGGGCCACGATGGCGTAGGGTGTGGCCCACCATGGCTCGAGGGTGATGACCTGGGTGAGGTGTTCGGTGGCGTCATCGGTCCGGCCAACGGCCAGCAGCGTGCTCCCGAGCATGAAACGTGGCGTTGCCTCGTTGGGCGCCAATTGTACCGCGAGCTCGAGCTCGGACAACGCGGCGGTGGTATCCCCATGGCCAAGGGCGTGGAGGCCCAGCCGCGTGTGTGCCGGATGATACGACAGGTCTTCCTCGAGCGCGCGCCCATAGGCCGCCCGGGCGCCTTCCGCGTTATCACGCTGCTCCTGGAGCGTCGCAATGCTGTGCTCGAGCACGGCCTTGGAATTGTAGATCACGACGACATCCTTCTGCTCACGGGCGCGGAGTTCCTTGAGGGCCGCCTCGAACGACGCGATCGCCGAGTCCGCTTGTCCGATGCGCGCCTGGATACGTCCACGCTCGATATGATACCCGGCGGCGTTCTTCTTTCCCTTCATAGCCTCACCGTACAGCTTGAGCGCCTGCTGGAAGTCGGCGTTGGCATAGGCCATCCATGCCCGGGTTTCCACGTCGGCGCCGCTGAGGTACTGCGTGAGGGCGAAGTTGAGCTCCGGCACGCTGACCTGCGGGTTATCCTGCATCGCGGCGAACCGGACACTCTCGAAGAAGAGGTCGCGGTCGAACCGCCGAAAGAGGAATGGGTCGATGGTATGGGCCCTCAGGAGGAGCGAATCGACCTGGCGCAGGTCCTTCGACTGGCCGGCCCGCGAGCGCAGGTATGAGCGGACGAGGCTGGGAGACTTGAGGACCAGCCCCATCGCATAGCCGTAGAAGTACTCGCCCTGCATGGGATCCAGGCGCGACGCCCAGAAGTACGCGTCGGCAGCTATCCCGGGTTTGGCAACGAGGTTCAGGCGTGCGAACTCCGCATAGCCCCGGGCGTCGTTGGTGTCCGCGATCGCCGCATCGCGCGGGCGCTTTGGCAGGTTCCCGCCCTTCTGGGCCTCAGCCACCACACTGGCGGCCAGGAGGCCGCACAGGATCAAGGTCCGCATATCCGCTCCGGTTGATAAGGCGTCTATATGTTGGCAGCAGCCGTGCGCTCGGGCAAGTCGCGCCGCGTCCCCTGGGAACCCGCAGCGTGCCCGACGACCCCACGGTGGCGGGCTGCGCCCCCCCTGCGCATGTTTGTACCGTCCGTGCGAGGAATGGACACGAGCCGTCGCCCTTCGTGAACGAGGCATCACCCCATGATCGTCACCCGCACGCTTCGGCTGCTTCCGGCGGCTTGCCTCTTCATCACGCTGGGGGTTGCCCCCGCGGCAGCCCAGGCGACCGGGGTCGGCCCAACGCGACCGCGCACGGCTGCGGAGGACCTGCAGCTCTTCACCCAGGTCTTCAACCAGATTCGCGTCAACCATCCCGACTCGGTGGACTCCCATCGCATCCTGATGGCCGCCATCCAGGCGATGGTGCAGGCGGCAGACCCGCATTCATATGTTATTCCCGCACTCCGCCTGGAGCCGGGCCGTGAGGAGCTCCTGCGCACGGGCAAGCTCTACCCGGTGCCGGTAGTGTTTGCGGTGTCTGGCGGTGCAGCCATTGTCATGCAGGTCGCTTCCGGCACGCGCGCCAGCCAGCAGGGCATCCTCCCCGGCGACGAACTCGTGTCCGTCGATGGCAAGGCATTTCGCGCGGAAAGCGCGGAGGAGCTGGACATCGAGCTTTCGGGGCCCAAGCACTCCACGGTCTCCCTCACCTTTGAGCGGCGGCGCTCGGATGGCACCTATGGATCGTTCCTCCGTGACGTGCGACGGGAGCGGCCGGCCGAAGAGACGGCGGTGCCGACCGCGCTGCTCCTGGACCAGGCGACGGGGTACATCCGCATCACCACGTTCGCCAACTCACGCGTGGCGGACGACCTGCGGAAGGCGGTCGAGCAGCTCGAGGGTCGCGGGATGCAACGCCTCGTCCTCGACTTGCGGGGCAACGGGGGCGGCAGCGTGCGCGAGGCCGCCGCGGTCGCCGGGGAGTTCCTGCCGGCCGGGAGCATTGTCTACACGGCCGAAGGGCGTCGTGCCAGCACGGCCGACACGGGACGCGTCCGGCGCTCCTTCTTCCGGTCGGAGCGCCCCTACCCACTGGTCGTGATGATCGATGCGGGGACCGCGAGTGCGTCGGAACTCGTCGCGGGGGCCCTGCAGGACCATGATCGCGCCGTGGTCGTCGGCCAACCCAGCTTTGGCAAGTCGCTGATGATGCTGGGCATGCCCCTGTCGGATGGTTCGGTGATGCAGTTGGTCGTTGGGCGCATCCGGACGCCGTGCGGGCGCATCGTGCAGCGCGCCTATCGCGATGTCAGCCTGCGGGCCTACTACCGAGAAGCACGCACCGCGCGAGACACCGTGGGACGACCCACCTGCCGCTCGGCCGGTGGACGCACGCTGTATGGCGGCGGCGGGATCTTCCCGGATGTGCGCCTCACCGCACACGACGCCACCCCCGCGTGGTACATCGACGCGCTGGACGACGACCTGCCCCTCAAGTGGGCCAACCAGTACGTGAGCACGAATGCCGACTCGCGCACCATGGAGGCCTTCGCCGACAGCCCGTCGCTCCCGGCCTCGGCCGTGTCGGGCTTTCGGGCCCTGGCGAAGGAACACCAGGTGGAGGTGCCGGACGGCGAAGCGGTCGACCGGCAGCTGGCGCAACACCTCGCCCGACAGGTGGCCTATGTCCGGTGGGGTGAGGCCGGCGTGTATCGCGTCGCGGCACGCGCTGATCCGGCGATTGGAGAGGCGCTGCGTGCATTTAGCCTCATCCCGGGGATCAAGTAAGCCGGCATCCCGCACGACCGTGACGCCCGCGCGCGCGTCACGGCGGGCTCAGAACTCCCCGATAAACCCGATCTCCGGCTCCAGCTGAACCCCATGCTGCTGCTGCACCGCGGCCTGCGCATGCGCGATCAACGCACGCACGTCGGCCGCGGTCGCTGCCCCCAGGTTGACCATGATGTTGGCATGCATGTGTGAGATCTGCGCGTCGCCGATGCGGTGCCCCTTGAGCCCGCACTGATCGACCAATCGCCCTGCGCCAACGCCCTCGATCTTCTTGAAGATCGACCCCGCGCTCGGATGAATCTCCAGCCAGGGGTGCCGGGCACCACGCCAGCTGAGGTTTTCCTGCAGGATCCGATGCATGGCCGCGGGATCACCAGGCTGCAGCGCGAACGTCACCGCGAGCGCGATGTCCTTCGCGTGGTGAAAGACCGAGTCGTCGTACCCAAACGCGAGATACTCCGGCCCCACGATCTTCCGCTCGCCGGATTCAGTCAGCACCTCGCATGACTCTACCACCTCGGCGATGAACATCGTCCGCGCGCGTTCCGGTGCCGGGGACAGGAAATGCAGGTTTTGCCAGACGGCGCCGCCGACCGTGGACGGGATACCGATGTAGTGCTCCAGCCCGCTGAGGCCCGCGCCGATCGCGGCGAAGATCAGCTCCTTGATGGTCGTCCCGCTCTCGGCCCACAGGTGCGTCGGGTCGACCTGCCGCCAGTGCCGGGCCACGTTCCGGATGACGAGCCCGCGAAAGCCCTTGTCGCCCACCAGGATGTTCGCCCCCAACCCGAGGACGAAGTGGGGCACGCCCAGTTCCCGCGCCAAAATGACCGCGTTTGCCAGGTCGTCGGTCGAGGTGGCATCGTATAGAAGGTCCGCCGGACCGCCGATACGGAACGTGGTGTATGGAGCCAGCGGCACGCCGGTGCGCAGGCGGTCCAGGTCCAGAAAGGACCGGACCGCAGTCGTGAAACGATCGAGCGGGCTTGGCATCAGGGAAAGATCAGGTGGAGGACCCGAAGGCGGTAGCGTCAGGTGGCCGTCCCCGGCTTTCGCGGTGGGGACCTGGACACCAGGTCGCGGTCACAACAGCACATCAACACAGGAATTCCCTTGGCTCGCTTGCTTCGCCGCCTCACCCCCGTTGTACTCGGTCTCTTCCTGCTTCCCGCGTTGGCCATCGCGCAACGCGCCGAGCTGGAGAAGATCCTCTCGAAGAAGCTCCTCCCCAACGGGATGGAGATCGTCGTACTCGAGAATCACGGCGTCCCGCTGGCGACCGTGGAACTCAATGTGCGCAATGGGTCCTTCACCCAGGGTAAGGGCTACGAGGGACTCGCCCACCTGTATGAGCACATGTTCTTCAAGGCGAACGACGCGGCCCCCAACCCCGACGAGTTCGTGTCGCGGGCCTCGGACCTTGGGGCAGTGTTCAACGCGACCACCCAGGAAGAGCGCGTCAACTATTACATGACGCTCCGGAAGGACTCGGTCGAGGGGGCGATCAAGCTCATGGCCGCCGCGATGCGCACCCCCATGTTCCTCAAGGAGGAACTCGAGCGCGAACGCGAAGTCGTCCTCGGCGAATACGATCGCCAGGAATCCAATCCACACTGGGCCTTCCAGCGCGACCTGAACACCGCCCTCTATCCCGGGCAATACTCCCGCAAGAACGTCATCGGGGATCGCGAGATCCTGCGCACGGTCGAGCCCGAGAAGCTCTTTGAAATCCAGAGGAAGTACTACATCCCCAACAACACCGTGCTCATCGTCACGGGGGATGTGAAGCCGGCCGAGATCTTCGGGTTTGCCGAAGCCGCATTTGGTGACTGGAAACCCGGGCCCGATCCATTCAAGCTCGACCCGATCCCCCCGATCCCGCCGCTCAAGGGGAACGAGGTGGTGATCACCGAGCAACCGGTGAACGCGGTGACGGTCTGGGTCACGTGGCAAGGTCCGAGTGTGCGGAAGGATCCCCAGGCGACCTTTGCCGCTGATGTCTTCTCCGATGTGATCAACCAATCGCTCTCCACCTTCCAGCGCCGCCTCACGGACACCGGGCTCTTCCAGTCGGTGGGGTTCAACTACTACACGCTCGACCAGGTCGGCCCGATCTCCATCCAGGGGCAGACCACGCCGGAGAAGCTCAAGGCTGCGCTGGCCGCGCTGGACAAGGAAATCACGCAGCTCGGCGATCCAGGCTACATCACGGCGGACCAGCTGGAGGCGGCCAAGGCGGAGCGCGCCGTGTCGACGGCGTTCGGGATGGAACGTGCGAGCGACTTCGCCCACACCCTGGGCTTCTGGTGGTCGGTCGCGGACCTCGAGTACTACATGGGCTACATCGACAACATGGCCAAACAGACGCTGCAGGACCTGCAAGCCTATGCGAAGAAGTACATCATCGGGAAGCCGCGGATCACCGGGGTGTTGATCGACCCGGAATCGCGCAAGGCGCTCGGGTTGACCAAGGCGGACCTGCTGCCGCGGGTGGTGCAATGAACTCCCAGACGGCAGGCGGCAGACGGATGATGGGAACGCTGAGACGACAGACGGCAGACGGCAGACGGCGCCTCGGCGCCATCGTCATGATGGTGGCAGCGATGGTCGTCGGCACGCTACGACCCGCGGAACTGCGCGCACAAACCGCGGCCGACTCCACCTCGACGTTCGACGTGGGCGGCATCCGCGTCATCCACCGCCCGGCGGGCGGCGACATGGTCGTCGCCAACCTCTACCTGCTCGGCGGGGTCCGCCAGATCTCCTGGGACAACGCTGGCATTGAGCTGCTCATGCTCGCCGCGAGCGAGAACGGCACGCGTACCTACTCCCGTGAGCGGCTCCGCCGGCTCATGACCCGGCTCGGCACCGGGATATCGATCGACGCCGAGACCGATTGGTCGTCGATAGGGGTACGCGCAACCCGAGCGACCTTTGACTCCACCTGGGCCGTGATGGCGAGCCGCGTGGTGGAACCCACGTTCGACCCGGGGGAACTGGAGGTCGTGCGCCAGCAGTTCCTGCTCGCCGTCAAGCAGCGCCAGGATTCGCCGGATGCCCTCGCCGAGTTCCTGGCCGACTCGCTCGCGTACGACGGTCATCCGTATGCGGTGCCTCCGTCGGGCACCGCAACCAGCGTCGCAAGCATTACCCAGGCGGGCCTCAAGGCGTATCACGCCCAGCAGGTCGTGAAGTCACGGATGCTGGTGGTGGTGGTGGGCAACGTGACCCGCGACAAGATCACGCGCCTGGTGAGCTCGACGCTGGGGAAGTTGCCGGCCGGCACGTACACCTGGTCGCTCCCCGATACGCTCCCGCGACGTCGCGCCGCCGCGTACGGCCTGCAGCGGGACCTCCCGACCAACTACATCCTCGGGCGGTACGCCGGCCCGCACGCCAGCACGAAGGACGCGTACGCCCTCCGCATCGCCACGGCGATCCTCTCGGGCCAGTTCTTTGGCGAAGTACGGTCGCGGCGCAACCTGACCTATGCGGTGGACGCGCCCTACATCGATCGTGCGGTGAGCGGGGGCGGGGTGTACGTGAGCACGGTCTCGCCGCAGGTCACCATCGACGTGATGCGACAGCAACTCGCGGCCGTACGCACGAGCACCGTCAACCCCGAGGCGCTCAACAAGCTGATCCAGCAGTTCATCACGCAGTTCTTTCTGGAGAACGAGACCCTCGGCGCACAGGCGGACTTCCTCGCCAAGTCTTTCCTGTTCGAGGGAGATCTCCAGGCGGCCGGGCACCTGGAAGCGATGCTGCGCTCGATTACCCCGGCCGACATCCAGCGCGTGGCGCAGCGGTGGATCAAGGACGTGCAGTGGGCCTACATCGGGGATGTGTCCAAGCTGCCGAAGGCGAGCATGGAGCGCTGGTAGGGAATAGACGGCAGACGGCAACACGCACGGGTGTTGCGCGGACCGACGAACCACAGGGCGTACTACCAGCCGCGGACCACCGTGCGCAGGGACTCCACCAGGGAGCCGGCCGCCGAAGGTCGCGCCCCACGCGCGAGCCATACGGCGACGATCTCGCGCGTCAGCGCCCGCTCCGTCACCGGCACAAACACACAGGCGCTCCCCGATGCCGCGCGGCGGCCATCGCTGGCACAATGGACACGCCAACCCCCGCGGCCACGAGTTCGAGCACCGTCGCCAGCTGCGCTCCCCGGCATACCACATCCAGCTGAATGCCCTGCCGGTTGCAGAACTCCGCGACCTGGTCACTCAGGCAATGTACGGCGTCGAGGGTAATCGCCGGCGCATCGCGCAGTTCCGCGAGGGTGATGGTTCCGGCGCGCGCGGCCGGATGGTGAGTCGGGACGGCGACCACCAGCGGATCGGCGCCTAACGCGTCCACCACGAGGGAGGGATCAAAGGGATACGGTTGCGCCGCAATCGCCACATCCAGCTCGCCGTCGGCCAGCATTCGCATCAGCGCTGCGCTGTGCGACTCGTGGATCGACACCCGCTGTGCCGGATGCTTGTCCCGCAGGCGGCGTAACGCGTCCGGCACCAGGTAGGGCGCCACCGTCGGGATCACCCCCACCCGCAAGACCGCCGGCGCCTCGTCGTGCTGGCGAACGGCGTCCTCCGCCTCCCTGAACTCCTCCAGGATCCGGCGAGCCCGGGGGATGAGTGCCGTGCCTGCGTCCGTGGGGGCGACCCCGCGGCCGTGCCTCCGAAAGAGTGGCGCGCCGAAGTGCCGCTCCAGCCGCTGGATCTGGAGGGTCAGCGAAGGCTGCGAGATCCCCAGCGCCCGGGCCGCGCGGCTCAGTGACCCCTCGTCCACCGTCTTCAGGAACGCCCGGAACAGGGTGCTGTCCATGCGCTCCATAGTAACTGACTATGGCTGGTATAGCCACGCACCCGTTGTTGGCTATGACTCAGCGCCGTAGGATGAGATTGCTATGCGAGTCGGACGCTCTCGGGGCCCCTCCGGCCGATTCGCGCGCTGTCCGCCCACCCCAAACGCCTCGAGAACGCCTTATGTCGCACCCCACCGAAGGGACCGGCAAATGCCCGGTCAACCACGGCGCCCACACCGCAGGAAGTGGCCGCTCCAACCGTGATTGGTGGCCCAACCAGCTCAAGTTGGGCATCCTCCACCAGAATCCCCCAGCCGGCGATCCCCACGGCGCGGGCTTCGATTACGCGGCCGAGTTCAAGACCCTGGACCTCGACGCCGTCGTGAAGGACCTGCACGCCCTCATGACCGATTCGCAGGAGTGGTGGCCGGCGGACTTCGGCCACTACGGTGGCCTGTTCATCCGCATGGCCTGGCACAGCGCGGGGACCTATCGCACCGCGGACGGACGTGGTGGCGCGGGCTCCGGCACACAACGGTTTGCCCCACTCAACTCCTGGCCGGATAACGGCAACCTCGACAAGGCGCGTCGCCTCCTGTGGCCGATCAAGGCGAAGTATGGCCGCAAGCTTTCGTGGGCCGACCTGATGATTCTCGCGGGGAACGTGGCCATCGAATCGATGGGACTGAAGACGTTCGGCTTCGGCGGTGGTCGCGCCGACGTGTGGGAACCGGAACAAGACATCTACTGGGGAGCGGAAGCCGAGTGGCTCGGCGACAAACGCTACACGGGTGATCGCGAGCTGGAGAACCCGCTGGCCGCTGTGCAGATGGGGCTCATCTACGTGAACCCCGAGGGACCGAACGGCAAGCCGGACCCACTCGCCTCGGCGCGGGACATCCGCGAGACGTTCAAGCGGATGGCGATGAACGATGAGGAGACGGTGGCGCTGGTGGCAGGCGGCCACACCTTCGGCAAGATGCACGGTGCAGGCGACCCCGCGCTCGTCGGCCCGGAGCCGGAAGGCGCGCCGATCGAGGAGCAGGGGTTCGGCTGGAAGAACCGCCTGGGGACCGGGAAGGGGCAGCACACCACGACGTCCGGACTCGAGGGCGCGTGGACCCCTAACCCGACGAAGTGGGACAATGGCTACTTCGACACGTTGTTCGGGTGGGAGTGGGAGCTCGTCAAGAGCCCGGCCGGCGCGTGGATCTGGGAGCCGACCGACAAGGTGAAGGCCGCAACGGTTCCGGACGCGCACGTGCCGGGACGCAAGGTCCTCCCCGCGATGTCCACCGCCGACATGGCGATGCGCATGGACCCGGCATACGAGAAGATCTCGCGCCGTTTCCACGCCAACCCGGACCAACTGGCCGACGCGTTCTCGCGCGCCTGGTTCAAGCTCACGCATCGCGACATGGGCCCTCGCGCCCGCTACCTCGGCAAGCTCGTCCCGGCCGAAGTGTTGATCTGGCAGGACCCGATTCCTGCGGTGAACCACCCGCTGGTCGACGCAAAGGACATCGCCGACCTCAAGGCGAAGATCCTCGCGAGTGGCCTCCCCATCTCGCAGCTCGTGGCGACGGCGTGGGCTTCGGCCTCAACGTTCCGTGGGTCGGACAAGCGCGGTGGTGCCAACGGCGCCCGCATTGCACTCGCGCCGCAGAAGGACTGGGAGGTCAACCAGCCGGCGAAGCTCGCGCGCGCGCTCGAGGTCCTGACCAAGGTGCTGGAGGCGTTCAACGCATCGCAGGGGGGTGGCAAGCGCATCTCCCTCTCCGATTTGATCGTGCTCGGTGGCTGTGCCGCGATCGAAGCTGCGGCGAAGGCCGGCGGCGTCAATATTGAGGTGCCGTTCACGCCCGGCCGCATGGACGCCACCCAGGCCCAGACGGACGTTGAGTCCTTCGAGGTGATGGAGCCGATGGCGGATGGCTTCCGGAACTACCAGAAGAAGGCGTACAGCGTCCCGGCGGAGGAACTGCTGCTGGACAAGGCGCAGCTGCTGACGCTGACCGCGCCCGAGATGACGGTGCTCGTGGGAGGCCTGCGCGCGCTCAATGCCAACCATGGGCAGTCCCGGCACGGGGTCTTCACCACCAGGCCCGAGGTGCTCACGAACGACTTCTTCGTGAACCTGCTGGACATGGGCACCACCTGGTCACCGGCGTCCGCGGCCGGGGACCTGTTCGAGGGCAAGGATCGCGCGACGGGCGACGTGAAGTGGACGGGCACCCGCGTAGATCTGATCTTTGGCTCCAATTCGCAGCTGCGCGCGCTGGCCGAGGTGTATGCGTCGGCCGACGCGAAAGAGGCCTTCGTGAAGGCGTTCGTGGCGGCATGGACGAAGGTGATGGAGCTGGATCGGTTCGACCTGGCCTGATCGGTCGCGGCCACCCGTGACGCCGGTGGTGTTTCACGAAGCCCGGATGGCGCGAGAGTGAGAAAATCGGGGAGACATGCACGTTGATGGAGCGGCCCTCCATCCCCGTGCATGTCTCCCTTCTTTCGTTCTGTCTTCCTGCGACTCGGTGCCCTCGCGACCCTCGGCGCCTGTTCCACTGACCGCGCCCTCGCGCCCGCCGCCTTGGGGGCACCGTCGCCGAACGTGGTGCCACCCGCCAAGGCGTATCGTGCCGTCCTTCCGGGGCTGGGGGGCTATCTCTCCGACGTCAACGACAAGCTCCAGGTCACTGGCTGGGACGGACTCGACGCGTACCTGCACGACGTGCGTTCGGCGACCACACGAGTGTTGCCACGGCGTGGTTGGTTCGCCGCACAGAGCCGCGCGATCAACGCTTTCGGCGACATCGGCGGGTTCGTGGGCGACGTGAACTCCGTCCCCTCACCGACCGTCTGGCTGGCGTCGGCCACTCGACCCACCGTGTACCCGGTGGATGGCTGGACTTACGGGCTCAACGACTTGCAGGTGGCCGTGGGCTCCTATCGCCCGACCGCTGGCGTCACGCGAGCGTTTGTTTGGAACGTCAAGTCCGGCGTCTTTGACCGCCTTCCGATCCCCAAAGGCACCGTAAACTCGTACGCTGAAGACATCAACAACGACAACGTGATCATCGGCAGCGTGGATGGCTTTGGTCCGGTAGTGTGGCGGCCCTCGGCGTCCGGCTACTCCATCACCCGACTGACCGGCTTCAGTTCGGTGACGGGAATCGACGGCGGCCTCGGCGTGGTCGGCACGCAGTCCGTTGCCGGCGGGAGCCAGCAAGCCGTCTTCGGGAGTCCACAGCTCCAGGGTGCCTTTGTGGGCCCGTGGAGTGCGGCCTATGACGTCAACGGGTGGGGCATCGCCGTCGGTACGGTCTTGAACCCGACTGGCGTGTTCCTCCCATGGATCGGCGACCGGGCCGGCACCATCACCTACCTGCCGCACCCCACGGCCCCGCCGGGCACCGCGAGTGCCCAAGCGGTGGCAGTGAACAACTGCGGCTTTGTCGTCGGCATCTCCGTGGTCGGGGGCGTGTACGTCCCCACCCTGTGGGATCCGGGTTGTTAAGCTGAGAGGTCGGGCCCGCACGGTCGACCGGGGGAAGGACGGCGGCCGCTGCGGTGCCTGACTTGCGGTTGCGCGTGCCATGTCCAGTTCCGGCGGCGGGCGACGCTACCCGGGTGAACCTGCGCGACCCCGTCTCATGGACGAGGTCGTCTCACCCACGCGCCGATGCGCTCGCTCCTCGTACTCATCGCCCTCGCCTCCCTCGCGGCCTGCCGCGAGCCAACCCAGCCACCGAAGGACCCCGAACGTCCAGCCCGGGCGGTCCAGGGGAGCATGGGTCCGAGTATCACCCCGTGTCAGTGGCGTTGGCGCCAACCCGTCAGCGGCAACTGGACAGACACCACCAAGTGGTCCCCGAGCGGTGTTCCCTCATCTGGCCAGGTCTGCATTGATCGACCCGGGACGTACATCGTCAACGTGGATGGTGGAGTACACACCCTCAGCGACCTCGACCTCGGTCCTTCCACGCAGCTCACCCTGGCGGTGGCCAACCACTCCGGCCTACGCGTCGGCGGGCGTACTGAAGTGCCATCCGGAGGGGCGTTGCACCTGGTGGCACAGGTTCCGCAACCGCTGGGGACTGTGTTCGAGTTCGATCATCTCGTGAATCGCGATAGCCTCACGATTGCCGAGCGCGTGCACGCCGGTTTTGTGGAGAACCACGGCACCATGGTCATGCAGCAGCTCGTGCGCAGTGCAAAGTTGGTGTTCGACTCACTCGAGACGGATGGAACGGTGCGCCTCGTGGGGTTGGCGGAGTGGATTTCTGCCAACCGCGCTGTCCTGGCTGGTGACATCGCGAAGACGGATCCGTCCGCGCATCTTCACGTGCGACCTCAGGGAGGACGGCATCCCGTCGTCGAGTGGCGCGGTGCGGCCCTGCCATCACGAGTGCCGGCAGACACGGGGCGTGCCGCGGTGTTGGTGAGCGAGTCCGATCTCCACCTCAACTCAATTCTCAACGACGGGGCGATCGACGTTGCCTCTGGCGCCCGTATTGTTCGCGTCACAGGTGACGTTGAGTACGGGACGAGCCTGCGAACCTGGGCGGACCCGGGCGGACGCGTCGAGCTGGCCGAGGAACCGGGGAACGCTCGAGGAATCCGGGTGAGTGGTGCCTTGCTTCTGGGGGACACCCTGGGCACGACGGCTCCACTGCCGCTGCGGGTGATCGGCAGCCTCCGCGCCTACGGATCGATCACGGTCACCGACAGCGTCGTCTACTCTGGCGCCCTTCTCTCGAACTACGATACGCTGAACGTCACGAGTGGCCACCTCGACCTGCGAACCGGGACGTATGTGGGCTCATCGGCGAGTGCGCAACTCGGCCCGATGACCATCCGGGCCGGTGCGCGCCTGGAGGGCGAAGGCACAGTGGGTGACGTGCAGGTAGTCGGGGGAACCGTCGCTCCTGGAGGTGTCCTCCAGAAGGTTCTTCAGGTTGGATCGCTCGCCCTGGACTCGCAGAGTACTGTCAGCCTGAGCTACTCCGCCGCCTCCGACTTTGACCAACTTGTCGTTGCAGGTGCCTTGAGTGCAGCCGGTTCATTGGTGCCCGCGACGGACAACGGTCGATGTGGCGAGGTGTTCCCGGCAATCGTGCGGCCGGCCGCCCTGTCCTCCGGAGCCTTCACTCCCGGGGGCAGCCAGTATCCTGGGGTCGGTTGGCGGGCATGGCCGGCGGGGGACACGATCCTCGCCGTTGGGCACGACCCCAGCGCGCTCGTCTCCGCGCGGAGCAGTGGCGCGCTCATTGAGGGAGCAGCGCCAATCGCCGGCCACGTCTGCCTGGGCGGAACGGGCCCGACCGCCCCGGTCCACGCCAGCTTCGCGTCGGTCTTCGGCGAGTTCACCATGTCACCAAGCCAGGTGACGTTCAACGTGGCGACCTGGGGACTGCCCGTCCCGGTCACGGTCAGCGCGGTAGATGATGCACGCGCGGATGGCCAGGTGCTCGACTCGCTGTCCCAGACACTCACAAGCGCGGATCCCGCCTATCAGGGCTATACACGGAGTGTTCCGGCGTACGTCAATGACAATGATCCGCCGGTCGACCTCGCGCTGACCCTGGTCTCCGCTCCGTCGGTGGTCAACCTGAACCAGGTTGCCGAGGCACGCTATCGCATCACCAACAACGGTCCCGGCGCCTCGACTGGATCCAGCCTCTCCATTCCCTCGCTGGTGGGCGTGACCTACCAATCCGCCGGCGCGGGGGTTACCTGTACAACCTCCGCCGGAACGTTGACCTGCACGGCGGGCGCCCTGGCCAGCGGGGCGAGCCTGGAGTTCGTCATCGTGTTCAGGGCGTCGACGTCGGGCAGCTGGACCAACACGGCACAGGTGAGCGGCAGTGACTATGACCACGTGAGCACGAACAACTCGGCGGCGTGGATGTTTACCGTCCCCTGAGTGCCGCCCGCATCTCGGCCGACTCGCCCCAGGCCCGTCCCCGGGCGAGTCCCCGTGGTGGCTATGGACGCGGCGCGTCCACGGGGGCGCGCTGGGGCGCAGGCAGTCGTTTGGCTTCCCACGCAGTGGCCGTCTCCCCCTTCCCGAGCGCGCGATACACCGCGGCGAGCCGGTCGATCGTCCCGTTCCACATGATCGGTGCGCGCGATGGGTTGCTGCCCAGGGCGGCGAGCGCCTTCTCGTAGTGTGTCACCGCCTCCGGGCGGTTGCCCAACTCGGCGTAGCTACGCGCCATCCCACCGTATGACGCCGCCGTCGACGGATGGTTGGGCCCCAATGCCGCCGTCCGCACCTGCACGGCAGCCGCGTACTCCACGAGCGCCTCGCGATAGCGCTTCATGTTGATCAGCGTGGCCGCGGTCGCGTTCAGGGCGTCGCCCACCAGCGGGTGTCCGGGGCCGACCGTGCGGCGGAAGAACGCCACGGCGTCGCGCTTCATGCGCAGCGCCTCTCCAGGGCGGCCGAGGGCTTCCACGGTGGACGCAATATTCAGCTGCGTGATGCCGATGCTCGGATGCGACGGGTCAAGGGTCGCGCGACGCATGGCGAGCGCACGTTGCTGGATCGGCTCGGCCTCCGCCGGCCGTTGCTGCTCGTACAGGTTGGCACCCAGGTTGCTCAACGTGACCGCGAGCAGGGGATGCGGGTCCGGGAGTGCCGCCTCCACGATAGCCGTGATCTCACGCAGCAAGGTCTCCGCAGGCGCAAACTTGCGCTGGACCATCAACTGCGTGGCCAGGTTGTTCATGGGACCGGCCACCCGAGGGTGCTGTGATCCGAGATCGGCCCGCGCCATCTCGATCGCCGCGACCAGCAGGGACTCGCCCTCGGCGAACCGCGCGAGGTTACCCAACAGCGAGCCGAGGTCCGACAGGCGATCTGCAACCTCCACATCGTCGTCGGGGTGCACTTCGCGCGCCAGCGCTAGCGCCTCGCGGTAGATGGGTTCGGCCTCTGCCAGACGGCCCTGCGTGCGGACGCTGTTCGCCAGCGTGGTGAGCGCCCGCACACGATCCTTGCGGCCTGCGGTATCTCGCGCGAGCAGCGGAGCACACGGCGGAGGGTGCTCTCCGCGGTCGCCGCGCGTCCCGCTTGCCACGCCACGGTACCTAACGAAAGTTCGGTCGCGGCGATGTCGGTAGCGCCCGGCGCCAGCACCCGTCGGCGGATCGCCAGCGCCTCGTTGTACAACTGTTCCGCGGCGGGATAGTCGCCGAGATCGGCCCAGGATCGGCCAAGGAGATGTAGCAGGCGTGCCTGGAGGAGTGGCTGTGCGGCGAGGTCGCGGCGGACCTTGGTGGCACTCTCCACCATGAGGTCGCGCGCGCGCAACGTGTCCCGTCGCTCAACGCCCGCGGCGAAGGGACTCGGTGAACGAAACAGCGTTTCCATGAAGCCGGACACCTGCAGGGCCACGTCACGCTCAAGGGCAATCGCGGCGGCTTGGGCTCGACTGACGCGCGCCGCACGCACGGACACCACCACCAGCGAGGCGAGGGCGATGAACAAACCGGCTGCTGCTGCGACCGCGGCCCGATGGCGGCGCACGAAGCGCCGGGCCACGTACGCAAGCGTCTCGGGTCGCGCCTCGACGGGAAAGCCGTCCAGATAGCGGCGCACATCCGCGGCAAGTTCCGAGGCCGACCCGTACCGGCGCCCTGGTTCCTTGCGCAGCGCCTTGCCGACGATCGCGTCGAGGTCACCCGCGATCGCCGCGGGTGGCACCTGCGATGTGGCAAGGCCGACCGCCTGAAGGCGCGATGCGTCGGCCGCGGCAATACTCGCGGGTGGGGGATCGTCCTCGCACACCGCGTGTGCCAGTGCGGTGGTGGGCGTCAGTTGATAGGGCCGGCTTCCTGCAAGAAGCTGGTAGAGCAGGACGCCCAGGGCGTAGACGTCCGTGGCCGTCGTCACCGCTTCGCCGCGAAACTGCTCCGGGGCCGCATGTTCAGGGGTGAGGAGCAGCAGGTCCCCGGTCTCTGGCGACGTCGCCGACGCATCGAGGACCTTGGCGATCCCGAAGTCGAGCAACCGCACCTTACCGTCCGCGGTGACCAGAATGTTGCTCGGCTTGAGGTCACGGTGAATCACGAGGTGGCCGTGGGCGGCATGCACGGCCTCACACACCGTGCGGAACAGCGCGAGTCGCTCGCGCAGCCCCAGGGCGTGCTCACGGGCCCACTCCGTGATCGTGATCCCGTCGACGAACTGCATGGCCAGCCACGGCGTGCCGTCGTCGGTGAGGCCGCCGTCGAGCAGCGTCGCAATGTTGGGGTGCTGCACGCGGGCGAGGATCTGTCGCTCGCTGCGGAAGCGCTGCAGCATCGCGTCGGGGTCGCGTCCCGCGCGCATCACCTTCACGGCCGCCTGTTGCTCATACTGCGCGTCGGCACGGTGGGCGCGGTACACGTCGCCCATCCCTCCGCGCCCAATCAGCTCGTCTATTGCCCAGGGGCCAAGGCGCGAGCCCGTGATGCGGCCGTCGGATGGCAGGTGACCCGAGGGTGTCAGCAAGCGGTCGGGATAGGCGTCACCGCCTGCCGAGTCATGGCCGGCGAGGAGGTCCTGGACTTCGCGCTGCAGCGTCGCGTCGCCTCCGCAAGACGCGGCCACAAAGGCTCCGCGTTCCTCGGCACGAAGCTCCACCGCGCGCACAAAGATGGACTCGACCTGCGCCCAGCGTTCGACCTTGGTTGCACTCATCTTGCGTTCCCCGCCCCGTGTGCTGTAGCTCTTGCCAGGCGCCGCCGTCCCCTGCCTTTCATGTCCGACGACCCCATCTCCCGATCGATGTCCCGGCTGCGCGCCGGGGATTCAGCGGCGCTCGACGAGCTCTTCCCCCTGATCTATGACGAGCTGAAGGGAATCGCCAGAGCGCACCTGGCGCACGAAGCCACGGGCCACACCCTCGGCCCAACCGGGCTCGTCCATGAGGCGTACCTCCAACTCACGCGGCGCGCCCAGCTCGCCCCAGCCGACCGCGTGCATTTCCTCAACATGGCCGCGCAGGCGATGCGGCGCATCCTCATTGACCATGCGCGCGCCCGCAAGCGACTCAAGCGCGGGTCGGGGATGCAGGTGGAGCTGTTGGACGAGATCCAGTCACTGATGACCGACGGGGCCGCGGATGAACTGGTCGCACTGGACGACGCGCTCGATCGGTTCGTCGCGCTCAACCCGCGAGGGGCGCGCGTTGTTGAGCTGCGGTTCTTTGCGGGGCTGACCCTGGAGGAGACGGCGTCGACGCTGAGCGTGTCGCTCAAGACCGTGCAACGCGACTGGTTGGTCGCCCGGGCGTGGTTGCGCAAGGAGATCGACGGAGACCTCGGCGCGCTCGACCGTTGAGCGGCCGGCCCGGCCCCTGGACGGCCTCGCTCGTTACTCGCACGCGATCGCTCGTTGTGTAAGGAGCAGCGATCCCTCACTGCCTACTTGAGCATCGACCCCTCGCTGTTCACTCGAACAGCGAGCCAATGATCTCCATGATCGTCGCGAATACCCCCTCGGCCGCGCCACCCACCGCATCGACCGCACCCATCGCCGCCTCAGCGGCCCCTTCCGGGCCGATGTTCGCCGCCGCCCCGGCCAGGCTGCCCAACCCATGCGCCGCGGCACCAGCGGTGTAGATCACCGCATCAGGTGCCCAAAAGAGTGTGTGCAACAACACATCCCCGGCGACGGCCCCGGCCACACTCCCGCGGGGCACGCTGAGCTCCGCCGACAGCGACCACACACTCCGCAACTCGGCGTGGTCAAACCACACGCCACGGCAGCTCGCGCACACGTCGAGCGTCAGGCGTCCATGCTGCCGTCGCGCGAGCGTCTGGTCGCACACCGGACAGGCCAGCTCGTTCTTGCGGCCACACACCTCGCACCGCGGCGCGTCGCGGTCGAGCGGGGTGTGACATCCGTGGCACGGTGGCTTTGGCGCAGATCGTCGCGGCGGAATGAGCCGCCACAGCTCGGCGGGGAGGTGCCGCGTGAGCTGCTGCACTTCACCGCGCTCGAACCAGACACCGCCACACCGCGGGCAGTGATCGAGCGTGAGCCCGCCGCTACGCCCATTGAGCTGTACCTTCTCCATCTGCACGCCAAGGCAGACCGGACAAGGAAAGCGCGCCTCCACGGGGCGACGAGGTGTCGCTGACACCACCGGCACATCAGCCATCGGTGAGCCGTCGCGGCGCGTCGGACGGAGTCGCTGGCAGCTGCCCGACGTGGATGGTGTAGTAGATCACGCCGTCCTCGGTGAAGTCGATATCGGCGGCCTCGCGTCGCACCATCGCGTCGAGCCGCTCCTGCACCTGCGCCGCGGGCAGGGCGAGCGCGACGACCACGTCGTTCACGGTCAAGCGACCGTTGTGCTGCCGGGCGAGGCGTTGCAGCTCGGACTCGATGGTCTGGTCCCGCAACTGGTCGATGCGCTCGCGCGAGGTGCGCGTGCCACGCAGCAGGTTGAAGCCCACGACCGCGGGGAGGACCGCGGTCAGCAAGACGGCGAACAGCGCCGTGGGCGAAGCCAGGCCAGCCCCGACGCGCAGGAAACCCAGCAACATGAAGCCGGCGATCACGAGCAATGCGATGCCACCGAACCTGCGCCCGGACATGGATTCTCCCTCGGTTGCGTCCTTGAATCCTATCGCCCCCCATCGGTTATCGGCACCGCGCCTTGGCGCGGGCGATCGGGGGAGCCGCCGTCAGGCACGAGGGGACCCGCCCGCGTGACAGCGGGCGACTGCCGCGTCCTACCAGGGGCTGGTTGGGGTCGCGGCGAGTTCCACGCGGCGCCCGGGGGGGATGGGGCGACGCCCGGCGAGTGACTGCTCCACCTCGTCCTGCGCCGCGATGAGGCGCGCCACCTGGTCGGACACGTCGCGCGCGAGCCCGATGTGTGTCGTCACACTGTGCGGGCTAACGGCGCCGGCATGGAGTCGCAGGAGCTGCAGGCGAATGGTCTCCATGGCACTGACTGCATCCTTGAGCCGCGCGCTGAGCTCATCCCGCGTGGCGCGTACAGGTGCGTACCGCTCGTCCGTGGCATCCTGTCCCGCCGCGTCAAGCGCGGCGGCGACGTCATCGTGTTTCTGCCGGAGGACGCTGGCGTCCTGCTGCAAGCGACGCAACACATCGGGAACATCTCCCAGCGTCGCACGGGTGGCACGCGGAAGCCCCTCGAACAACTCGGCGGCGGCCAGGCCCAGCGAGAGTTCGGTGGCGCGGTGCGTGACGGCGCTCGCGGACGTTACCCTGCCGAGGGTGCGACGCGCGATCGCAAACAAGCCGCGCCCGATGGGTCCGGTCCACAGCGTCGACCAGAAGGTGGTGTCCAGGTCGCGACGGCGCTGGAGCAGCGAGAGCCATCCGGCCCCCGTCAGGATGCCGGTGGCGACTCCCATGGCCATGGGACCGAAGAAGTCCTTCAACACCCAGTAGTCACCAAGGAGCACGATCGGGGCCGTCGCGGCCACCACCAGCGCCGACAGGTAGGCGGCGCCGCCCAGGAGTCGCTCGACGATGGTCGGGCGAGAGTGCGCGTGCGCCACCTGCAGCTCTTCGCGGGCGCGTTCCATCTCGGATGCGAACGCCGGGGCGAGATCCTGATGTGCGAAGCCGAGTTCGGCCAGCCGACGCGCTGCCGTGATGAAGTAGATGGCCGGCAGGGTGATCGCACCGTACAGGAATGTGGCACCGCCCCACGTAGCGCCAGCATTTGTTGACACGACCGACGAAGCAATCAGGAGTCCCAGTCCGGTGAACAGCGTCCCACCGCCATCCAGGCGCGAGTGACGTCGCACAAAGGCGCGCAGGGCGACCGGCAACTCACGCCGCTGCTCATGGGCGGCGTTGAGCTGCTCCCCCAGCACCTGCGCGGTCGCCGGACGATGGGCAGGGTCCTGGCTGGCACCGATCCACCAGCGCGGCCAGCTTCCGTGGCACGCTAACCCCCGTCGACGCAATGGCCGGCGCCGTCTCGCTGACCTGCCGCGCCATCACCTCGGTGGGCGTCTCTCCCTCGAACGGGAGCCGACCAGACAAGGCGTAGAATGCCGTCGCGCCTAACGCGTACAGGTCACTCCGGGCATCGAGCGCCTGGCCGAGCACCTGCTCGGGGCTCATGAACTCCGGCGTGCCGACGATGCGATCCTCGAGGGCATCACCAATCGCGGCGGCAATCCCGAAGTCCGTCACCAGCGCGCGTCCGGTCGACGACTCCAACAGGATGTTGTCAGGCTTGATGTCGCGATGGACAAATCCCTGGGCGTGGGCAAAGGCCAGCGCCCAGGCGACTTCGCGGAGCACGCGCGCCGCCTCGGTGGCCGGGAGCGGCCCGCGCCGATCCACACGGTCCGCCAGCGTTTCGCCGTCCACGTACGCCATAACGTAGAAGACGAACGCCCCAGATTCCTCCACCGCATGGATGGGGACGATGTGCGGATGCGTGAGCTTGGCCGCCAGTCGCGCTTCGCGCAGGAATCGCTCGCGCAGCTCCGGTCGCGCAGCCAGGGTCGGCGGCAGGAGCTTGATCGCCACCAACCGATCCAGGTGGACCTCACGCGCCAGGTAGACGACACCCATCCCGCCACGACCCAGCTCGCGGTCGATGGAGTACCGACCAGCGACTCCCTCCTGGAAATCGAGGAAGAGCGTGTCTGTGGCGGGTGGTTTGGGCGTCATGCGTCGCGGCGTCCGTGCTCGGGCGCCGGGCACCCCGACGCCTACCCTGCAAAGACGCACAGGCTAACGTGACGCCACATCAGCTGACGGTGCCGCTCGCCCGTCCACGCCGGGGGAGGATTCCCGCTGGAATCGACCCGTTCAGCTGTGACGGGCGTGCAGCGCGGACCGGACGTCATCCCAGGTCACGCCGAGGGCGGCCAGGGCGACCATCGTATGATAGACCACGTCCGCCCCTTCCTCGACGGCCCGCGCCGTGTCTTCGTCGGCACACGCCACCGCCAGCTCGGAGGCCTCTTCTCCCAGCTTCTTGAGCCGGAGGTTCCGGTCCGACAGGAGTTTCTGGGTGTAACTCGTCGCGAGTTCCCCACGGCCGATGGCGCCCAACCGTTCGGCAATCGTCTGTTGGAGCACCCCGACGAAGTCGCCCGCCCGACCGGGTTCGCCAAAGCAGGACGTGGTCCCGTTGTGGCACGCGGGCCCGGCGGGAATCACCCGGGCGAGGACGGCGTCGCCGTCGCAGTCCGGGGTCAGGCTCACGACCTTCTGGACATTCCCACTGGTCCCGCCCTTGTGCCACAGGCCCCGGGTGCGGGAGTGGTAGTGCATCTCCCCCGTGGCGATGGTGCGTTCCATCGCCTCCCGGTCCGCCCAGGCCACCATCAGGACGGCCCCGGTGCGATGGTCCTGCGCGATGACGGTGACGAAGCCATCGCCGCGGGAGAAGTCGAGGGAGGAGAGCGAGAGTAACTCCATGGTGCGGGCGCGATTAGGGGCTTGGGCTGCGGTCCTCCCGCATGGTAACGACCTGCCAGCGACGCGGCGCGAAACCGGCAGCATTAGACTACGTAGGCATTGATAGTCTGGGTATCACCTCCCCCCGAGATCACGCCTCCATGGCCGAATCCTCCGAACTCCTCCACGGCACCCTCGACACGATCGTGCTCAAGACCCTCGCCTGGGGGCCTCGCCATGGCTACGCCATCGCCCGGTGGATCGCGAGCACCACGGACGACGCCCTTCTTATTGAAGAGGGGTCGCTCTACCCGGCGCTGTATCGCCTCGAGCGACGCGGGCTGATCGAGGCGGAATGGGGACTGTCCGACACCAAGCGCAAGGTGAAGGTCTACCGCCTGACGGACGACGGACGGGCTCGGCTCAGCGTGGAAACCCTTCAGTGGCAACGCTTTGCGGCAGCGGTGGCCAAGGTCCTTCTCCCGACCCAGGAGCCGACCCATGCCTGAACTCGGCAGGTTCGCCCGCGAGTTGCGCGCCCGCCTCTGGAAGCCGGCGGTCGAGGATGAGGTCGCCTCGGAGATGGCCTACCACATGGAGATGCTCGAGCGCGACCTCGTGGCCCAGGGGGTGGCGCCTGCGGAGGCGCGGGCGCAGGCCCGGGCCCGGTTCGGAAGTGTCGAACGGGTGGCGGCGGAGTGCGTCGCGGAGGGTGAGGCCCGGGACGTCCAGCGCCGCCGGTTCGAGTGGCGGGCCGAGCTTTCGCAGGACCTGCGGCAGGGGTGGCGCCAGTTGGCGAACGCGCCGCGCTTTGCCTTCGTGGCGATCTCGACCCTGGCCGTTGGCCTCGGCGCCGCGACGATCATCTACGCGATCGCCCATGCGGTCATGTTGCGTCCCCTCCCGTTCCCGGACGCCGATCGGCTCCTCCTCATCAGCGAGCGCAACCCGTCGGGGCAGGAGTTTGCGATCTCGGAGTCGAACTTCCTCGACTGGCAGGCGCGGGCGTCCTCGTTCTCGTCGGCCGCCATCTTCGAGGGACGGCGCATGGCGATGCGCACCCCGGCCGGCCCGGAAGGGGTGCGGGGGGCCGTGGCCACCCACACCGTGTTCCCCACCCTCGGGGTAGCGGCCGCGTTAGGCAGGACCTTCCTGCCCGAGGAAGACCGACGCGGCGGCGACGTGCGCGTCGCGGTGATCTCGCACGGCCTGTGGCAACGTCAGTTCAGCGGGGATGCCGGCGTGTTGGGGCGTTCGATTGACCTGGACGGGCGATCGCACCGCATCGTCGGTGTCATGCCCGCGGGGTTCGACTTCCCCGGCCGAACGGACGTCTGGTTGCCGCTCGTTCCGATTCCGGAGTACCCCCGTGGCGATCACCGCAACGAGGGAGTGGCGCGCCTCAAGCCCGGCGTCACCATCGAGCAGGCGCGGCAGGACCTCGAGGGCGTAGCCGGCCAGCTGGCCACCGAATACCAGGAGAACGCAGGCTGGTCCTCCGCGGTGCGTCCGTTCCGGGAGTGGTATGTCTCGCCACAGCTCAACGCCCGCATGCTCGTGCTGCTGTCGACCGTGGCGCTGCTGCTGGGGATGGCCTGCGTGAACGTGGCCAACCTGCTCCTCGCCCGGGCCGCGACTCGCGAGCGTGAGATGGCCGTGCGCGCCGCGCTCGGCGCCGGCCGTTGGCGGATGGTGCGCCAGCTGCTCACCGAATCGTTGTTGCTTTCCGTGATTGGTGCTGCCGGTGGCATCGCGCTCGCCGCGGCCCTCGTGCCGGTCATTCGCGCGACCGGATCGGAGGCCATTCCGCGTCTCGCCGGGCTGGTGATCGACTGGCGGGTCCTCGCCGTCGCCATTCCCATCTGTGTCGGCACCGGCCTGCTCTTCGGGCTCGCCCCCGCGGCGCGGTTGCTGCGGGGTGCGCCAACTGGCGATCGCATCCACGACTTGCTGCGCAGCGGGACCCGTGTGGCCGATGCCGGGCGCTCGCGACAGGCGCTCATCGTGATGTCGGTGGCCTTCGCCACCATGCTCCTGATCGGTGCGGGGCTGGTGGGGACCTCGTTCCGTCGGTTGATGTCGGTGGATCCCGGATTCGCCCCATCGCGGGTGGTGGTGGCGAACGTGACACTCCCCGATTCTGCGTACGACGAGGAGCGTGCGATTCTCTACGTGGAGGAAGCGACGCGACGACTCGCGGGACTCCCGGGCGTGCGTGCCGCCGGTGCAACCAACCTCGTGCCGTTCAGTGGCGGGAACACCGCCATGGACTACGCCCCCGCTGAGCGTGCGACGGCAAGCAAGAGTCCTACCGGAGCGGTTCCTGGCGCGTTGTCACCTCGGGGTACTTCACGACGATGAAGATCCCGCTCCTGCGGGGTCGAGTGTTCAGCGGGGGAGGATCGCTTTCCCGAGGACCCGAACGTCGTGGCGGATCGCGTCGTGATGGTGAACGACCTGCTCGCCAACGAGGCATGGCCCGGCGAAGATCCCGTGGGCAAGCGTCTTTCGCTGGGGAACGGCGCCTTCATGACGGTGATCGGCGTGGTCGGGGCGACCCGGCACCTGACTCTGGATTCGTTACCGCGTCCGACGATGTACTTCACGCAGGCGCAGTTCCCCTGGAAGTCGATGTGGTTCACGGTCACGACCGATGGCGATGCGTCCCTCGTGGGGGCGGCGATGCGCCGCGAACTTCAAGCCATGGACGGCACCTTGCCGATCACAGAGCTGCAGCCGATGGAGGTCCTGGTGAGGCAGCAGGCCGCCGAGCCGCGGCTCACGGCGATGGTGTTCGGCATCTTCGCCGTGGCCGCGCTGGTGCTCGTGGCGGTTGGGCTCTACGGCATCGTGGCCTACTCCGTGAGCCAGCGCACGCGGGAGATCGGGGTCACGATGGCGTTAGGCGCGGCCCCGTCCCAGGTCGTGCGGCAGGTGATGTCCAGCGGGCTGCGGCTTGGCATTCTTGGCGTCGTGATTGGTGGTGCCTTGTCGCTGGGGGTGGCCGGGGCGTTGCGGTCCATCCTGTATGACACGCAACCCACGGACGTTGGCACGTACACCGTGGTCGGGCTCCTGCTGCTGGTGGTGACCGCGGCGGCAAGCGCGATCCCGGCGTGGCGGGCGGCTCGACTTGATCCGGTGCAGGCCCTACGCAGCAGCTAACGCTCCTGCGCGTAGATTCCTGACTCGCCTTCTCCCTTCCCCTTCCACCGCGAGCGCCCGCATGTCTCACCTGACCTTGGCCCTCTTCCTCGGCCTCATCGCAACCACCGTCCCGCCTCGCGCCGCGCAACCGACGAGTGCCGCAATCGACGCTGACGTCTGGAAGCCGGTGGCCGCCTCGGTGGTCAATCGCGACATCGTCGCCATGGGGCGTGTGTATCACACGGATGCGGTCCTTGTCTCTGGCAACGGCACACAGTCGATCAGCGCGGCGCTCGATGGATGGGGCAAGGGAATGGTGGAGGAGAAGGCGAAGGGCAACCGGGCCACGGTCGAGTTTCGGTTCTCCAAGCGACAGGACTACGCCGAGACGGCGTTCGAGACCGGCGTGTTCAAGTACACGGTGTTCGACAAGGCCGGGACCGCCACGCCAAGCTATCGGCAGTTGGAGACCTTGCTCGTGAAGCGCCAGGGGCGCTGGGTGATCCTCATGGAGCGACAGCTGGACGCCGTGACCGAATCGGCGTGGAACGCACTTCCTCGATAACCGCGCTTCACCGCGGATCACCGACGCATTGGGAGGAAGGCAATGGCTCCCGGAAAGACAACGACCTCGCGCGGCGAGGCGCGGACCACCGGATCGACCGACGTCGAATCGGTGCTCGCGGCGCTGGCCGCGACGCCAAAGGCCATCGCGCGACTCGCGCGTGGCCGCCCCGACGCCCTGCTCCACCGTCCTCCCGGCCCGGACGCCTGGTCGGCCCGTGATGTTGTGGCCCACTTGCGTGCCTGTGCCGACGTGTGGGGACGCAGCATCCACCGGATGCTCGCGGAGACAGATCCGACCATTCGGTATGTGTCGCCGAGGGGCTGGATCCGGAAGACGGACTTCCTTGAGCAGACCTTCCCGGATTCGCTCCGCGCCTTTACCAGCGACCGCGCATCCCTCCTCAAGACACTCCGTACGTTAGGCGCTCGTGACTGGGCGCGCGGGGCCACATTTACAGGAACGACCGCTGGACGCGAGGCCACCGTCTACAGCTACGCCCTGCGCATCGCAGACCACGAACTCGGGCACGTCGACCAGATCCGGCGCGCCCTTGGCGACCAAGCGGGGGTCCGTTTCCCCGCTGCGTCCGCCCGCACCAGACCACCCGCCGCTTCCGGGAAGTAGTTTCCTCCTCCCGTGCCTCACGTTCAGGAGCCCGCATGTCCGACGTAGTGCTCGATCGCGCGGCCCTGCTCACTGAACTCGGCTACTCGCATCCCGAAGCCCAGCGTGCGGCGGTCGACGTACTCGTCGCGGCCGGACTCACCACGCCGCGCAAGACCGGGATCGTCGCGTCCAAGCGCGAGCGCTGCCGGGAGGTGCTGACCCGGTCGCTCGTCCGTCGCTGCACGCGATGCCTGGAGATCGACCATGGCCCCCGGATCGTCGTGCCGGTCGGCCACAAGCTGGAATGCGACCAGTGTCACGGCTCGCCCAATGCGCGCGCCGTGACGGACGCTGCGCATGCATGCCGGGGCGCTGGCATCCGTCGCGTCGTCATTGTCGGCGGAGCTCCGCGACTGCACCAGGAGCTGCGGCGCCTCTGGCCGTCCGACATTGAGCTGCGGATCGTTCCCGGCGATGACAAGCACCGCAAGGCGGACGCCATGACGAACCTTCGCTGGGCGGATGTGGTCCTGGTGCTCGGCGGCACGATCCTGGCGCATCGTGTCAGCGAACCCTACACGTCAGCCACCGGGCAGGGCATCGCGCGGGTGATCCAGGCCTATCGCACGGGGATCGAGGCGATCGGGGAGGCCCTCCTCGTGCACACCGGGGCCTTGACGACCTCCCGGCGGCGAGCCGGAAAGAGATAGCAGCGGCGAGCGCGATTCCCGACTATTCTGGAGCGCAACATGATCACGGACATCGAGGACTTCTTTTCGCTGGGATGTGGCCGCTGTGAGCGATTCGCCACTCCGGATTGCTCCACCCGCCAGTGGATCGGGGACTGAAGGCGCTGCGACGGCTGTGCCTCGACCTGCAGCTCGTCGAGACGGTCAAGTGGGCGCATCCCTGCTACACGCACCACGGTCGCAACATCGCGATCATCGGCGCCCTCCGCGGCGACTACCGACTCAGCTTCTTCAATGCGGCGCTGATGAAGGACCCGGATGGCGTGCTGGAGAAGCAGGGACCGAACACCCGGTACCCCGACATGCTTCGCTTCACCGATAACGCCGGCGTGGCGGCGATGGAGCGCACCATTCGTGCCTACCTCAAGGAGGCGATGGGGTACGCAGAGGCCGGCATCAAGCCGCCAAAGGACGACCGCACCATCGACCTGCCCGAGGAACTGGCCGAGGCGCTGGCCTCGGACACCGAACTCGCCGAGGCATTTTACGCCCTGACCCCCGGGCGCCAGCGGAGCTACGTGATTAACCTCAACGGGGCGAAGAAGTCGGAGACCCGGGTGAGTCGTATCGCCGGGTTCCGGGAGAAGATCATCGCCGGCAAGGGCGCACTAGAGCGTTAGGTTATTCCGCCATCACCCGGCGCTGTCGCCCGTCACGGCACTCGCTTGAGGGACACCGTTTGCGGCCGCGCGCCATTCGTCCCGCCAATCATGGTCTCCAGGGTCATGCCATCGGACGACCGCGTGTACCGGATCATCTTCGGGTAGTCGTGCGCCGGATTCTCGAAGACGGCTCTGCCGTCGGTGATCCCGGTGAGGGTGAAGAAGGTCGGTGTGCTGCGCCCCTCCGGCATCGCCACGTACACCAGGGTCCCGGCGCGCTCCACGATGCACAGGAACTCGAAGCTCGCGAGTGCCGTCCCACGCAGGGTGCGGGCAACGGCCATCATCCCGCCCGAGGCGGCCGGCGTCCAACGTTCCTCCGTGGTCACCTGCCCCGTGGTCCCCACCCAGGTCGTCCCGAGCCACGAGAGCTTGTCGATCGTGGCAGCCGCCCGCTCGACGCCACCTCCTCCGCCGGCATGGGATCGTTGGAGCGAACGTAGACGGAGCCGACCTGCTTCGGCTGGCCGCCCTGCATCATCGTCCCCTCAACCACGAGGCGGTCCGGGCCTTCGAGCCGGAGGAGGCGACGCGTGCTGGTCGTGCGGGGTTCCCCGCCGCCGGCGGGCGTCTGCCCCACCACCACAAAGGCGAGGGCGTCGCCCTCCCATGCGGCTGTCTCATGGAGCTGCGATTCGCCTTCGCAGAGGCGACCGGGCATGCGGGTTGTCGCGCGCGTGGCGTCGAGCGACAACCGGGTCACCACCGTGCGCTCCCGCACTACACGCTTCACGATCACCGCACTCCCGTCCACCTGCAAGCCGAAGCGTGCGCCGAGCACGCCGCTCGGTGCGGCCGGCAAGGCGGCGGGCGCTGCTCCTTGCTGGTAGCTCCACGTCCCGGTGAGGGCCGGTCGCGCTTGCGCCCCCAGGACCGTTGAGACCATGAGGACGGTGAGAGCAGCAACAGCACGGCGCATACGGGATTGGGATGAGGGGAAGGGGAAAGATGGCAGGGTCCCCTTCCACCCAATTGGAAGAAAGCGACATTCCCGGCGTCGCATCCATACCGGGGAGTTGATGGAGTACTCGGAGTACCCGCCGCCACAACCGCTCGCACCCTGGGTGCGGTGCTTCTGGACGCTTGAGGCGCCCGCCGGCAGCGGTGCGCCGGAGCCCGCGCTCCCCGATGGGAGCCCCGAGCTGATCATCAACGTCGGCGATCTGTTCGAGGCGCATTCCCCGGACGGCGCAGTAGTGCGGCAGCCGATGGTGATGCTCGTCGGCCAGGTCACGCGCCCATTCGTCGTCGCTCCCACGGGGACGGTCGCCCTCGTCGCCGCCCGATTCACCCCGGCAGGGGCGAGCCTGTTGCACCGCCCGATGTCCTCGATCACCGACCGCTGGCGTGACGTCACGGACATCCTGCCTGGTGTTCCGGGCGACGACCTGCACATCCCGTCGGTGCGCACCGCCCTCGCTGACGCCCTTTCACACCTCGTCGCGAACGGTCGATCCCCGAGCCCCCTCGTGGCCCGGGCCATCGCGCGGATCGAGGAGAGCCATGGCGCGGTCCCGATGGCCGAAGTCGCGGCCGAGCTCTCGACCACGCTGCGCCAGCTGCAGCGTCGGTTCCAGGTGGAGGTCGGGATCAACCCCAAGCTGCTCGCGCGGATGCGACGCTTTCACCGGGTCCTGGCGACCTGGCGCGACACGCCCGGCGAGTGGGCCCGGGTTGCGGTGAGCTGCGGATACTTTGACCAGGCACACCTGGTGCGGGACTTTGTCGAGTTGGGTGGCGGCGCACCAGCTGAGTTGCTCGCGCGGATGCCCGAGTTCACGCGGCTCTTTACGGCGCTGCGCCGCGGGTGATGACCCCGGGGCGCGCACACTCTCGACCGGCGAGACCCCGCGGTCGCCGTCGCTCGCGCGCGTCCGCACGGCGTTAGTCCCGTCGTCGGCTCCACTCGTCCCCGGCGATTTGCCGCGGCTCGAGCCACACGGCATTCATGCCGGCGTCCTTCGAGCCACGCCGCGTCCCGAATGCCACCGACCGTCTCCATCCGCCTCGCCCTCGACCTGCTCCGCGTGACAACGGCAGCGCTGTTCATGGCGCACGCTGTCACCCGCATCGTGAAGGGGACCATCCCGCAGTTTGCCGCCTTCCTGGATACGCGCGGGCTGCCGTTTCCGGCCGCGGTCGTCTGGCTTGTCACCGCCACCGAACTCACCGCGGGGCTCGCCATGATCACCCGCCGCGGCGTGCGATGGGGCGCCGCCGCGCTCTTTGTCATCGGGGCCACGGGGATCGTGCTCATCCACGCCAGTCTCGGCTGGTGGGTGGGCGAGCATGGCACCGGTGGAAGCGAGTACAGCGTGGCGCTGCTCGTGATGCTGCTCGTGGTCGCAGCGGACGACGCGGACCAATCTAACTATTTACTGCGCCCCGCTGATCGCTCGGCGACCTAGGCGTCGTGTGGAGTGTTGGTGCGCACGCGGTGTTCCCAGCCAAGGTATCCCAGGCACACCAGCAGCAACACGCTGTACTCAACGCCATTGCGCCCCAGGCCAACCACGAACCATCCCTCGGGTGCGTGTACCATCACGATCCCCGTGGCGTAGATCCCGGCGAACGCCACGCTGAGGAGCGGCACTCCTCGCCCGGCGGCCAGCAGCAGGGTGCCGAGAATCTCGAACCAGGTGATGCCGTGGGCGATCATCGCGCCGGCGGGGAGCCCGCGCGAGGTGAGCCACTCCCCAAAGGGGGCCACGCCGCCGGACAGGAGACGCGCCCATCCATGGGCGGCGAGCAGGGCCGCGACCGCGACGCGAAGGAAGAGGAGGCTACGTGGGCGTGATGCTGGAGTCATGCGGGAAGGTGCGAGATGGCGCCGGCTGAGGGCATCGTCGCACTGCCGCGGCCAGATCGCGCAGGGGTGTGGGACGAAGGGTCCGTAGGGGCCCTTCGGTCGTTCGCAGTGGGAGTGGCGGGCAAGTACCTTGCGCCTGCACGTCTCATCCGAAGCCGCATGTCACCGTTACTGCCACGCCATGCCTGAGGCCGACCAGCTCCCGGAAATTGGGGACCGTGTGCCCGGGGCCGAAGCGGTGGTCGCAGCGGCCCTGGCAGCGTACGAACAGCAGCAGTGGTCGCTTCTCGTAGACCTCACGGATCGCGACTCACTCGAGGAGCTGAGACAGAGATTCCTCGAGGAGAAGCGCCAGTCGTGGATGCACGAGTGGGAGGTGCCTGCTGGTTTCCCTGACGAGCTCGTCGGGTTCCTGCAGCTTGCCCCTCCTGGGCCCCCCACCTTTCACGAGCTCGCAGGAATCTCGACCCTTGAGGAGGCCGTCGCACTCAGCCCAAGCGAGTTCCTGATACGCTGGGCCCAGGCCCGGCACGAGGAGTACCTGAGCGTGCAGGGAGGGATGCCCCCTGACCCGCGAACCACTGCCCGTGTGGTGCTCGGCAGTGTGGCGCTGCTCCCTGACGCCGTGGCGGTGGTCGTTCGCAGTGTGAACGTCTGTTCGCGAGACGTCCTGGGCAACACCCAGCTGATCGCGGTACTCGGGAGCGGTCGGGGAGAGTGGAGGCTGGATGCGGCCTGCGCCTGGCTTGGTCTGGTCGACCGAATGCCGTAGCCCTCGGGCCGCGCCTTTCCGGCGCGGCCCCTCGGGTCACCGCGCTAGAATGGCGTGCAGCTCACCGTTCCGCGGCGCAGTGACACCCCACCCGTCTGGGAGTCGTCCGACCAGTAGGCCGGCTTCACCCCGCCCACGCACTCCGACTGCGTCCCCACCACAAATCCCTCGTTGTTGATGTCCGGCATCCCGGTCGGGCGGTCAAAGCGTCGCGTTACGACAAACTTGCCGAAGGTGGCCGAGCTCGTGTTGCCGTCCACTTCGAGGACCGTCATGCGACCCGAGCAGGTGTTGTCACACACTGCCCAGAGCTGCTCCAGCTCGGCGTCGAACGACAACTCCATCACGGCGGCGAATCCACTCGCGATCGTGGCGACCCGGGTGAAGGTGCCCGCGGCGTGGTCGAGGGCAAACGCGTAGATCGTGCCGGTCGCCTCGACCCCAACGAGGAACAGCCCGCCGTTGTGGTTGGCGTACGTCGCAGGATTGTACGGCTGGTTCGTGGCCTCATCGCGGAGTCCCTGGGCAACCAGGTAACCATCCGGCACGAAGGTGATCCCCTCGAGACCAGTGTTCGCCGTGTTGGATGGCAGGCTCGCCGTCAGGTCCCACTCCCGCACGGCAGTGAGGGTCGTCGCGGTGCCCGATACATCGTACAGGAGGATCGAGTTGCGACTGACGCCATTGTTGCCGTTGTTGCGCTCCGAAGCGACATAGATCGAACTGCCAACGCGAGCGACTCCCTCGGCGTCCACGTCACCCAGCCCATCCGTATACCGCAGGAGCTTGCCTGAGCTCCAACCATCCTGCGTATCCGTCACCCACGTCGTCCCGTTCCAGACGAGGCGGAAGAGGGCGCCCGGCCCATTGCGCGATGCCCAGAGAACGCCCGGTGCGGCCGACCCGGACGACTCATACGACAGCCCACTCATGTTGCCGCCAAAGAAGCTGCCACCCCCGTCGGCGTCGGTGATGCTCGCACTGCCCGGCCACGGGTCAAACGTGACGGGAGGTGGACAGGCGTTCGCCGCACCCTTCGTGGCGCTGCCCGTGGTGGTAAAGGCACCGGTCCCGTCGGGGCAGCGGCCATAGGTCGAGGCCGCGTGCGTCGTCCACGTGTAGGAATCGAGGAGCGTGGTGCCGTCCGGCGCGAAGAGGCGCGCGTCGTCCCCGCTGCCGAGTCCAAAGCCGAACTGCGCCTCATCGAGCACGAGGAAGCCGCCGGCCGGCACCACGGACCCCACCGGCAAGGTGTAGGGGCTGGTCCCGTTGTCCTGGAAGATGTACCCGGAGATGTCCGCGGCGACCGTCCCCGTGTTGTAGAACTCGACCCAGTCACCCGGGACACCACCGCTGGACTCGACCTCGTTGATCTTCACGGTGAGCGCGAGGCTGCCGCAGTTGTTCAGCGTGCCTTTCGTGGGCGCGCCGGTGGTGGTAAACGGACCGGTCCCGTTGGGGCAACGGCCGTAGCTCGTCGCGGCATGCGCCGTCCAGGCGTACGAGTCAATGAGCGTCGTCCCGTTGGGGGCGAACAATCGGGCCTCGTCGGCGCTACCGAGCCCAAAGCCGAACTGCGCCTCCTCGAGGACGAGGTAGCCTCCCGGGGCGAGGGTCGTGCCTGCCGGAATGACGTACCCGGCCGCCGCATTGTCGCGGAAGAGATAGCCGGACAAGTCGACGGCGTTGGGTCCCGCGTTGTACAACTCCGCCCAGTCACCCGGCACGCCGCCACTTGACTCGACTTCGTTGATGCGCACCGCAATGGCGCAGTCGTTCGCGGTCCCACGCGTTGAGCTGGTGGCGGTGACGAACGCCCCGGTACCGTCCGGGCAACGGGCGTAGGTCGTCACGGCATGGGCCGTCCAGGTGTAGCTGTCCACCAGGGTCGCGCCACCTGGGCCAAACAGCCGCGCCTGGTCACTCGACCCCAGCCCGAAGTCGAACTGACCCACCGTGCCGTTCAGTTCATCCAGGATCAGCAGCGCGCCCGGGGCAATCGTCGTCCCGGCCGGGATCGTGTAGCTGTGCGTATCATCGTTGTCCTTGAAGACGTACCCGGAGAGGTCCACCGGCGCGGTCCCGATGTTCGTGAGCTCCACCCAGTCGCCCGGCGAGCCACCGTTGGACTCGACTTCATTGATGCGAATGTCCATCGACACCGTGATGCAGGCGTTCGCGGCGCCGCGCGTCGGGGCAGCGGTCGCGACGAGGGCACCCGCTCCATCCGGGCAGCGGCCATAGGTGTGCGGCGGCTCGGTCGTCCACGTGAAGCTGTCGACCAGGAGCGTCCCGCCCGGTCGGTACAAGCGCACCGCGTCACTAGCGTCGAGGCCAAAGCCAAGGCTCGACTCATCGACCACGAGGAAGGCGCCCGGCGCCAGGGTGGTGTTCGCGGGCAGCGTGTAGGTGCTGGCGTTGTCGCTATCCCGGAGCACGTGGCCGTCGAGCACAAGCGCCGTGGCATTCGGATTATAGATCTCGATCCAATCACCCGGTGTCCCGCCGCTCGACTCGACCTCGTTGATCGACGCGAGCGGCTGGCAGTCATTGGGCGCGCCGCGCGTGACCAGACTGGTGGTCGCGAAGGCGCCCGTGCCATCCGGGCAGCGACCGTACGTGGTGCTGGCGTGCGCCGTCCAGGTGTAGCTATCCAGCAAGGTCGTGCCGTCCGGCGCGAAGAGCCGCGCCTGGTCTCCGCTGCCAAGTCCAAAGCCAAACTGCGCCTCGTCCAGCACCAGCATGCCCTGCGCGGGAATCAGCGTCCCCGCGGGAATCACGTAGCCGCGCGTGTCGTCGTTGTCACGAAACACGTGACCGCTGAGGTCAATTGGGGCCGGCGCACTGTTGAAGAGCTCCACCCAGTCGCCCGGTATGCCCTGATTCGACTCGACCTCGTTGATGCGAACGCGATTGGCGACCGTCGGCTGTTCCAGTCGGAATCGCACGGCGAACACCTCGCCCTGCACGGCCGGCGTGAACTTCGATGAGTCGATCCGGGCGCGATCGGCGGGAAGGCGCACGAAACGAACATCGACGTGTCCCAGGTCGACCGAACCCCGCAGTCCGCGCACGCGGTACCGTTGGCCGGCTCGCGCCCCGGTTCGGTTGGTATTCCATCTGGCCTCGTAGAATTCGTTGACCGGATCCACGCGGAGTCGACTCGCTACCGGCACAGACGTGCTCGTGAAACGTTCGAGCACTGGGCCGGCACACCCCGTCGCTGCCTCATTCAGGGCACACACCTCGACGGTCAGGCTGGTCAGGGCGCCACCGTCAAAGGCACCGGAGAACGACGGAGGAGATCCCACCGTTGGCGAGAGCCAGAAGAACTCCGGCGTGCCACCGCGCGCGCCATCGAGAATCGCGGGAAGCGGCAGCGGCGCTTCCCCGCGGGGCGAGGTCAGGTCGTTGGAACAGCCGACGACGAGCGCGCTGAAACTGGCCGCGAGCGCGCGGCGGAGGGATGGGGACACGGACGTGGGAGCAGGAGTCAGCCGCGAGCGACACGGGCGCGTCGCCGTGAATCCCAGCTTGTTGGCGCAGTGTCACTGTCCGCGCCCTATTGGGTCACGCTCGAGTCACGGCTGTGGGTGGGCCGCGCCTGGTTCCTCACACGCAGCCGCGAGGGCGGCGCGACCCTCCGCCGGCATCTCCGTGCGGGCCGGCGGCATCATGCGCACATAGGCCGCACGTGCCTCGCGACACGCATCGATCGCTCCATCCCGCCGGTACGCCTGCAACATCGCCATGACGCTACCAGTGTACAGCTGCGCGATGTTGCGCGAGACCGGGTCCATGACCACCGACGAATCGGCATACCCGCGATAGCGATACGCCTCGAGCAACCGCTTACGCAGTGCCTCGGCGTTGATCGCCGGCGTATCCACCGGCACGATGCGCCAATGCAGCCCCTCTAGCCGCGCGTTCCGCGCCAACCAGGAGAGCACGCCCTCCGTACCGGTCACCGCAAAGGTGAGCGGACGTCGCCACACGTTGGTGCGCACCATATCCACCAGCGCGCGATCAGCGGCGGAGAAGTCGGTCCCATAGGTGGGCCTCGGCCTGCCGATGAACGTGCTCGGCAGGACGCTCCCTGCCGGCAACGCAAAGTGCGACGCATCCTGGGTGATCGGCACGGTCACCACCGAGTCCACCGCCGTGGTGTCGGTGAGCACGGACACTCGCGACACCGGAAACTCTGGATCGCGCCGCTGGTGCTGCGCGACATACCACGGCGTGTTGAGCAGGCTCAGGTTGACGACCGACACGTCGGGACGCACCCCCTCCACTTCCTGCAGGTACCAGAGTGGGAAGGTGTCGTTGTCCCCGACCGTGAAATAGATGGCGTTCGGCGGCAACCCCTCCAGGGCGTTCGCCGCAAAGTCCCGCGTGAAGTAGCGCTGCGAGGCATCGTGTGCGGTCCACTGCGACCCCAACTGCACGAGCGGCACCAGGCCGATCAATCCCGCAGCACCGGTGGCGACCAGCCGTTGACCCTCGCGCCAACGCGTCGCCGCCAACCCACCCGCCCACCCCGTGCCCACCGCAACCAGCACCCCCACGATCACGATCACCGGCAGGTAGTGTCGATCCAACGGGCGAAAGTAGTTGGCCGGGATGTTGAAGTACGCGATCGTCATGACCGCATGCAGCCCGATCACCGCGGCAAGAGCACCGGCCAGGCGCTGGGCCCGTGCGCGCAACACCACCCATCCGGTGATCGCCGCCACGAGCGGTAGCCACCCCAAGACGCCCAGGGCCGACGCGCTGTGCGCGAGGTTCTCGCCGAACACCTTCACGAAGTCTGCCACCTGCACGCGGAACAGGTCAGCATTCCTCGGCCACAGCTTAATCAGGAAGCCCCCGCCCCGACTCTCCAGGCTCAGGTAATCCCAGAAGGCGCGCCACGTCGTCGGCTCGTACATGTTGAGCGAGGACGAGGTGTAACGCGCCATCGGGATGACCAGGAGGTGCACCGCGAGCCCGGCCACGAGCCCCGCCGTTCCGGCGAGCCACGAACGTCCGCGGGCCAGCGTCGACGGCTTCCTAATGAGAATCCAGGCGAGCGCCGAGGGGAGGAGCAGCGCGTTCGTACGGTGCACACTCAGGTCCAGTCCAAAGAGCAGCCCCATCACCAGGAGCCAGCGCCATCCGTCCGGGTGCTCCGCGGCCTCCCACCAGCGCAGCATCGCGTAGAGGATCAGCCCGGTGAACAGCACCGTCAGGATGTAGGGGGTGAACTTGATGGCGTGTTCCCACTGGGTCGCGGCAAAGGCCACCCCCAGCGCGCCTAACGCGGCCCCTGCCGTGGTCGGCCTGGACGCGGACCCCGATCCTGTGGCAGTGGCGATCACGACGCGCCGGGCAGCCACAAACACCAGCCCGACGGTCAGCGCAGCGAGCGCCCCTGCCAGCAGATTGTGGGTGTAGGCCGGCGGCAGCCCGAGCGGGAGTCGCGCGAAAGGGTAGCCAATCAGCGTCAGGAGCAGCGACCCGGGTGACCCGGTGACGCCGAGTGTTGCGGCCGCGTGGGAGTAGTTGCTCGAATCCCACCAGGCGATCGTCGGATACGCCGTTCGCCAGTAGACCGCGAGCGCGACGACGACGACCATCCACGCGGCCCGTCGATCGTTTCGGCCAAGCGACCCGTCAGCGTCGGCGCGTGCCACCTCTCCGGACACGATCGCCTGCCCCCTACTTCTTGAGTTCGTAGTTGTCGGCGGCCCCGGTCCCGTACAGGAATCGCATCCCGCGCACCAGGGCCGTCCCCGCCGCATCCCCATGGCCGAGCCCTTCGAGCATGTGGCTCGCCAGCTTGAGCCCCGGGTACTTCCGTGAGGTCAGCGCGGCCCCAAACCGGATGTGCCCGCTGACGATGTGTCCCACTCCTTCCAGCATCGGGTCGCTCATCTCGAGCGATCCGGAAGACGTTGCACCCACACCGAGACGTCGTACGTCACCCCCTTCGAGGGGGATTGGTAGGTGAAGGACGTCACGCCGAGCGTCGGGAGCGGACGCGCCGCGAAGGGTGGCGCCCCTTGGGCTCGGGCCACGGATGCGATGCCGAGGACGCTGGCGAGGGCGACAATGCGACGAAGGGTCATGGACAGGGCTCGGAAACGGCTAGCCGACTTCTCACACTAGAACTTCCAATTGTAGCCGACGCGAATCACCTGCGTCTCCAGGTAATCTGTGCTCACGAGGTCAAAGGTGGATCCCCGGATGGTCCGCCGGACCTGCATGGTGTTCAGCAGGTCCGTGGCATTGGCCACGATCTCTCCCTTGCCGCGCTGGATCCCCTTCTTGATTCCGAGATCAAGCGAGTAGCGACTCCCGATCCGCCCCTGCGGCAGGAGGTCCGGCGCGAGATAGACACTCGATACCTGGCCATCCCAGTCCCGCGGGAGCCGGAGCGCCGCATTCACCTTCAGGTTGCCCGATGTCAGTTCCTGTCGTTCGGCCACGTACGGCGTGGGCACCGGATACCGGTTGACCCCAGAAAACGCGGCGACCGTGTTCTTATAGATGTTCGCGTTGACGCCGAGCGAAACGCGCGGCGAGACCGTCTGCTGCCAGACGACCTCTGACCCTGTGGCCCAGCTGCGGCCGGCATTCTGGAAGACGTTGTACAGGAGGACGCTCCCCGGCGCCTGCGTCGCGATCCGCGTGATCGTGGACTCGACCACCCGATGATACGCCGCGGCGTACACGCTGCCCTGCGACCAGTTGGTCTTGTACCCGACCTCGGCCGACGTGGTGAACTGCGGTTGCAGGCCGGGGTTGCCGACCTTGATCAACTCCGGCTCGTCGTACTTGGGGAAGATGCGGATGTCGACCTCGTTCGGCCGGTCCACGCGCCGGTTGACGAACAGCGAGACCTTGTTGTTGTCGTCGAACTTCCAGGCCGCCCGCACGTTGGGGAACGGCTGGAGGTACTGGTAGCCATCACTCTTGTAGGTGTTGTGGGTCGGGTTCACGTCGTAGTCGACGTGCACGGTCTCGAGACGTAGCCCGCCCTCAAGCTCCACCCGCTGGCTTTCGAACACGTAGTTCCCATACACCGCGGGGATCAGCTCGCGATAGGTCGCCCAGCCACCCGCCCCAACGTCGAGTGGCGAGTTGGTCCCGGGAAAGAACTGCATGTCGACGGGAATCGAGCGGTGTCTCCCCTTGAAGCCGGCCTCGACGCGTCCCTGCCGGAGGGGCCGGACGTAATCGACATTGGCGTCCACCACGTGTTCGTCGGACAGCAGCTTGAAGGCGTCCTTTCCGGTGAAGGTGGGCAGGGTGTTGGTGAAGAAGTACTGCTCGTCCTCGCGGTGGAATGAATACGTGCCCGTGTAGGTGAGCGTGTGCCCCGGCTGTGGGAACCGATGGGTGAGCACTGCCGTGCCAAAGGCGGTGTACTTGACCTCGTCCTCCTTGAACTGCCACAGGCGGTAGCGCTGGTCGAGGGAACCTGCAAAGTACGGGTTGTCACCGTAATCCAGGATCTTCTCCCGGTTGAACAGTCCTGAGATGCTGAAGGTGTTCCGGCGGTCGATGACATGGTCCAGCCCGGCCCGGATCGTCGCATAGTCGGTGCGACGGTTGCGCTTGACCTGCTGCTGGATCACCGAGCCATCGTCGTAGGTGCGCGTCGAAAACTCGTTCTTGTTCAGGGTCGGGGCGTAGAGCCAGTCGCCCTGCACGAACGTGTTGGTGCCTGCGCGCCGGTGGTTGACGGCGAACGATGGGTTCAGCTTGGGCGTCGCCTGGTACTGCGGCCGGACGCCGGGGAGGTTCTCCCGCTTTACCCACAGCGCCCCGGCGCCGCCGGTAAAGCCGACGCGGCCGCTCACGCCGACCTGGTCCTGCTTCTTGAGCACCAGGTTGATGATGCCGGCGCTCGCATTGGCATCGAAGCGCGCGGTCGGGTTGTTGATGATCTCAATGTGGTCGATGGCGGAGGCTGGCAGGTTCTCGAGGCCACTCTGTGAGCCGAACCCGGTGAGCGCGGTCTGCTTGCCGTCAATCAGGATCGCGATCTTGTCGCTCCCGCGAAGCTCCACCTTCCCATCCTGGGCGACCGTCACGCCGGGCAGGTTCGCCATGGCCTGCAGGACGGAGCCACCAGCCTGGCTCACGTTGTCCGCGACAGTAAAGGTCTTCCGGTCCATCGCCGCCGACACCCCCTCGACGGTCGAAGCAATCACGACACGATCGAGGGTCTGCGTGACCTCCACCATCTGCAGCACACCGAGGTCGAGGAACGGGCTCAGCTCCCCCACGAGGACCCGTTCGCGCAGCGGCTGGTACCCGATGAATCGGGCTTCCAGCAGGTAGACCCCCTTCTTGAGCCCGGCGAAGGTGAAGGCACCGGTCTCGTCCGTCAGCCGTCCAGCTACGAAGACACTGTCCTTCTCGGTACGGAGCTGGAGGGTGAGGAACGGGATGGGTGCCTTCGCTTGCGCGCCCTGGACCCTCCCGAACAGGGTGATGCCGCCGCCGGCGGCCTGCGCGTGGACGCTCGGCGCGTGGGCAAGCCACAGCAACAACAGGACGATCCCGATGCGTTTCATCGATTGGAACGCTATCCGCGTGTGGCGGTTCGCGTCAGTGTGGCGCCGACGGTGATCCCTGGAGTACTTGCATCCGGGAGCCAGACCGCTCGTTTCCCCAACGATCAACTATTTCCGGCTCGCCGACGTAACCGTCGCAGGAGGAGCCCATGACCCGACGCCTATATCCCGCCGCAGCCTGCGCTGCCCTCACGCTCTTGTCCGCGTCGTTCGCAGTGGCCCAGGGCCGCGGTTCCCAGGATCCGCTCCCCGCCGGCCAGACGAACGACCCGTTCCCGCAGCCCATCGTCAGCACAGAGGGGGTGATCGTGGTGACGCTCCGCGAGTTCGCGTCGCTGCCTGAGATCGACGGCGTCGCCGCACGCGCGATGACCCTCGTCGAGGAGCCAGCGACACCGCGCCTGTTTGTCAGCGACATGCGGGGGGTCTTGTACGTGCTCAGTGCCGATGGCCGCACCGTGACGCCGTACCTCGACCTCCGCGACGCCAAGTGGGGAATCGGCGTGCAATCCCAGGGTCGCGAGCGCGGCATGCAGAGCTTCACGCTCCATCCGCAGTTCGCGCAGGCCGGTACACCGGGCTTCGGGAAGTTCTATACGTATACCGATGTGTCGAACCAGCAGTCCACTGCCGACTTCACCACGTCGAATGCGAACTCCACGCACGACACCGTCCTGCTCGAGTGGACGACCGCATCCGCCAGCGCCAACACCTATGACGGTGGTGCCCCGCGTGAACTGATCCGCTTGCGGCAACCTTTCGCCAACCACAATGGCGGCGCGCTAGCGTTCAACCCGACCGCCCGCGCCGGCAGCGCCGACTTTGGCCTCCTCTACATCGGGATCGCAGATGGCGGCAGTGGCGGTGACCCGCTCGCCGTCGGCCAGAACCTGGGCTCCGCCTTTGGGAAAATCTTCCGCATCGATCCACTCGGCCGCACCGCACGTGGTGGCAAGTATGGCGTCCCGTCGACCAACCCCTTCGTCACGACCGCCGGCGCCCTCCCGGAGATCTACGCCTACGGCGTGCGCAATGCGCAGCGCTTCGGCTGGGATGCGCGGAACGGCGCGATGTTCATGTCCGACATCGGGCAGAACATCGTGGAGGAAGTGAGTCCCGTAACGGCCGGCGCCAACCTGGGGTGGAACACCTGGGAGGGCAGCTATCGCTTCGTGAGCCAGCGCGCCGTCAGTACCGAGGCGCCGCGCAGCGATCCGGGGGTCACGTACCCGATCGTCGAATGGGGGCAACTCGACCCGATCCTCCTGCCGAGCAACTCCTCCGCCTCCGTTGGGGCACTCGTCTATCGGAGCAATCGTGTCCCGCAGCTCAATGGTCGCCTGCTGTTCGGGGATATGCCTAGCGGGGAGCTGTTCCATGTGAGCGCCGACGAACTGCCCGCGGGTGGTCAGGACGCGATCCGCCGCGTGTTGTTCAAGACCGACGCCGCAGCCACTCCGCGCACCTTCCTGGCCATCATCCAGGAGAAGAACCGCGCGCAGGGCAAGCCAGTCGCGACGCGCGCCGACCTGCGCTTCGACGGCAACGCCGCCGGACAGGTCTTCCTGCTGAACAAGGCCGACGGAGTCATCCGCGTCATCGAGCGCTAACTGCCTGTCGCCTCCGGGCCGGGGATTCCGCTCTCCAGAGTGACGGGCCGTGTCCGGCCCGCAGGAGAGACGAATGCGATACCCCTGGTTGTTGGCCATCGTCAGCGTTGGATGCGGCGGCGGTGGCGAGACGGCGCTGACGCCACCGCCGGTCGTCGTCGCGTCGGTCACGATCGACGGTGGCCCCCCCGTGCCGCTCCTGGTCGGGCTCACCACCCAGCTCACGGCCACGGCACGCGATGCCCGGGGAATCGCACTCTCGGGTCGGGCGATCTCGTGGAGTTCGACCGCGGCGACTGTGGCCTCGGTCTCGACGAGCGGCCTGGTGACCGGGGTTGCCGCCGGGACGGCGCAAATTCGCGCCACCGCGGAGGGACAGACGGCCGAGGTCGCCGTCACGGTCCGGGCACAACCGTGGAGCCTGACCGGCTCGCTCGCCACGGGGCGTACGCTGCACTCGTTGACGGTGCTCGCCAACGGGAGCGTCCTGGCCGTCGGTGGCCAGGTGCTGGGGACGCCCTTCCAGACCGTTCGGGAAAGCGAGCTGTACGATCCCGGCACGGGCCGCTGGCGCTCCGCCGGCCGCCTCACGACCGGTCGCGCGAACCATGTGGCGATTCGCCTCCGGGACGGCAAGGTCCTCGTCGCCGGGGGCTACTCCATTGAGCTGTCAGCCCGACTGGCAAGCGCCGAGCTGTACGACCCGGCAACGGACACGTGGAGTGCGACCGGAAGCATGTCTGAGCCGCGCAACATCGCCGAAGCGGCCCTCCTTGCGGATGGCCGGGTGCTCGTCGCTGGAGGGTCGGGCGCAGGCACGAACCTGAATGCCCTCGCAACGGCGGAGATCTACGATCCTGCTACGGGACGTTGGAGTCCGGCCATGAACCTGTCGGTCGCCCGGGCGGGCCACGCCATCATGACCCTGCCCAACGGGAAGGTCCTCGTCGTGGGCGGCGGGTCGGGAACGTTCAGCGCACCGATACTGCATGCGAGCGCTGAAGTGTTCGACCCAGTAGCCGGGGTGTGGTCCGCGACCGGTGGTGTGCCCCTCGCCCGAGGGTACCACCGGGCCGTGGCGCTCCCCAACGGACGCGTCCTCTTGACGGGGGGAAGCGACTTCGTCTCCACCGTCTTTCCGGCGTCCGACCTCTACGACGCCTCGACGGGAGCGTGGACGGCCGCGGGAGCGATGGTAACCGGACGCATCTCGCACTCCGCGACGGTCCTCCCCAACGGGAGTGTGCTGGTGGCTGGCGGCGGCGGCAACTCGGTGCTGCGGAGCGCAGAACTGTTTGATCCCGCCACTGGGCGCTGGGTGGCGGCCGGTGACCTGCAGGTGCCGCGGTCGAACCATGCCGCGGCCCTTCTGGCCAACGGCAAGGTGCTCGTCGCCGGCGGACAGGGGGTCGGGGCAGCGACGAGCGCCGAGATCTTCACTCCGCAGTGACCGTGCCCGGGACGCTGGCCCACAGCTTGTGACGCGGCCAGCGTCGACACTCGGTAGCTGGCGCGCAGCAGCCGCGGCCGTTACATCGGGGGCTGAGCTCGATCACGGATGGGTGCGGACAGGGGGCGAATCTCGCCGTACCTTTGCAGCTCCCAGAGACAGCCCGGGCGCTGCAATGACCGAAACACCGTCCAACGACCTCTTCGCCGCGCTCTACGACGAGCTGCACCGCCTGGCGTCGATCCAGCTACGGCGTGTGGGCTCCGACCTCTCGCTGGGCGCGACCACGTTGCTGCACGAGGCCTACCTCAACTTCGCCTCGCGGGACCAGGTCCAGTTCCCCGACCGTGGGCAGTTCATGGGGTACGCGGCGCGCGCGATGCGCAACATCATCATCGACTACGCGCGCCGCGGATTGGCCCAGAAGCGAGGCGGCGGCGCCTTTGAGATTACCCTGGGTGGCGCACACGCGGTCGCCAACCCGATGGCACCAGGAGAGGCCACGGAGCTGGTTCGACTCTCCGAGTCACTGGATGAACTCGCCCGCATCGAACCACGGCTCGCCCAGTTGGTCGACCTGCATTTCTTCTGTGGTTACAGCTTTGTCGAGATCGCCGAGCTGCGCGGGGCGTCCGAGCGCACCGTTCAGCGCGACTGGCGAAAAGCGAGGTTGCTGCTGCAGCACGCGCTTGGCGACCTGGCCTAACGACGGTCGATCAGCCTCAGCGGAGCGAGTCGCGGAGTGTGATGGCGGTGCGCGTCCACGCGTTGGTGGCACCGTACCCATTCGTGAGGGCGACCACGGACCGCTTCGCCACCACCCGGAGCCCCGTCGTATCACCCCGCGCTCGCAATGCCTGGGCCCGCAACAGGTCCGCGCGGCCCGCGAGTCCGCTCCGGAGTGGCGCGAGCGAGTCGAGGACCGCAGCCCGCCAGCCGAGTTGCGCGAGGGAATCAGCGCCACGCGCATCGCCCGCCGCGAGCCGCCACTCCCCGGCGGTCACGAGCGGGAGGGTGAACAGTGACAGCGTCGTGGGTGCTTCCGCGTAGAGCGCGGCCAACTCATCCTCCAACAAACGCACCGCAGCCGCGGAGCGTCCCTCGGCGCGGAGGAGCGTCGCGCGCACCATCGCCGCCGTCGCGCGGCGACCCCTCAGCCCTCCCGGCAGCTGCGCGGCGGCAGCGCGTGCCTCGGCCAATCGGCCCTGACTGGCCCGAACCAGGGCGAGGGTCGATGGTAGCCAGTTGGTCATGGTCCCCCCCTGCTGCCACTCACCCGCTGTCGCCCGCGTGATCCACTGATCCGCGGAGTCCACCTCACCGAGTCGTTGCTTGTTCATCCCGAAGATGAAAGCGAGCAGGAGTGGCACCCGACCAACCCCGGCGCTCGCCTCGCGCTCCCGGATGAACTGGCCCACCAGCGAATCGGCGAGGTGGAACTCGCCGAGATCCGCGAGTGTGCGATCCAGGTAGGTGACGACGTTGGGAAAGGCCTCGGTGTTTGCGTAACCGACCCGCACCATGGCGTTGAGCTGCTCCTGTTGGACGGCCACGGCGTCTCGTTGCCGACCCGCGAGGCGCATGATATCCGAGAGCGCGACGGCCAGGGACAAGCGGCGCACATCGGCGTCCTTGAGGAGTGCCACGGCCTGGGAAAGCAGCGCGACGGCCGTGTCGCCCTTCCCGCTCGCCTGAAGCAACTTGCCTTCCGCCTCGAGGCAGAGGGCACGAAGCGTCGGATCTATCGGGCCCGTGAGCCGCGCGAGCGCGGCTTGCGCAACAGACACTTGGGCGCGCACCGAGTCCACCAGGTCGTCATCCCAGAAGCTCGTCGCGCGCAGGCAGTGGGCGAGGGCGAGCTGGGCTGGGGCACCGTCGCCCTCACTGGCGATCCGCGCGGCACGCGCGAGCATTGCCCGTTGGCCGTTGCGGTCCAGCGACTCGCCGAGGCGCTGGGATAAGTCCGACATCACTTCGGACACGAGCCAGGGTTCGTCGCGGAATTGCCTGACGAGCACCTCCTCGGCGAGGGCGATCCGCTGCGCGCTGCTGAGCGGCAGACCGTCGGGACCGCGTGGGTCGCTGGCGAGAACGGCTTGGAGTTCGGTGCGCGCCGTCGCGCGCCGCTCGGCGAGCACCGCGGCATCGCGCTCGGCCTCCGCGTGCCCCGCCTGACGGACGCTGAACACCGTCGCGCCAACGAGGACGGCGATCACACCTGCCGCGAGCGCCACCGGCGCACGGTGACGTCGCAGGAACTTGCGCGCGCGATAGCTGAACGCATCGGGCCGCGCGCTCACCGGCTCGTGACCCAGGTACCGCCGCAGGTCGTCGCCAAACGCCGCCACCGTGGCGTAGCGCTCCGCGGGGTCCTTCTTCAGCGCCTTCGCGATGACGGTATCGAGGTCGCCAAGCCCCAGCGGACGCGGCTCGACCTCGAGCACGCCGCGGAGCGCTTCCGCCGGCGTGGGGCTCTCCCCACGCGTGGGGTGGCGGCCGGACAGCAGCAAGTACAGCAAGACGCCGAGCGCGTAGACATCGGTCGCCGTGGTGATCGGCTCCCCCTTGAGTTGCTCCGGCGAGGCGTAGTCCGGCGTGAACGCGCTTCCTCCATCCGAAGTCAGCGCCGACCGCGATGGATCTCCCTCACCGTGAAGCAGCCTCGCGATGCCGAAATCGAGCAACTTCACCTGGCCGTCCGCCGTGACCAGGATGTTCGACGGCTTCAGGTCGCGATGGACGATCAGGTTGGCGTGGGCGTGTCCCACGGCATCGAGCACCTGCAGCACCAGGTTGATGCGCGCGGTCGCCGACAGCCCGAACGCCGTGGCATGTGCATCGATGTGCTTCCCGTCCACATACTCCAGGACGAGGTATGGTTGTCCCGATGGCGCGACGCCGGCATCAAGCAAACGAGCAATAGCAGGATGCGCCAGGCGCGCCAGGGCGGTGCCCTCGCGGCGAAACCGCTCCTGGCCAGTCTCGCTCATCAGGGCCAGGCTCATCAGCTTGACCGCGGCGTACCCCTCGAACCGTCCGTCGGTGCGTTGCGCGAGCCACACGGATCCCATCCCGCCATGCCCGAGCGGCCGGACCAGGGTGTACTGTCCCACCACGCGCCCGGCCAGGGTCGCCCCATGCGGTGCGGCGAGAAAGCCGCGGGCGTCGGCGCGCGCGTCGGCGGAGAGAAGTTCGGTGAGCGGTGCGACCAGTTCCGGGGACCGCGTGGCGAGCTCCTGCAGCCATGCGGCTCGCGCCTCGGACGTGAGGTCGATGGCCTGGTCGAGCAGTGGGCTGAGCCGAGCCCACAGGGCGGGATCGATCTGAGGCACGGCGTTCCCCGTTGGTTGGCGAGCGTCAGGCGCGCTGTTGGGCGACGTTACCACCACGGGTCATGCCCGGCCAGAGGTGGTGCGCGTTCATCCATCGGTGCAGGCGATAGCGCCGCTGCCGACTGGCGAGCCACGAGGTCACCACTTCCCCCACCCTTCCGAGGGCGCCGATCTCCTCGAAGGTGTGGCCCGCGTGGCGGATGGTGCGCCACGTGACCGACCCTCCGAGCTGCCCGGCACAGCCGCGGGTGCGCTGCAGGGTCTCCGTGTCGGCAGCTCCAACGACGAGCAGCGATGGCGCACGGACGTGGGTGAGCGATGCTGCGGCCAGGTCGATGCGCCCGCCGCGCGCCACCACCCCCGCGATGTCATGCGGCATGACGGCGGCCACCCCCATCGCCGCGGCAGCGCCGGTACTCGCCCCAAACAACACGGTGCGTCCGTACCCGGTGACGCGTGTGACACGGCACCAGCGGGTCGCGGCGAGGAGTCGCCCCGTGATCCTTTCGATGTCGAATCGCATGTCGCCGTCGTCGTCGGCTTGGCGTTCGCGGTCCAGGAGCAGGTCGACGCGCAGCGTGGCCCATCCAGCGAGCCTCAGGCGCGCCGCGAGGTAGCGATTGCGATAGCTCCCTCGACTGCTCCCACCCCCGTGCGCGAAGATCACGAGCCCCTGTGCGCCACGTGGTGCACCGAGGTCGCCAATCATGGCGTCACCCGCTTCCCCCGTGGGGATGGTGACCGGCTGCTCCACCTCGTTGGCACTTGGCTCGACGTCATGGGTTCGAACCAACGGCGAACGACCAAGGAGGGCGCGCACCGCCGCGTCGTCCACCGGCGAGAAGTCGCGGTACCAATCGGAGACCGTGCCGAACGGTTCGGGAGTGGCGAGGGCAACGACCTCATCGAACGTGGGACACACGGCCTGCAGTCCCTCTTTGGATGCAACGGGAGTCGCGGCCACCAATCGCCGTGGTCGGTGGCGTCGCAGCGCGCGGCCAGCGGCCACAAGCGTCGCGCCACTCGCCAGCCCATCGTCCACGACGATCACCGTGCGACCCGCGAGGTTGCGAAGCGGCTGGCCATCGCGATACTGATCGACGCGCCGCGCGACCTCGCGGCGTTCGCGAGCCGTGGTCAGACCCACCACCGCACGCGGGAGTCCAATGAAATCGTGGACGCCGTCCAGGACGGGCTGGTGGTCGCCTTCAGCGATCGCGCCAAAAGCGACCTCCTCGATCCCCGGTACGCCGAGCTTGCGGGCGACAACGGTGTCCAGTGGTGCGTTGAGGGCCCTCGCAATCGGCGCCGCGACCGCAACGCCGCCTCGCGCCATGCCCAGGACTACCGCGTCCGCGCCCCAAGCACTGCGCAGGAGCCGGCTGGCGAGAGCAACGCCAGCGGCATGCCGATCCTGAAACAGGGGCTCGATCGACACGCCGGGCACGCCGCTCTAGTTCGCGGCGAGTCTTTTCGAGACTTCCGGCACCTTCGTCGCGGCCTCGAGGTTCCGCTTGGCGATCGCCGCGCGATTTGCGGCCTCGCGATCTACCGGTCCGGTGGCGCTGGAACAACCCGTGAGCGTAAGCGCTGCAGCAACGACGGCAAAGACGGCCTTCATGGTGTCCTCCGAAAGGGAGTGTGAATGCACCGGCCGCCCTCGGCCGGTCACTGGGTAAGCGGAACCGGCCTCCCAAACCCGACAGCTCTCGCGACGGCCAGCCAATCCGGGCACACCGCGAGAACCCGGACCGGTCAGATCGAGATGCAGGTGTACACACAACCCCTGATGAGGCCGTCCTTCGGGGAACACCAGCCCTGCACCAGGAAGCAGATGTGAGTGGCGTCCACCTTGACCGGCGGGCACGACGGGCACGGTGTCGGCGTCGGTCCCTTGGAGATGAGGGCCGCGGTTCCGTCGCCCTGGGCAGGACGGGACGAAGACACCGAGAGATCGGATCGCCCGGTGCGTCCCTGCCATTCCACGATATCCTGCGTGATCTCTTCGAGCTCGCGGCGTTGTTCGGCGTTGATCTGGCCCGTGGCAACGACGCTCGCCTGGAGCGCCATCGTGCGCTGGACGAGCTGCTCGCGCTCGGCGTCGCCGCTGACGATGGCCGACGTCTGGTCAGAGCAACCTGCGAGCGAAAGGGCAAAGGCTCCCACGGCGAATACCACAGAGTGCCAACGCATCGGATCCATCCTCGGGAAAGTGAGAAGTGCCCGAGGGTGCCCCGGGCTCGCCGGGACCGTTCCACGCATCCCGTGCTGGGATGGCAAGCGGAAGGGGCGGTCGATTCCCGACACGCCCCCTCTCGATACGTCCCTGGCGGGCCATGGCAGCCCGCTCACCAGTTCTATTGCACGAAGATCGTCAGCACCGCGCGCCGTTCGACTCCGTTGGACACGCCGCGATACACGATCAGGTGCGGCCCGGGCGCGATGTTCGGGCTCGCGTAGATCTGCACGTTCACACTGGAGAAGCCCGCCGGCACACTCGGCGTGAAGTCCACCACATAGTTGCCCGGTGTGTCGGTGATCGCCGAGAGTGTGATCGGGCCATTGAAGCCGTTGTAATTGTTGATCAACAGCACGGCCGGCACGAACTGCCCGCGTGGCACCGTCAGTTCCTTCGCCTGAGGCACCAGCGCGAAATCAGGGGTGGTGGACGCCACCACTATGACCTGCATCGCCGCCGTCCGGATGAGGCTTCCCCCCGACGCGATGATGGAGACGAGGTGTGTGCCGGGGATCCCACCGATCACCTGCAAGGTGGTGGTGTCTCCTCGTGTCGTCGTCGGACCGACCCAGGCGTTCCCACCGAGCGGGATGGAGTTGATCCCGACCTGGATCTGCACGCCCACAAACCCGCCGGTCCGGGAGATGGTCACGGGGATCAACGCCGTTTCGCCGGTGCGGATGGTGATCGTCGGCGGCAGCTGCAACGTAAAGTTGGATGTCGGGGCCGTCACGGTGAGGGACAGCGGAGCAGTCGCCGTGAGGGCGCCGGCCACACCACGCACCGTGAGCGCGTAGGTGCCCGGGACCACCGCGGCACCGACGGACAGGACGAGCGGCGTGGCGGCCGTCGGCGACACCGGGGGGAGAAAGGCTGCCGTGACACCGGCCGGCAACCCCTGCAGATCCAGGGTCGGGTTCCCGGCGCCATTGGCTCGTGTGATGGTGACCGCCGCCTGACCTGTGGCCCCCTGGGCGACCGTCAGCGCGGTGGGCGCAACCGAGAGCGCGAGCGAAGGTGGCGGCGGCGCCGCGGTCACTGTGAGTGTGGCGGTGGCTTGTCGGCTGATGGTGCCGGCAACGCCGGTTACTGTCAGCGTGTAGGTACCAGGTGGCGTGGTCGCCAGTGTCGTGATCGCGAGCCGCGTGGTGTCGTTGGCGGCGGCGGGGGTAAACGCACCGGCGGCACCGGCCGGAAGCCCGGTGACTCCCATCGTGGCCAGCCCGATCCCGGGCGCGGTGCGGGCGATCGACACGAGGTACGATCCACCCTGCCCCTGCTCCACACTCAACCCGGCAGGCTGCAGCGAGAGGGCGATGTCCGGCGGGGGAAGGTTCTGCGTGATCCGCAGCGTGAACTGGCGCTGGATCGTGGTGGCGCCGTAGGTCGCCGTCAACTGCACCAGATAGAGGCCGGGGTTGGCGTTAGGCGGGCTCGCCAGGGTGAACGGGACCACACTGGTGGTCGCCCTTGACGGGAGCGTCACGACCCAGCCCGCCGGGAGGCCGGTGATCGCCAGGCTGACCGGATCGGTAAAACCCGGCACACGATCCATGGTGGCCGTGCCGGTGAATCGCGACCCCGCCGTGTCGGTGAACGTGCCACTGACGCCCAGCGTGAACGGCGGAATCACTTCGGTGGTGATCGTCAACGTATCGGCGGCGTTCCGGAGCGAGGCGACGACCTGGAGCAACGCCCGACTGGTCGGCGTCGCGGTCGACAAGGCGGAGACCTGCAGGGACGTCGTCCCTCCCGGAACCAGGGACGTCGTACCCAGCTTGGCGGTGATGTCGCCGTTGGGCTGGAGCAGTTGCAGGGTATGCGCCGTGGGTTCGCTGCTGGTGAGGGACAGCGTGATGATCCCCGACGTGGTGGGCGCCACGCGCACGGCAAGGCTGTCGGCGGTCAACCGGAGCCCGGTCACGAGCGCTTCGCTTTCGCTTTCGCCGCAGAGCGTGGCCACGTCGCAACAGCCGGTGAGGAAGGCGCCGAGCAGCGCAACGGGGAATAGCGTGTGACGTCGTCGCATGGATACCACTCAGGTGAGGGCTGCTTAACGAACGACGCGTGAGCCAAACCGCGCGCCAAGGAACAGGACCCGCGACGCGCGCGGGGCCGGGAGCATCATGTCATCGAACTGCCGCTCGGTCGCGACCAGCAGCTCCGTTCCGCGCTGGGCGCCGGGCAACTGCACGCCGGCTTCCAGTCGGTAGTTGGTGCGCCAGGACGTCGACGGCTCGCGGAACAGCACGGTCGCCTGCCAACCCTGCGCGACGACCGGACGACCCGCGCCGGGTCCTGCTGGCCTGTCACCCGTCCGGAGACGGACCACACCCCGCGGGCATCCTGCCACCGCGGGGTGCGACGACTGGCCGGCGTGCGTCGATCGCCGGTTCCCGTCAGCCACTCGGCGCTGCTCCCGAGGTCCACCCGGAGCCCCGCGCGCACGATCGGACGATGCTGCACATGCAGCTGCGAGCCCGAGACCACGACGATCCGCTGCGATCCGAGGACGTCAACCGAGTCCGGAAGGGCGCCGACATCGATATCGTGCCGGCATCGCAGGAACAGCCCGCCGCTCCACTGCCAGCGATCGTTACCGAACCCGGCCAGGGTGAGCTGTTCCGTCCACACCGCCCCACGCGGGTCGAACCCGATGGCATTGGCCGGCGTCGCGACCATCTCATGACCCAGCTCCAGGTGTAACGCGAGGTTCCGTGGGAGGCGCACCAGCGGAAGGTCTGCACCGAGCTTGTAGGTCCATGCGACTTCCGTTGCCGCGGACGTGGGCGCGTGCAGGAGTTCCGCCCAGAAGGCCCCGTGCGCCATCTGAGTGGAGTCGCGCCAACTGCGTGGCACGGCGCGGTCCACCGCCAGCTGCGCGCCGAGTGAGCCGGCGGCGCAGAGGAGGAGGACGCTTGGAAACAGGAGACGCGCGAGTGCGCGGGAAGCCATGGAGACCAGCCGGGAACGAAAACGGGTTCCCATGGCTGTACGACGTCATTCGGCCAGCGTCTCACTCGGTGGTGTGGCGCGGCGCCATCCCGGGCGCTCCCAGCCGTTGTGGCGCATCGCAGTTGGGGCCGACGGATTCCATGGCCCCCCATTCAGGTCCGCCGGGATCCAGCCCCCCAGGCTACGCCCCGGCCGCTGCCCGCTCCTCCCACCAGGAGAGCCGGACCTGCACCACTGTGGCCACGAGGTTCAGGCACCCCATCAGGACAAACAAGGCCTGGAACGACACGAAGTTCGCGATCAGCCCCCCGATCGCGATCGCGACCCCGGAGACGAACTGCGTGTGCCCGCTCGCGATCCCCCAGGCGAAGGTGTCGTCACGCTCCGAAAGCTGCGAGGCGAAATACGCGTCCCACGACGGCGTCGACACCGCCTCGGCGATCCCCAACCCGATCTGCACGAACAACAAGTCCGTCGTGTCGCGCACGAGGAGATAGGCGAAGGTGAAGATCGTGTTCAGCGCATACCCGACCGCGATCATCCGGAACTTCCAGCGCGACCGATTGAGCAACTTGCCGACCACCGGATAGGCCAGGCCGCTGACGATGAGGTAGGTGGCCCACGCGGCCGTGATGTCGAGCACATCCCCGCCGATCTGCTCGGAAAAGACGGCGAACAGGGGGCCGAGCAATCCTTCGCTGAAATACCAGAGACTGGACGCGACCAGCAGCAACTTCAGGGGCGATGGCATTGATGCTTCCTCCTGTCGCCAAGAAGGGCCATTTTATGAGGATATGGAAGACCTCGAACGTCACTTCGCGCCGTTTCGCGCCAACACTGTCGGGAACGACCTGACGTTCGTGACCCCCTACGGTGAGCAGCGGCTCGTCTATGCCGACTGGACCGCCAGCGGCCGGCTCTATCGCCCCATCGAGGACACGCTCATCGGCCAGTTTGGCCCGTTTGTCGGCAACACCCACAGTGAGTCCTCGGTTACCGGTACGGCGATGACGCTCGCGTATCACGAGGCCCACGCGCGGCTCAAGCGCCACGTGAACGCGGGACCTGATGACCTGGTCATCACGAGCGGCTCGGGCATGACGGGCGTGGTCAACAAGCTGCAACGCATCCTTGGGCTCAAGACCCCCGAGGGCTTGCGTCGATACGTTGACCTGCCGTCGTCCGAGCGCCCGGTGGTGTTCGTCACGCACCTGGAACACCACTCCAACCACACCTCGTGGTACGAGACCCTAGCCGATGTGGTGGTCGTTCCACCGAACGCTGACGGCGTGGTCAGCCTCGACGCGCTCGAGGAGCAGCTGCACACGTATCGGGACCGTCCGGTCAAGATCGGCGCCTTCAGTGCCTGCTCCAACGTCACCGGCGTCTTCACACCCTACCACGAGATGGCGAAGCGGATGCGCCGAGCCGGGGGCATCTCGGTCATCGACTTTGCCGCCTCGGCGCCGTATGTGCCAATCGACATGCATCCCGCCGACGATCCGGAGACCGCGCTCGACGTGGTGCTCTTCTCGCCGCACAAGTTCCTTGGCGGACCAGGAGCGTCCGGGGTGATGGTCTTTAGTCGCGCGTTGTATCACAACACCGTGCCTGACGAGGCGGGGGGCGGTACCGTGGCGTGGACCAACCCGTGGGGACAGTACGCCTTCGTCGAGGACGTCGAGGCACGCGAGGATGCCGGCACACCGGGGTTCCTCCAGGCCATCAAGGCTGCACTGGCCGTCTCCCTCAAGGACGCGATGACCACCGCGGCGATGCTGCAGCGCGAGGAAGCAATCGTGCCGTACGTCATGGACCGCCTGGGTGCGATCCCCGGGGTCCATGTGCTCGCTCCCGCCGTGCGCCATCGGCTCGCCATGGTCTCCTTCTGGACGGAAGGATTGCATTACAACCTCGTCGTACGACTGCTCAACGATCGATTTGGCGTCCAGGCGAGGGGCGGCTGTTCCTGCGCGGGCACCTACGGACACTACCTGCTGCACGTGGATCCCGCGCGCTCCCGGGCCATCACCGACCGGATCGATCGCGGGGACCTGTCGGAGAAGCCGGGGTGGGTGCGACTGTCGTTTCACCCGAGTACGACCATGGCCGACATCACCCACGCGATGGACGCCGTCGAAGCGGTCAGGCGTCATGGGGCGACCTGGGCTGCGGACTACGAGTACTCGTCCCGCACCAACGAGTATTCGCATCGCCTCGGAGACGCCGTGCTCAAGCAGCGGGTGTCCGGCTGGTTTGCGGGCGCGTTGGGTTGAGGGTGTGATTGTCCTGGACGGCGGGCTCGCGACCGAACTCGATGCCCGCGGCTTCAACCTCGCGGACGCCCTCTGGTCGGCCCGGCTCCTCGCCGACGCCCCAGAGGCGATCGAGGCGGTGCACCTCGACTACTTCGAGGCCGGCGCCGACATCGCCATCACGGCGAGCTACCAGGCGAGCTATGAGGGCTTCGCCGCGCGCGGCCTCTCACATGACGAGACCAATCGCCTTTTGCAGCGCTCGGTCGCCCTGGCACGCGCCGCGCGCGACAGTTTTCATGCGCGTCACCCGGGTTCCACGCGCCGGCTCATGGTCGCCGCCTCCATCGGCCCGTACGGCGCCACCCTCCACGATGGATCGGAGTACCGCGGCGACTACACGCTGGACGAAGGCGCCCTCGCCGACTTTCACCGCCCGCGCCTCACCACGCTGCTCGCTGCTGCACCGGACCTCCTCGCCTGCGAAACGATTCCTTCCCTGAAGGAAGCCCGCGCGATCGTGCGTGTCCTGCATGAGCACCCGGCCTCTCGGGCGTGGGTAACCTTCACCTGTCGCGACGGCGCGCACACCTCAGCCGGTGATCCGATCGTCGACTGCGCGCGCCAACTCGACGCCGAACCGCAGGTGGTGGCGATCGGGATCAACTGCGTGGACCCCGCGCTCGTGACCTCCCTCGTGCGCACCATCGCCACGGGTACGGACAAACCCATCGTCGTCTACCCCAACTCCGGTGAGGTGTGGAACGCCGGCGCCCAATGCTGGGAAGGTACAGCGACCCGCTTCACCACGTACCTCGACGAGTGGCTCGACGCCGGCGCGTCGTGGCTCGGCGGCTGCTGCCGTACCACCCCCGCCGACATCCGCCGGGTCCGCGAGGTCGTCGACGCTCGTGCTCCCGCATCGGTGCCACGAGCATGAACCCGCTGCACATCGAAACCCCGCTGGTCGCGTCGCGCGCGTTAAGCCATGCTGCCGGCCGCCCCACCTGGCTCAAGCTGGAGGCCGTGCAGCCACCGGGCTCCTACAAGCTTCGCGGGATCGGCCACGCCTGCCAGGCGTACGCCCGACGCGGCGCGCGACGTTTCATCTCCTCCTCGGGTGGCAACGCCGGCATTGCTGTCGCCTACTCCGGGCGCCAGCTCGGCATTCCCGTGTTGGTCATCGTCCCGGAAAGCACCAGCGATACCGCGAAAGGGCTGATCCTGCAGGAAGGCGCCGAGGTGCGCGTGCATGGTGCGTCGTGGCACGAGGCGAACGTACTGGCGCAGTCGATGGTCTCCGCCTCCGATGCGTTCATTCATCCGTTCGACGACCCGCTCCTTTGGCAGGGCCACTCCACCATGGTGGACGAGATCGTGCGCGCCGGCGTGCGACCCGGGGTGATCATCTTGTCCGTTGGTGGCGGCGGCTTGCTCTGCGGTGTCATTCAGGGATTGCACCGGCATGGCTGGACCGACGTTCCCGTGGTTGCCGTCGAGACCGTCGGTGCCGACTCGCTCGCCCAGTCTGTTGCCGCCGGTGAACGCATCAAGCTGGCGCGCATCACCAGCATCGCGACCACGCTCGGCGCATTGCAGGTGTGCGAGCAGGCGTTCAGCTACACGCAGCAGCACCCGGTGACCAGCCTTGTGGTGTCGGACCAGGCCGCCGTGCGCGCGTGCCAGCGCTTCATCACAGACCACCGTATCGTCACCGAGCCAGCCTGTGGGGCGTCGCTGGCCGTGCTCTACGACCGGGCGCCGGAAATGCCGCGCTACGAGTCCGCGTTGGTGATCGTGTGCGGTGGCGCCGGGGTGAGTGTGCAGCAGCTGCAGCGGTGGTCCGACGAGCTGTAGTGGTCTCCGGGCCGTTCTCAACGACCCTACGTGCTGGGGCGCAACGCACAGGCTAGATGAGGGACGGGCTGCGCCGCACGAGGTCGCGCCTGCGGCGGCATTGCGACTGATCATGGGCGAGGACGTGGTCATCCGCCCACCTTGCGACGCAATTCCTCGAAGAAGTCGTCACTGTGCGGGCAGGGTTCACCCTCGCCGTCGCGCCTTGACGTGCACCCATATCGCCGATATGGTAAACCATATGAAGACCACGCTTAACATCGACGACTCGGTGATGGTGCGCCTCAAGCGCGAAGCCGCGCGCACCGGGCGCACGATGTCGGAACTTGTCGAAACGGCGCTCCGCGACCTGCTCCGGTCTCGCCCCGAACGCACGGAACTGCCGCCGCTGCCGACGTTCAACAGCGGTGGCGCGCTGGTGGACATCGCAGATCGGGATGCGCTGTATCGTGCGATGGAAGGTCGATAGGTGTTCGTCGTGGACACCAACGTGCTCGTGTACGCATCGGACGAGCACGCGCCGGAACACACGCGATGTCGCGCGCTGATCGAGCAATGGCGCGCGGGGCGCGGCGCGTGGTTTCTGACGTGGGGGATCTGCTACGAGTTCCTGCGGGTGGTCACGCACCCGCGCGTGCTCCGGAAGCCATGGGAGTCTCGCGCCGCGGCGGAGTTCCTGCGAGCGCTGACGGCCGCACCGAGCGTGTCCATGTTGGTGCCTGGTGACCGGCATGGCGAGATCCTGAGCGATCTGGCCGCCACGATCCCGGCGCTGACGGGCAATCTCTGGCACGATGCGGAGACCGCCGTGCTCATGCGCGAGCATGGTATCCGGCGCATTTGCACGCGCGACACGGATTTCCACCGGTTTTCCTTCCTTGAGGTTGTGGACCCCCTCGTGGCCGATCCCTAGGGGAGGTCGATCGGATCCGACCAGCGCACCGCCGCCCGGCCCGGCCGCTACCGCATCGAGCGCGAGCTTGGGCATGGCGGGACGGTCCGACTCGGGGAGCAGTCAACAAGGACCACTCGGGATCAGGCAACCCCGCCCGGATGAGCTCAGGGAGGGCAGTCCTGGTGATCACGCCCGTGGAACACCATGAACATCGGTCATCACGTGCAGGATTTTCATGGTATTCCGGCGTGCGGCTACACCTTCGCCAGGTCGAACGGCAGCTTCCGGATCCGCGTCCCCGTGAGGTCGTAGATCGCGTTGGTGAGCGCGGGAGTCAAACCGGGAAGTCCCGGCTCACCCACCCCACCAGCCGCCTCTCCGTTGTCCATGATGTGGACCTCGATGGGCGGGATGTCGCGCAACCGCGGCAGCGGATATGTGTCGAAGTTCTTCTTGGTCGCACTGCCGGCCGCAAACGCGACCTCGTGCGTCGTCGCCGCGCCTAACGCCATGACGATGCTCCCCTCCACCTGTTGGCGGATCACGTCGGGGTTCACCGCCACGCCGCAGTCGATCACCGTCCACACCTTCTCGATGCGGATCGCGTTCCTCGCCTTCGACACCTTCACCACGTGGGCCGCCCACGAACTGAAGCAGTAGGTGAGCGACATCCCGAAGCCCTCACCGGCCTTGCGCTGCTTCCACCCGCTCACCGCCTCCAGCTTGTCGGCCAGGGCATGTAGGCGCGGCGAATCGAAGTGCTGCCGGCGGAACGCGATCGGGTCCATCTTCGCGGCCCGCGCCATCTCGTCGAGGAAGCTCTCGTACGCAAACCCATTGGTCGACGAGTACACCGAACGCCACCACATCACCGGCACCGGTGCGACCAACGGGATGTCGCCAAACCGGTAGTTCGGGATCGTCTCGAGATACGTCTCGGGAAGTCCCTCGGTCACGTTGTCGTTCGGTTTCTTCGGCGTGTCGCCCGGCTCCTGCTCCATCAGGTTCTGCGCGGCCATGGTTGCCTCGATGGCCGAAATCTTCCCGTCCTTGAGGGCGCCACGCAGGTGGTACATCGCTCCTGGGCGGAACGGACCCACGCTCAGGTCGTCCTCCCGGCTCCACACCACCTGCACCGGCGCCTTCACGGCGCGCGACACGAGCGCTGCTTCCAGCGGAAAGTCGGTGAACGCCTTCCGGCCAAAGCCGCCGCCGAGGAAGGTCATGTTCACCTTCACCTTGTCCATCGGGAGCTTGAGCGCACCGGCGAGGTGCCCGCGGTTCCAGTCCGGCGCCTGCACCGGTCCCCAGATTTCCGCCGACGTGTCGGTCACGTGCGCCGTGCAGTTGATCGGCTCCATGCAGGCATGCGCCTGGTAGGGCGTCTCGTAGGTCGCGTCCACTGCCGGGGTCGTGCCTAACGCTGCGGCGACATCCCCCTTGGTCTTGGCGCTCAACGGCGCCCCCGCGAGCGAGCTCTTCATCGCCGCCGTCAGTGACGCGCTGCTCACCTCCGGGATCCCCGTATCGTCCCATTCCACGATCAGCGCGCGGCGCCCCTTCATGGCGGCCCAGGTGCTCGTCGCCACGACGGCCACCCCTTCGCGCATCTTGCCGAAGATGTCGCGCTCGGTCTTCACCACGTGCTTGACCCCTGGCACCGCCAACGCCTTCGTCGCGTCGAAGCGCTTCACCTTGCCGACAAAGCGCGGCGAGCGCTCCACCACGGCGTACAACATCCCCGGAAGGCGCACGTCGATCCCGAACTTGGCCGAGCCGTTCACCTTGAGCGGGGTGTCTTGCCGGGGGATCGGCTTCCCGATCACCGTCCAGTCCTTCCGGTCCTTGAGCGGCACGTCCTTGTTGGGCACCAGCTTCGCCGCGTCCTCGACGAGGGCCCCGTACGCCAGCGTGCGACCGCTGGCGGCATGCGTCACCTGGCCTAACCGCGCCTTGCAGCTATCGGGGGCCACGTTCCACCTCGCCGCAGCGGCCCGGACGAGCATGTCCCGCGCGGTCGCGCCCGTCTTGAGCAACTGCGTGATCCCGCCACGCACGGTCGAACTCCCGCCGGTCATCTGGCTGCCGTACTTCTGCGGGTCCCCGTCGGCCACCGCAATGGCAATCGCGGCAATATCGACCTCCAGCTCCTCGGCGAGGATCTGCGGAACGACGGAATACGCCCCCTGCCCCATCTCGGCGCGATGGGTCACGAGGGTCACCTTCCCCATCGTATCGATGGACACGAAGGCATTGAGCTGCACGCCGGCCGCAGCTGCCGCGTCGGGCGTCATGACCCCGGTGGCCGCTGCCGCGAGTCCTTCCGCGCGGGCGAGGCGTGGAACGACGAAGCCGAGGACGAGGGCGGTCCCGCCGGTTGTAATGAAGGCGCGGCGAGACGGAGGCGTCGGGGTGGCGCTGCTGGCCTCAGGCGGCACGGTAGTGTTTGTCGCGGCCACGGCTTCGTCCATTGGAGTCCGGATCTTCGTGCTCATGGCGCCTCCGAAGCAGTGAGGCGGCGAGCTGCCGCGTGGATCGCTGCACGCATGCGCGGATACGTCCCGCAGCGGCAGAGATTCGTGATGGCCGTGTCGATCTCGGCGTCCGTCGGGTTCGGCGTGCGAGCGAGCAGCGTCGTCGCCGCCATCAGGAAGCCGCTCTGGCAATAGCCGCACTGCGGGACGGAGTGCTCGATCCACGCCTCCTGCAGCGCCTTGCCCCGCGCCTCCTGCTCCAACGCCTCGATCGTCGTGATCTTGGCCGTGGTCGCTACCGCCTGCAGCTCCTGGCGACAACTGCGCACTGCGCGGCCGTCGACATGGACCGTGCAGGCGCCGCAGCGGGCGATCCCGCAGCCGAACTTGGTGCCGGTAAGCCCGATGTGGTCACGCAATACCCAGAGGAGGGGCGTGTCCGGATCCGCATCGACCTCGTGCGTCCGTCCGTTGACGGTGAGCTTGGTTTTCATGACGGCGTGGAGTGGGTGGCGAGCTACTCCGTACTCTACCGGTGGGTCGGGGCGACGACCAGACCGTCTTTCCGATGAGTCCATGGCGCTCCGGGTGCCGAGAGCCGACCACGACCAATGGCGTAAATCGAACGTCTGGCGTTACATTTACGACATGATTGGTCGCGACTTGCACGAGCGCACGAGGGCGCGACTCGCAGCCACCCCCGCCGTGGTCCTGCTCGGCCCCCGGCAGGTCGGAAAGACGACCCTGGCCAAGGCGCTCGCCGCCGAGCGTGGCGACCGTGCCCTGTACCTCGACCTGGAGCGCGAAGCGGACCGAAGACGCCTCGACACCGCGGACACGTACCTCCGCGCCCAAGCCGGAAAGCTCGTCATCCTCGATGAAGTCCACCGCATGCCCGGGTTGTTCGAGACCCTGCGGGGCATCATTGACGACCGGCGCGCGGCCGGCGACAAGGCGGGCCACTTTCTCCTCCTCGGATCGGCGTCACTCGAACTTCAACACCAGGCAGGCGAGTCGCTGGCTGGACGCGCGACGTACCTGGAGCTGACGCCGATCCTCAACACGGAACTGCCGCCGGAAGGACCGGCCACGGACCTCCTCTGGGTTCGCGGAGGATTTCCGGAGAGTTTGTTGGCGGGCGACGCTGCGGAGAGCCTTCAGTGGCGACTCGATTTCGTGCGCAGTTATCTCGAGCGTGATGTCCCGATGTTTGCCCCGCGCCTGCCGGCGACGATGGTGGGACGCTTGTGGGGAATGCTCGCCCATGCACACGGGACACAGCTCAACAAGGCGCGGCTCGCGGCCAGCCTCGAGGTATCCGCACCGGCCGTCGCGCGGTACGTCGACCTCCTGGCCGACCTGCTCCTGGTGCGTCGACTCCCACCATGGAGCGGCCACATCGGCAAGCGCCTCGTGCGCGCCCCCAAGGTGTACCTGCGCGACAGCGGCGTCCTCCATGCCCTGCTGGGCCTGACAACCATCGACGACGTCCTGTCGCACCCGGTGGCCGGAGCCAGCTGGGAAGGGTTTGTGCTGGAGCAACTGATCGCCGCCGCCGGACCCCATCGCATCCCGATGTACTTTCGGACGGAGAAGGGCGCGGAGGCGGACCTCGTCCTGGAACATGGCGGGACGGTGGACGTCGTGGTCGAGATCAAGCGATCGAATGCGCCCGTCGTGTCACGCGGCTTTCGGAACGCGTGTGCCGACCTTTCGCCCCGCACCGCGTACGTCGTTCATGGCGGGGAGGCCCGGTGGCCGATGGGTGATGGGGTGACGGCGATCTCGCTGCCAGAACTGGTGCAGGACCTCAGCACTGTCTGAGCACGACGGCCAGACACCGTCAGCTCCGGCGCCGGGCCTGATGTCAGTTCTCATTAGTATTCCGGTTGCCTCCCCTTTCTTCATCCGATCGATGCGCCTTCTCTCCTCTCGCCGAATGCTCGCCACGACCCTGGCCGTCCTGTCGACGCTCGCGGCAGCCCCTGGGACGGCACAGTCGCCGCCGGCCGACAGCGCCATCCAGCGCTGGATCACCGAGCGAGTGGCGAACGGCTACGCCACCGGGATCGTGGTCGGGGTACGCGAGGGGCAGCGGGATCGCATCGTCTCCGCAGGGGGCCCCCAGCGCGACGGCCGCCCCGTCAGCGGCGAATCATTCTTCGAGATCGGCTCCATCACCAAGGTCTTCACCAACATCCTGTTGGCCGACATGGTGCTCAAGGGCGAGGTCGCGCTCGAGGACCCCGTGCAGAAGTTCCTGCCGGCCGGGGTGACGATGCCCAGCCGCAACGGCAAGGTGATCACCCTCCTCGACCTGGCCACGGCGAGCTCGGGGCTTCCGTCGGTCGGCAACAACATGACGCCGAAGGACCCCCGGAACCCGTATGCCGACTACAGCGTGCAACAGATGTACGACTTCCTGTCGGCCCACACGCTGCGGCGCGACCCGGGCGAGCGCTACGAGTACTCCAACATCGGGATGGGACTCCTTGGGCACGTGCTCGGCCTGCGCGCCGGCAAGTCCTATGAAGCGCTGCTGCGTGAGCGCGTGCTCGCGCCGTTAGGCATGACCGAGACCTTCATCGTCATGCCGGCCGACAAGGCCGCGCGCTTTGCCGTCCCGCACGACGCCGACCTGGAGGAAGCCTCCCCCTGGGACATTCCGACCATGGCCGGCGCGGGCGCGCTTCGCTCGACCACGCGCGACATGCTCAAGTTCGCCGACGCCGTCACGCATCGCGACCGCGGGCCGTTAGGCAAGGCGATCGCCTTCTCCATCGAACCACGCCGCCCAACGACGATCCCCAACATGCGCATCGCGCTCGGCTGGCACGTCCGCGAGGCCAACGGGCGTTCGATCGTCTGGCACAACGGCGGCACCGGCGGCTTTCGCACCTTCTTCGGCTTCGATCCGGCCACCGGCGCGCACTCCATGGTGTGGTCTAACACGGCCAACAGCGTGGACGACCTCGGCCTCCACCTGGTCGACGCGACGGTCCCGCTGATGCCCACGCCGGCCCGGGCCAACGTGGCCGTGCCCGCCGAGACACTGCGCGGATATGTGGGGTCGTACGCCCTCGCCCCTGGCGTCCTGATCGCCATCAGCGAGGTCGGAGGCAAGCTCTACGTCCAGCTCACCGGCCAGCCGCGATTCCGACTCTGGCCCGAATCGGCGACAAACTTCTACCTGCGGGTGGTGCCGGCGAAAGTGCGGTTTGCCGCCGACTCCACCGGTGCGATGACGCTCACGCTGGACCAGGGCGGACAGCAGCAGAAGGCCACCCGGCGCTAGGATGGTGGGAGCGCCTCAGCGCTCCCGCCCCGCCGGAATCACGGCGCGAAGGTCGCCAAGCTGCGCGTGCTGCATGCGCCGGCAACGTTCCGGTTTGACCCGAATGTCGCCTACCGGGTGGATGTGAAGGCGCGACGACTGGTCATGGACAAGGGAGAGGGTCGGCCGCCCGCGAAGTCGGGCGCAGTCACGGCACGGAAGAAGGCGTCACCATGACGTAGGAGACGCGGATGTCGCGCCGGGGTGCTACAGGCTCAACAGGTGCCTGGGCTTGGCGCCGACGACCGCTGAGGTAGGAATCGCCCCATCGAAGGTGACCAGCCGACCGCCGTACATCACCGTCAGGGGGCTACACACCGTTGGGCTCATTGCGCAGCTGGTCGATCAACTCGTTCGTGACGATGCCACCGCGGCGCGCAAACGGCTTGAGTCCATACACCGGTTTGGGTTCACGAACCACGCCAGATGTCGGCACCGTCAGTGCCTGCCGCAACAGCTCCGAGACGACCTCACCCGCCGTCTTGTTCTCCCGGCGGGCCCGCTCCTTGGCGGCCTGAAGCACGTCGTCGGCGATGTCGAGGGTGGTGCGCATGCATCAGATGATATCGCATCACGCATCAGATGTCAGCGGTCGCTGGCTGACGTGCACAGCACAGATGACGCGGTGCCACACCACGACGGTTCCCGTACGCCCTGGAACTCAAGGTCGCATTTTCCCCCTGCCTGGGGAGAAACGCGACTCATTCCGGAGCCGAGCGAACGCTATCCGCCCGCCGTGATCCTGAACGCGTGCACCACCGTACCCACCTTCCCCGCGCCCGCACTCGGCGCCCAGGCCATCGACGTCGCCACAAAGAGCACTGGCTCGTTCACCCCTCGCAACCGGCCGCGCGCCACACCAATCACCAGCTCGCCCGGCTGCGCAAAGGTCCAGCGATCGTATGCAGCCAGCGTCACCGCCTGCGTCGCGGGATCCTGCTGGAAGAAGTACGCGACCGCGCGGTCCTGCGCCGGATCACCAAAGGTGTAGCTCTGGCGCGCGTACGTGCGCGGGCCGTAGCCGAGTGTGGCGATGAAGACGATCGTGTTCCCGATGCGGACCCCGCCCCCGCCGATGCGCTCGGTGGACCAGACCCCCTTCCCATTCGCCGGCGGGATGCAGACCCAGCTTGGCCCTTCCGGACACGAGTACGCGCTGTCCCGCGGCAGCCTCGGCGACGCCAGGTCGCCGAACGATGGCGGCGTCAGTCGCCGGCGCCACACCCCGTCCGCACCTTGCACCGCGTAGCTCAATCCACCGACCGAGCCCTGGCCGGAGTCGTAGGCGCCACCTCCGATGGCCAGGAGGTCCTGGGTGCGATCCTCGTGCTTGATGAAGCCGGTGAATTCCTGCTCCGGCAGGGGCACCGCCACCTCGCGTGTGCCGCCTAACGCGTAGTCCACGGCACGGATCTCGCGGACGTTGATCTGTGTGACGGCTCGCGGGCTGGTGTTGTAGAATACCCGTCCGATCCCGGCCAGGGCGAAGCCACCGGGCGCCGGAACGACCGCCAGGTCACGCAGCGTTTGCCCGTCCATCCAGCGTGGGTAGAGCGTGGCAACCGACCAGGTGCGCGTCGGGACCACGAGCGGGTAGGCGTTCACGTCGTTGCCAGGCCCCGGCGCGCCCGGGAGTTCATACAAATGCACACCACGCTGGTGCGCATGGGCACCTCCAACGAGCGCTTGCGCGAACCCCTGGGCATCGGGGACAATGGCCAGTCCCTCGCTCGCGTAGTCCACGCCCAGGCGGTACCCGCCAATCAACTCGAACATGGCGGCGACCGTGGGGGTCGTCGCGCTTGGCCCTACCGGGGAAAGCGGCGCATCCAGGGCGACATCGCAGCCGCCAAGGGCGATGGTGGCGGCGAGGGCGTAGTGGAAGGGGAGGCGACGAGTCATGCGGGAGTGATGGAGGACACGAGGCGAAGGGTAGGACGCCCTTGGCACTCTGACTGTAGCCAGGATCACTACTGACCGCCGGGCCGCTCCCCGTCGGCGTCCATCCAGCAATGCCGCACACGCCGTCGGGTTCCGCGCGGCGCCCCTGGACGTCCTGGCGATCGCCCGCGACGTCGAGGCCCCTGACGTCTGGCCGCGCCGGATGAGCCCTTTTTCATCTGATTGCGCCTGTATCCGGACCCCGCCAATCCCGGAGCACCTCAATGCGGCCCAGCCCGATCCGTTTTAGCACCTTTGTCATGGCTTCCGTCTTGATCGCCTGCGGCGGAGGCGAAAGCGCCGCCCCCCCACCCCCCCCGCCGCCTCCACCGGTGCAGGTGGCGGTCTCACCGACCACCTCGTCGCTCGGCGCCCGGGGGGTGCAGAGCTACACGGCGACCGTCACTAACGCCACCAATACCGCCGTCACCTGGACCGCCACCGGCGGGACCATCGCCGGAACCGGCAGCACGGTCACCTGGCAGGCCCCGGCAGCAGGTGGCACCTACACCGTGACCGCCACCAGCAGCCAGGACCCGACCAAGAGTGCAAGTGCGACGGCGACCGTGACCGGGGTTTCGCTCTCCGTCTCACCAACGTCGGACACCCTGTTCCGCGGCGAGCCCGCCACCTTCACCGCGACCGTGGCCGGGACCGATTCCACCCGGATTCTCTGGTCCACGACCTGCGGCGCCGTCACCCCCGGCAGCGGCAACACCGTCGCCTACGTCGCACCGGACACCGGTCGGACCTGTACCGTCACGGTGGCGAGCGCGGCCGACTCCAGCAAGACCGCCACGGTGCAGGTCCGCGTGCGCGGCGAGCTCCTGGTACGCGCCACCGATGACGCCGATGACGGGGCGTGCAGCTGGAGCCACTGCTCCCTGCGCGAGGCGATCCAACTCGCCAATGCGCGCGCGGGGCGGGACACCATCCTCGTCCAGGGCCCGTCCGCCACCGGGACAACGGCCGACCAGATCCGACTCGGCGGTTCGCTCCCTGGCATCACCACCGAGATCTATCTGCTCGGCCGCGGGCCATCGCTCACCATCCTCGACGCCGCAGGATCCGTGGCCAATCGCCGTCGCGGACTCGACATCTCCGGCGCGATCGCAGTGACCGTGCGCGGCCTCACCGTCCGGAACGGGTCCGTCGCCAATGCCGGCGGCGGCATTCGCATCGACGCAGGGGCAACCGTCGCGCTGCAGCAGGTGATCATCGAGAACAATCGGGCTGATGCATCCAGCGGCGGTGGCCTCGTCGTGGGAGGAGCCAGCAAGGTGCGGCTCGATACCGTCGTGGTGGCCAACAACATCGCCGATGGCACGAATGTCTCCGGCGGAGGCATCGCCCTCTCGGCAGCGAGCACGCTCACCATGCTCGGCGGCGCCGTGCGCAACAACACGGTGACCAATGGCTGGGGCGGCGGCATCTACGCACTGAATGCGCCCACCGTCGCGCTCACCAACACCCTCATCGAGAACAACCAGGTCCAGGCCGGCGCCACCGGGGGTGGTGGTGTCCTGTTGCAGGCGGCGGCCTCCAACCTCACGGCCGGGCAGGGATCGGCGGCGGCGCAACTGGTCGACCAGGTCTCGATGACCGGCGTGAGCATCCGGGGCAATTCCGCCCCGACCGGTGAGGGTGGCGGCGTGCGCGTCCTGGGCAGTGTGTCCCTGGACCTCGTGAACTCGGTGATCAGCTCCAACAGCGCGCAGCTCGGCGGTGGCCTGGTGGTCGCCACCACGGGCACGGCCACGTTGAGCGGCACGCGCGTAGATAGCAACAGCACCTCAAGCACGAATGGTCGCGGGGGCATCTTCGCGTGGGGCAACGCCCGGGTCACGATGACCGGTGGCTCGATTCGCGGGAACACCGCCGGGACCTTCGGCGGCGGTGGATTCTTCGCGCAGAACTCCGCGGTCGTTGCGTTGACCAACGTGCAGGTGAGCGGCAATCGCACCTCGGGGCTCGGCGGCGGATTCGCCGCGTTTGACCAGGCATCGCTCACCATGACCAGCGTCCGGCTCGAGGACAACCAGGCGGCCCGGGGCGGCGCCGGTCATATGGCAACCAACGGCGTGCAGGTGAGCCTCACGCAGTCCACGCTGCACAACAACCTCGGCGTTTCGCAGGGCGGCGCCCTCAATGTCGACGGGGGCAACCTCACCCTCACGGAGAGCACGGTGTCGTCCAACCGCGTGACCTCAGGGCCGGGCGGAGGCGTCCTGGTCGCGTTCACCGCCACCGTGACGAGCCGGAAGAGTCGCTTCACCAAGAACCGGTCGACGGGCGCCGGGGGCGGACTCCTCTTGGTCGGTGGCGCCGTCCTCCTGGAGGAAGTGATGGTCGACAGCAACGAGACAACGGCCGGGCAGGGCGGCGGTGTGGCCGCAGTCCGGAACACCACCATCCGGTCGTCCACCGTCTTCGGTAACATCGCCGCGCTCGGCGGGGGCGGCATCGTCGCGACCAACACGCAGGGAGCCGCGTTGGTGCTCTCGAACTCCACCATCTCCCGCAACACCTCGCGGCACGCGGGGGGTGGCCTGCTTGCGATCAATAGTGCGTCGGTGGTGAACAGCACCTTCTTTGGCAACGCCGCCGACTCCACTGGGGGCGGCATTGTCAGCTGGAACGGACCGACGACCGTGACCAACACGATCGTCGCGGCCAACACGGTGGGGAGCGCCTCCGTGAATTGCGGGTTGCTGGGCACCGGCACCATGACATCTGGCGGTGGGAACCTCGCATCCGATGCTTCATGTGGCGCGTTCAGCGTCTCCACCGACCAGGTGGGCGTGGCTCCCGGCGTCGAATCGGAGCTCAAGGGGAACGGTGGCCCCACACCCACCCACGCGCTGCTCACTGGCAGCCCGGCGATCAACACGGCCGTTGCCGCCGCGTGTCCCGCGACGGACCAGCGCGGCAACGCCCGCCAGGGCCCCTGCGACAAGGGCGCCTTCGAGTTCAGCGGGACCGGCAGCGGGTCAGGATCGAACCGGCGCCCGGACTAGGGCGACGGGACGGACGGTGACGCCAGCCGAGCTGATCCCATCGAGCTCGGCTGGCGACCCAGGAACGTGACGCGAGTCGATCGACAGTTGCATTTTGTGCCTGTCTGGTGAAAATTGCGACTCATTATGGAGCCGCTAGGGAGATTTATCGACCCGCCGAACGGGAGTTTCTTCCTTCTCGGGCCGCGAGGCACAGGGAAGACCACCTGGCTGCGGCAGCGGTTCCCCGAAGCACTAACCGTCAACCTCCTCCAGCCGGAGACCTTCCGGGAGATGTCGGCGCGGCCGGAAAGGCTGCGCGAGCTGGTGCGCGGGAACCGTGAACGGCGGGACGTCGTGGTGGACGAGGTGCAGCGGATACCGGAGCTGCTCCATGTCGTACACGACTTGCTCGAACAGCCCGACCCGCCGCGGTTCGTGCTCACGGGGTCCAGTGCCCGCAAGCTCCGACGTGGGGGCGTCAATCTCCTCGCCGGTCGTGCGGCCATGCGCGAGATGCACCCGTTCCTCGCGGCGGAGCTTCCCACCTTCTCGTTGGAGGAGCGCCTGCGCACCGGCCTGGTCCCGTTGGTTGTTGGTGCGGGAGACCCGGCCGACGCCCTGTCCGCATACGTCGCAGCGTACGTCGACCAGGAAGTGCGCGCCGAGGGTTTGGTCCGGAACGTCGGCGACTTCTCGCGATTTCTGGAAGCGATCAGCTTCTCGCACGGCGGTGTGCTGACGCTCAGCAACGTCGCGCGAGAGGCCGCGGTGAGTCGCAAGGTCGTGGAAGGTTACGTGGACATCCTGGACGACCTCCTGGTGGCCTTTCGCCTGCCGGTGTTCAGCCGGCGCGCCAGTCGGGCCACGGTCTCGCACCCGAAGTTCTACTTCTTTGATGCAGGGGTCTTCCGGGCGTTGCGCCCATCCGGACCATTGGATCGCCCAGCCGAGATCGAGGGGGCGGCTCTGGAGGGACTGGTCGCGCAACACCTCCGCGCATGGATCGCCTACTCGGGAACGTCGCTCGATCTTTCGTACTGGCGGACTCGCGGGGGGACAGAGGTGGACTTCGTGGTATACGGCGAGAGCGACTTCTTCGCGCTCGAGGTCAAGCACGCGGATCGCGTGCGCACCGCCGACCTGAGCGGCCTCCGGTCGTTTGTCACCGAGTACCCGGAATGCCGGCCCATGCTCCTGTATCGTGGGCAGGAGAAGCTGGAGATTGGCGGCATCCCCTGCTGGCCCGTGGACACCTTTCTCCGGCAGTTGCGCCCCGGCGTCGACGCCGTACCTCGGCGACCGGCATAACGCCCGCGCGCGCCCAGGCGACCAGTATCGCACCTGGCCGCCCGACCCGGCAGCATTACCGCTTCGACGTCCGCGCGATGAAGCGCGTCAGCACCTCGCGCCACTGCTTGAGCAGCGGCTCCTCCACGTACATCATGTGCCCCGCCGGAAAGTCCTCGCGCGTGATGTTGTCGCGCAGGTCGGGCGGCAGCCCCATCCGGTCCATCGTCCACGACGCCGCGAAGTACGGCGTCGCCAGGTCATAGATCCCGTTGATCAGCAGCACCTCGAGCTTCGGGTTCCGCCGGATCGCCATCGCCAGGTCCGGCGCCACGTTAGGCGACGCGAACCCGAACGACACGCCGGGTCCGGACCGCGCCCACCGCCACCCCGGCGTCGCCCCACTCGGCACATACTCGCGCTCGCCGTCGTAGCCGAGTTCGGTGCGCAGGTAGGCGTTGAAGGCCGACGTGTAGGCGGAGGAGAGTGCGGTCGACTGCGGATCGTGTGAGGGGTTGGGCGAGAGGACATCGCCGGCTGGCCCGGTGAAGCGCGCGTCCAGGCGACCGACTACGAGCCCCTTGTCGCGCAGCAGCTCCGCCTCGTACTGCGGCGCGGTCACGCGGAGATCCGCACGATCGAGGAAGACCGGGTCGAGCCCCGTGTACTGGTGCATCTTCTGGATCACTTGTCGACGACGCGCCGGGTCGAGCGTGCCGGCCGCGAGCAGCGCGGTCGCGTATTCGGTCAACGACCAGTCTTCGACTTCCTTCATGAAGGCCTTGAGGTCGCTCCGCTTCCCGCCGGGGAGCTTGCCGAGGTACTCCGAGGTTACGGCGTATGACGGAAAGTTCACGATGTACGGCAGGTCGTCGCCGGGGGCAAACTGCAGCGTGTTGAACTGCAGCACCGAGGAGACCAGCACAATGCCGTTGAGGTCGATGTTGGCGCGTTGTAGGTGGCCGGCGAGCACGGCAGACCGCGTGGTGCCATAACTCTCGCCCAGGAGGTAACGCGGCGAGTTCCATCGCTGGGTCTTGCTCAAGTACCGGCGGATGAACTGCGCGAGCGACGCCGCATCTTCATCCAGCCCCCAGAAGTCCGCGCCGCGCGCCGGCGCCACCGGCTTGCTGAAACCGGTGCCAATGGGATCGATCATGACGATGTCGGCCACGTCGAGCAGCGTGAAGGCGTTGTCCACGATCTCGTACGGTGGCGGCGCCTGTTGCCCAACAAGCGGCGTGCGTACGCGCCGCGGCCCCATGATCCCCATGTGCAGCCAGAACGAAGCTGAGCCCGGGCCGCCGTTGTAGGAGAAGATCACCGGACGCGCTGCGCGGTTTGGCGCGTTGGTGCGAGCGTAGCTGGTGAAGAACAGCTCGCCCGTCGCCTTCTCGGCTGTGTCCCGCAGGATGATGCTGCCCACGGTGGCGTCGTATTCCACGGCCTGCCCGCCGACCTGGATGGTGTGGCGTGTGGTCCAGTTTGCCGGTTTGGGCTCCTGGGCGGAAAGGACGACCGGGATCGCGAGGATGGTGAGGGCGGCGAGGAGGCGCTGGGGGGCTTTCATATGGAAGGGGCGCTGGGGGCGTGGAAACATGGGCTCCAGGTGTCGTGAACGCATGCGGTAAAATTACGCGGCATTCTTACCACATGCTTTCGATCGCGGAACTGATCGGCATCGCGACAATCACCGCAAGCGCCCAGCATCGGCGACGTTCGTGTTCACTCAGCTCAGGGCCTGCAATCGCTCGATGACGAGGCGTATGGCGTCCGAAGGAGCAAACGCATGGTTGAGGTGCGCCGCAGCGAGGTCCTCAATGGCGAACTCCTTGAGGAGGAGCCTCACCTGGTCAGCCACATACTCCGCGACGTCGGGATTTCCCATGCGAACCTCTTCGACAAGAGAGGGGCGACACAGTAGGAGGGCGCAAATGTCCTCCAGGTCCGCGCTATAGAGCGGATCCGCGCGGCCGCGGTCCCTGAACGCCGCGAACTTCATCGCCAGCAGAACCGGCGCACGGACGTGCCGCAGCCAGCTCCCTGGTGCGATCTCCATCTCGTCGAACTCGCGGAGCGCGATGGCGTCCCATGGCTGTCCGGTGCTGCCGAACTGCCCGCCCGCGGGCACAAGATCGATGAGATCGCCATCAGGACTACGCCAGCGATGCGCCAAATGCCCCGATGCGATCTCCTCGGAAAACCCGGCAGTACGCAGGGCTTCCTGCAACGCACCGTGTGCCACGTAGTTCTCGGCGTCGATCACACCGTCCACGTCATCCGTGGGACGAGGCCGCCGGATCAGAGAGACAGTGTGCAGCAGCGGCGCAATGGAGCCACCGATGAGGACCACCCGTTGCGCGAGTGGCCCGAGTGCCCGCGTCACGCGCGCGAGTCTCTGCCGCACCGCCTCATCCCGGTGGGAGGAATTCACGCGGCGACCGATGGCGACTTGATCGCCTGGCGCAACAGCTCGCGCGCCGCGTTGCGCTCCCGCGCTTGACCCACGCGGAACGCGTCGAACAGGGTGAGGAGCCGGTACGTCTCGGGCGAGCGCTCGCGAAGCCCCGGCGCACCGTGATACAGCGGTTCAAGTGCCTGCCCCATCATCTCGCCGTCGGGCGAGGGCCAGACATAGGGGTCGCTCGTGCCGAAGACGGACGACAGTGCCTCGGCGGCGTGCGCCGTCGGGACGCCCCGCGCCGATGCCGCGAGGACCGCAGGAAAGGCGTAGCGGGCGCCATGCAGCAGGAACTCCTCCAGGGCGAGTCGATTGACCCGCTTGGAATCCGGATGAAGGAGCTGTGCCATACGGAGTCGCTCCACGGCCTGATGGACCTGGCTCGGCGCGACGCCGAGTTCCTGCGCGAGGCGCTGGTAGGTCGCGTCACCCTGCAGGAGGCGAAGCGCGACGACGAGGTCGAGGGGGGCTAGTCGCATTTGTGGCGCATTCTAAAAAGAAGAATACACCATACGACGATCGGAGGCGAGCGCTGGGCACGCGCCAGCCTCCAGACGAGCTGAACGATGTAACGTATTGGTGCAGATGGCTTTACATGATGTCGCCAACCGCCTGTTCCCTTTGCGGGGTGGCCAGGATCGCACCGGACTCCGGGACCTGCCGCGGGTGGTCTCCGCTCGGCTCGGCACCGTGCCGCCGCCTCACATCGCCGGCTTCAGCTTCTTCTCGAGGTATCCCGCCACCGCCACGTTCACCCGCTTCTGGTTCGCGTGCTGCATAAAGTGGTGCGTGTCATCCACGATCGTGATCTCCTCCAGCTCCACCCCACGCGCACGCAGCCGCTGCACGAGGTCCACCGTCTGGCTGAAGCGCACATTGCGGTCGTCGTCGGCATGGATGAACAGCACCGGCGACCGCCACGTCGGCACGCTGCTCACCGGGGAGCTCTCCCAGGCGATCTTGCCCATCGCATCGACCATGTCCGAGGGACGCTCGAAGCGCCAGGCGTTCCCGCCAAAGCGGCTCCCGCCCTCGCTGGTCATGTCGTGTACGCCGTGCACGTCCACGCCGGCGGCGAAGAGGTCGGAGTTCCTGCCTAACGCGAGCGCGGTGAGGTACCCGCCGTAGCTGCCGCCATAGATCCCGATCCGCGCCGGGTCCACCCCGGGCTGGCGCCGTAGCCATTCGCCGGCGGCCTTCACGTCGATGTACTCGCTCGCCCCCGCGATCCCTGCCCTGGGTGGCCGCTGGAAGTCGTGGCCGTAGCCGATGCCGAGTCGGTAGTTCACCGAGAGCACGACAAAGCCACGCGAGGCGAGGTACTGGTTCATCGCGTAGGCATTCCAGTAGTAGTCACCGTAGTGCCACCCCAGCAGCATCTGGCGCGGCGGCCCGCCGTGGACATAGACGACTGCCGGGCGCCGCACACCGGCACCTCCCGCCGGCTCGAAGAGCTGCGCGTAGACCTTCACGCCATCGGGTGACGTATAGACGACCTGCTTCGGAGTTACCAAACGATTCGCATCGAACTCCGCCGGCACCCGATCCGCCCCCATCCAGGTGCGCGCCGAACCAACGGATGCATCCGGAGACGTAGGGCACCGGGGGACGCTGTGCCGTCGCCCCAATGGCCGCGATCCGCCCCGATGCGAGCGGAACCGGCGTCCACTCCAGCCCCGTGCCGGGGGTGAGAACTTCCATCGATACTCGGTCCACCGCCGCGCGCACCACATGGCGCCGATCGATGTCTCCTGGCGTGGTCCCGGTGTTCCCCGAGTAGAACAGATGGCGACGATCCGCGCTCAACATCACATGCTCGGCGATGTGATCCCCTGGGGTGAGGAGGATCGGCGTATCGCTCCCACCCGCCGTCATCGAGTAGAGGTGCGACCAGTTGTCCTGCATCGACATGAAGACGATGCGATCCCCAGCGGCCCAGTGCAGGTTGGTCCCGCCATGCGTGCTCGGCACACTGCCGCGCAGCGAGGCCTCGCTCCGCCAGCGCTCCCGCGCTTCGCCCGTCCGAACGTCAGCAACCCAGATGGCCCATGGACTCGGCTGGATGGCGAGGTCCCCAGGAGGCGGCCCGCCGGCCCCCGGTCGTCGCACGAAGACGATCCGCGTCCCGTCCGGCGACCAGCGCGGGCTGCCGTCCCGGTTGGTCGTGGGCGCGAGGTACTGGATCGGCGTGTTTGCATCCTTATAGATGGCGATGTACGCATGGTCGCCGCGGTTCGACACGAAGGCGATCTGGCTGCCGTCCGGCGAGAACTGCGCGTCCCCCGCGGAACCGCGCTGGTCGAACAGCTTGCGCGCCGGGGTGCTTCCATCGATCGCGATGCTCCAGAGCTGGCGACCGCGCTCGAAGATCACTATGTCGCCCTTGGGCGAGATGACGGGATTGAGTCCGTCGCCGAGCGAGATGGGGGTGCCTCCCGCGAACGGGACCGCCCACATCTCCACCTTTTGCGGCATCGGCGTGCCGGTGGGGTTCACCGGGAGGGCGTCGTCCCAGTTGGAGCCGAAGTCGCCGCCGCGCACGTAGACCACCCATCGCCCGTCGGGTGAGACGGTGACGGCCGAGAGTTCCTGGCCATCATCCACTTGATAGTTTGTTAGCCGTCGGGCTGTGAACGCGGGCCCTTCCGCGACATAGATGTTGCGCTGGCCGCGCTCGTTGAGGGTCCAGGCCAGGCGCTCCCCCGAGGCCGTGAGGTTGGTGGGGAACGGGGGGCTCATCACCTGGTCGATGGTGAGGGCCCCCTGGGCGCGCACCGGGAGGGTGGCGAGCGCGGCGGCGACGGCGACGATGGCGAGGCGCCGGGGGCGGGCGAGTAGGGAGAGCATGGTCACGCGGGCTGGATGGAGATCTCGATGGTAGCTCAGGAACCGCGAGCTGTCAGGTCTCGCGCAGCAGCCCCGTCTCGATGGGCGCGGTTCGAGGTTGAACGCGCCGCGACCCACGTACCAGGCGCGGGTTGAGCCTTGGCTCATCGCCCCACGCGCTCCCAGACGAGCACCGTCGGGTTGGCCGGCGTACGCCCCGCTTCGTCGTGCACGACGCGAAGCTCGACCAGGTTGTCGCTGATGAAACGATACTCACGGATCAAGGTCGCCCCGACCCAGTCCTGGAGGAACGCCCCCTCAACCTGGTGCGAAACCCGTCGCGTGACCGTGTCGATGGTGTATCGCCCGAAGTAGGCGAAGAGGCCCGCCAGCGTGGCCCGCGCCGCCTCGGCGGACGCCTGGGGAACGTTCAAGCCTAACTTTCGCCCTTCGCGTATCGTAGAGCTGCGCCGCCATGTGTCCGTCGGCCGTGTACATGATGCGACCACTCGGCTGTTCATCCCACGCCGGGCGTTGGCGCCCTGAGGAGTCCGGGCTGGCCATCGACACCAGCCGCCAGCTGCCTACGATGGATGGCGCGCGCTGGGCTTCGACGCTACCCGCCCAGCTGCCGGCGGAGAAGAAATCACACCGGTCAGGTCTTCGCCAAGAAGGCCACGTTGGTGCGCCGCAGCTTGACGCTGCACATCCGCTACCGACGCCTGTCGGGGCCTCGCGCGGTCGGCGATCGCGATGTAGTCCCGGCGAAGAGTCAACCGACCCCGATTGAAACTCCTATCGGCTCACGCCCGCCGCGAGATGCCTTGACGCCGTCGTTCACGCCATGAATGAGCAGCACCGCGTCAGGAGAGCCATAACGCTTCATCAAATCGAGCATCATGGGCTCCTCACCTCCCCACGGATAGCAGAAGACCACGTCGAAATCGTCCAGCGCCTGCCCGAGTTGGGAATACCCCGAAGGCCCGCTGCCCACTGTGCCGGTTCGGCCGTCTCCGCTGGCCGGCTGCCATCGATATTCCGTCGGCAGGAAACTGCCGACCACAAACCGCGCGCCTGAATCGAACTGCTCGGCAAGTGTCCGTGCCGTCTGCACGAGCGAGGCGTCGATTTCTATTCCACTGGCACTGTAGCCAAGCAGGTCGGCCATGATGGTGATGACGCCGGAGGCCGATCCCCATTCGAGGAACCGCACCCCCTGGCCTCGGTATTGCATCAGCGCGTCGAGCACCACCTCATACTCTGACGCAATGAACGGATGAAAGTGGTGGTCCCGCACTTCGAGGTCGAAACGTTCGAATATGGCCCACCCTTCGGCGCACAAGTCATCCAGGCGCGTGCGAAGGACGCGTTCAATATCAGCCGGTTGCGTCAATGGGCCCTTCCCGATGAATCAGTGTGGCGCGCCTCGGGAGGGAGTCTAGCGCCTGGTGGCCGAAACCGAGTGTGGCTTGGTGGCCGATAGCCGCCCCCGCCTGGAGGCTGTTGGCGGTGCAGCACTGCAGAAACTCTGGCATCACAAGCTGCGACGCCCCCTCCAGCCCCGACGCGTAGTAGTTCCACGCCTCGCGATGGCGCCAATACGCGTCCTCATACTGGTGCTCGACGTAGAAGAGCTACACACCAATCGCCCGGCCGTGAGCGTGACCGGGAGCTGGACGAGCAGGAAGCGGTCGGTGTCAATTAGTCACCCCATGAAATGCGACGGGTCTCGCGTGCTGGGGGACCAATGTGTTTGGCCAGCTCGGGGATGGAACAGGGAATGATGCCCCCTTCTCCGCCCACGCCGTTGCGGCGCTGCGCCATGCCGCTCCCTACCCGTCGTCGCGGACCTTTTGCTGCAGCTCAACACATCGCGCGATGAACCCTGCAATGCCCGTCAGCTGTTCCGTAGGCAGCATCCGCAGCGGCGCAGTCCACGGCATCGGATCCCCCAGCACCGCGGTGCAGTGATCCAGCAGCCCTCCCAGACCGTACGCCGACACGTCGCGAGCCGCTGCTCCCCGGATCGCCCTACGACACGCCGCCGCCCACGAGAAGACCGTCGCCCAGCTCACCCACACCTGCCGGCGCGGCGCGTTGAGCTGAAGCAACGACCACCACGTGTCCCGATCGCGCAACCCGTGCTGCCCATCACGCGATGAGGCGAGGACACCCGACCACGCCAGGTCACGAGTGACCTTGCGCAGGGCGTGAGACCCGTACGCGGTCTCCTGCTCCAGGCACCAGTCGGGCAGGGCTTCGTCCCCGCTACGACCCAGCAGCAGGGTCACGCAGTCCGCCTTTGCTCCAACTCCCAGCAGCAGGCGGAGCCGCAGCTGCAACGTCGCGGCCGATCGCCCCACCGGCGCCACGGTGGCGTCGCGCCTCGCGCGCACGCTGGGGACGCGGGGCCTGGGCTCGGCGACGCGACCGAGCGGGGCCCGCTCCTCCAGCCCGTCGAGCGACCACTCCGCGACCCGGGCGGCGAGGTTCCGCAGCCGTTGGGTCGAGACCAGCGCCTCCCACGAGGCGAGCCAGTCCGTCGCTGCGGACGAGAGCCGCGGCTCGTCCTCCGCGAACCAACGGGAGGCGAGCAGCAGGGCCTCGAGATCCACGATGGTCCGCGTTGCCGGCGCGGCCGCCCGGCCCAGAGATCCCCATTGTCGCCAGCAGACGTCCACAAGGGCACCACAAAGCGCATCCACCGCCTGGGCGGCATCGGCGGTGCCTGGTTCCCGCGTGATGTTATCCATGTCGGGCTGCCCTCAGCCGTTCCGCAACACGTTCGACGAACGGCCACAGGGTCTCATTTGCCACGCCAAGATGTCGACGTCTGAAGTGGAGCGGCTGATGACGCCGAGGAGGCTGAGCGCCGCCCCGCCGACAACGACCACCCGGACCGACAGGGCTTCGGCGTGCAGGCGTTCACCGACACGGGAGAGTGCGTCTTCGAGGAGTAGCCTGGATAGCATCTCTGCAATTTAAAGTCTATTTCTCTAGACCTCAAGACGCTCGAATTCAATACCAAGTTACATCGTTCCCGGGAGGTTGGATCGTAAGTCATTGCGCAATAACGAATTGGCTGATCTTGTGGCGTCTTCCGCTTGGCGTCATGGTCGGATGGGAGCCGCGATAGACTGCGCCCCCAGAGAGTGCGCACCCCCGCTGGGTCACCGGGAGACCAGGCACAGCCAGTTGTTTCCGGCGTCTGCAGCAGGGTCGCCATCCAGTAGACTTCGGGGCGCTCGACGCGTTGACCCCTCACCCCCGGTTCCGGCCAGGCCCACGGCATGACATCGCCTCGATTCTCGGACCAGACGGCGGACCGCATCCTCCGGCGAGCGATCGAGGCTCGCCGATACCCGCAGCGGGTCGACGACCCTGACCGACCTCCGCGACTCCGCGCAGCAGCTGGGGATTCCGCCCGAGTACGTCGACCGCGCGGTGGAGGAGGCCCTGGAGGGTCGAGTGGCGACTGCGCCCCCGCCGGCCCAGCGCGCGGAGTCTGCGCCGTCGTCCCATCGCTGGCTCATCCAGCTGGCGCGCCACGCCGTGGTGGGTCTCTGCGCCATTCCCGCACTGGCCATGGCGAATCGCTTCTCGTTCACGTTCCCATGGCAGTACTACGATTCGGTCGAGGGGCTCACCTTCGGCGCCCTGCTCTTGCTTGTTTCGCGGATCGTCAAGGCACCAGTCGCGCAGGTGGTCTCTGCGTACCTGGTCCTCGTCCACCTCGCCCTCTTGATCACCACCATGCGGGATGATCGCGGCTACGGACTGTATGATGGTGCGCCGATCGCTGCGGCCATCGCGGCTGCGCTGGCCGGTGGGGCCACCGCGCTCTGGTTCACCCTCGCGACGCAAGGCGGAGCGCCGAGCCCCTGACGGAGCCCGGGGGAAGGCGCCCGCCGCTCGCCCTGAACGCAGGCGTCACGCGTTGTGACAAGCCACTCGAGACGGCTCCTCCAGCTTAACACCTGCGACCCGACAGCACCCGCGTATGGACATCCTTCCTGAGCATCTCCGCCACGGCATCCGCTGCGAAGCCTGCTGGCCTCCGTCGCTGGACGCGGCGTGGCAAGCGCGCAGCCGGATGGTGGAGCAGCACGTGTTGATCGACGAGTCGCACTACCGCGTGCGGATCCTCGCCTGCGCCGTCTGCAACCAACGTTTTGTCGCCGTGTTCACCGAGCGCATCGACTGGGACAACGGCGAGGACCCGCAGGAGTGGTACCTCGCCCCCATCTCGGCGCAGGAGGAGGCCACGCTGCATGCCGAAGGGGAGGGGCTGAGCGAATCCACGATCGAGGCCGCGGCTGCGGGGCGATACGTGCTGCGGCGCGAGTACCCATCCGGCGGGGAACCGCGGACATCGTGGTCGCCGATTCTCCTGATTGGCCCGCACGACTAGTCCGGCCTCGGCGCCTCGCGCGCGCCATCCAGATGAACGTGTGTCGTCGAGATAGCGCGTCGGGTAACGTCCCGCGCATCATTCCATCACACTCCTGCCCCGCCCCGCACGCATCCCGACATGTCGTCTCCTCGCTTCCCGGATGCAACTGCCGACCGCCTCCTTCGGCGAGCCATCGAACTCGCCGAGGAGCTCGGGTCATCGACGACGCTCGCCGACCTCCGGGATTCGGCGCAGCAGGTCGGGGTTGATCCCGAGTTTGTCGACCGGGCCTTCGTCGAGATCATGGAACGCCGCGAGGACCACGCGAGCCTGCACGAAGGGAAAGACAAGGCGCCGACGGCGTGGTGGCACCTCGACGGCAGGGAGCGCACCTGGCTCTCGCGATTGGCTCGGTACGGGGTGCTCGCCCTTTGCCTGTACCCAACGGTGAGCATCTCCACCAAGCTCGCCAACCGCCTTCCGTTCGACTATTGGCACTACCAGGGAGTCGTCGAAGGGGTGTTCTTCGGGGCGGTGTATCTCCTTGTTGGGCGGCTGGTCAAGGTACCGCTCGCGCAGGTCGTCGGAGGGTTCGTTCTCCTGGTGCACCTGGCGGTTGCGGCCGCGGCGGCGGCGAATACGCAGCCGTATTGGCTACCCGGCAACGCGGCGAATGCAGCCGGGACGGCGGCGGTCCTGGCGAGCGCGGCGACGGCGCTTTGGTTCCGATGGCGATCGCGCAACGAGCGTCGCGGAGGGAGCGAAGGCTAGCCACATTCATCGCCCCTTCCCGGCGTCGGTGATGCGCCGCCTATCGGCGTCGATGCCCCGTGAGGAATCGCTCGATGTCACCACGGAGCACTCGGTCGAGCCGTCCGGTCGAGTATCCGGTCCGGATGTCGCGCACGCGCTGATTCGGGCCAAGGGAATAGCGACGCACGAGCTGATCCTCTCGCCCCTCGTTCGTGGACGACTCGGCGACACGCACGAACAGCAGCGGCATCAGCCGCTCGAGCGCCCAGTCGCGGCTTCCATCGCAGTCTGCTCGCAGGCTGGTCTTGGAAGCGCGATGCAGCAGGCGCACCTCCAGTGTCACGGCGCGGACGAGGCGCCCGGGTCGCGCGGTCTTCCGCACCTCGATACTCACCGCGTCTGCTGGCGGGTTGGGTGCAGCGAGAGGCAACCCTTGCACAAGAACACGGACGGTCTCGCGAACGTCGCGTGGCGATCCGCCGTCACGGAACTTGTGGAGGCCGCTCTCACCGTGAAGCAAGGCATAGGCCCCGCACCCGGAGACGAGGAGAGAGACCGTCTCCTCCCCGGATGGTTCATCAGCGCGATCGTCCACCACTTCACAGGTCAACCCGCGGCGCTCGGCGAACGCCCGATACATTCCCGCGAGACGGAAGACCCCATCGAGTGACGGCTCCTTGCTGCGCAGTCGCGTGATGGTGACATAGGCGTCGCCGAGTGCTTCGAGGTCATCGCAAGACACGATGAACCGCACGTGATCCAGGCGACCTTCGAGCGTGCGGGCACGCCGATTGAGCACGGCCAACTCCCGCTCGTCGCGCACGCCGCGATGCATCCGCTCGTCAAAGGCTGCGATGGCTGCCTGTACTTCGTGCACTTCACGTCGTGCGCCGTCCAGTCGGTAGATCTCGTCCAACACGGCGCGGGATCTTGATGGGTCGCTGTAGAACCCCGGTGACGAGCTCTCGATGAGCCGCGCCGACAGCCGCGACTGCATCGGGGCGAAGGCCTCGACCAGTTCATCCACCTCGGCGAGCATCAACGCCGACGCGTGCCGCAGGTCCCCGCGTTCCTGCAGCTCGTCGATCGCGGGAGCCTCCTGCTCAGCGTGTTGCGCCTCCGGCGGGGCGATCGACACGCGTACCTGGCCGCTCACCGCGGACAGGCGCATCGTCGAGCCACGGGATGCTTCACCACGCGCGAGCGCCCAGGCGACCGGGAGCAGCACCTTACGTTCGACTGCGCGCTTGAGTGGGCGGGCGCCAAACGTGGGCGAGTATCCCTCGCGAAGCAGCAGGGCCAGGAGTGAGGGATCGACATCCAGCGTGAGCCCGCGTCGCCGGATCCCGCTACGCTCGAGCACCTTGCGCAGCTCGCGCTCCGCGATCCGTGCCACCACCTGCTCGTCCAGTGGACGAAAGCGGACGATGTGGTCGAAGCGGTTGAGGAACTCCGGGCGGAAGACCATCGACAATTCGCGTTCCGCGTGGATCGCGTCTCCGCGGTCCGGTGCGGCTGCTGCCGACTCGACGAAGCCGACCGCCCCCTTCCGCGAGACAACGGCGCCGACATTGGTGGTGACAATGATCAGCGTGCGGCGAAAGTCCGCTGTGATCCCCTTTCCATCGGTAAGCCGTCCCGCATCGAAGAGCTGCAGACACAGATCGAAGACATTCAGGCTGCTCTTCTCGATCTCATCGAGGAGGACGAGGGAGAAGGGCTGCGAGCGCACCGGATCCGTGAGGACGCCGGGCTGCCAGTGCGTGCCGATGAGCCGCTCATACGAGTCCGGCTTGGCGAACTCGCTCATGTCCAGGCGGATCATCCGGTTCGGGTCGCCAAAGAGCAACTCAGCAAGGGCGCGGGCGAGCTCCGTCTTCCCACCCCGGTCGGTCCCGCAAACATCAGGACACCAAAGGGTCGTTCAGGGTCGGTCAAGCCCGCCTTGATGAGGGCGACGCGTTCCATTGCGGCGTCGACCGCCTCGGGCTGCCCCATGACCCGTGCCTCCAGGAACGTTCGTACCGACGCGCGGTCCAGCGGGATGGCATCATCGAGGTAGTCGCGCGGAAGGCCGGTGGAGGCCGACAGCGTCACGAGCAGGTCCGACGCCACGATCGCGGGCTCGTAGTCCGGCACCGCGTTGATGGCGCGGAGCAGCAAGTCCACCGCGGCTCCCGGCATCGCGCTCCCGATCAGAAATTCACCTGCCAGCTCAACGGCACGATCGATCACGTCGGAGGCGATGTCCTTCTCCTCGCGTTCGGCCACCTTTGAGAGAATGTGCCGCGTTTCTGCGGCCGTAGCTGGTGGGACCTGGATGACCTCGAACAGACGGACAAGTGATGGGTCGCGGCCCAACAGGAGGCGATAGGCCTCCGGGGTACTCTCCGCGATCATCGTGATCCTGCGCTGCGCGAGCGGCTCGGCGAGCGCGGCTGCCATGTTATGGTCGGACTTTGACCAGCGGCCAGCGCTCGCGAGGTCTGCGAGTGACGGCGCGTACAGAACGGTTGAGGTTCTGGCGGCCAGTTCGACGAGCTTGGCCAGCCGCTCCTCCCATACGCCGACGTACATGGTGCCACTCGTCAGAGTGGTGACACTCAGCTGCACGATGTGCGCTTCGTCGGGATATTCGTTGCGGTAGTGATGCGCGAGCGCGTGTACGAGGGCCGTTTTCCCTGCGCCGGATGGGCCGACAAGCAATACGGCCCTGGGTCCCTCGCGTCGTCCGAGGGCAGTCCGTATCTGGCTCAGCGTTTCCTCCCGTCCGTCCACGAACACCTCGGACGGGAGGTATCGGGGGTCGGTCAGGACGGTGCCGTATGCGGCGAGCTGGTCGGCAAGTGTAGGTGTATCGCTCACGACTTCTGTGCTCTGGCGGTGTCCGAGCACGCTCGCCTTGTTCGGCGCAGGTTGACGCGCGCTGCGCACGCGTTCCGGTTACGCAGCAACAAAGCAGCGGCGCCAGTTTGGGTGCTGATACTCATGAATAGCGAACCCCATACACGGGGCGGACTGCGCCGCACCCCTACTTCTCGCCAAGCATACCAGGCAGCACGTACTGCGCCCAGGCCTGAACTCTGCAGTCGCGAAGGCGGCGGGCGATCGCTCGGCGCTCACTCCGCGACATCTTCTGAAATGTGATTCCAAATATTGGGACAAAGACCTCATCATTGAACGCAGGGCCAACCATCTTTGGGATGAGATTGACATGGACGTTGTTGAACGCCACTCCTGGATTTAGGGCGTACATCCTTGCCAGCCAGCTGTCGAGTGCCGCGCACTGGCGCGACTTCGACTCTCCTATGAATGGACGTCCATGCAAGGACACGCAGGCAGGCAGAAGAACCAGCGTCCAATGCCATAGCCTGGCCAATCGGCAGGTTTGCCTCATGGCAGGCACGATCCTACGGCGAAGTCACTCGGTTGCCAGAATCGGCCGGGGGGACAGAGCGCGCGTGCCGCGGCGTTGGCTTGGTCAATTTGCCGGCGTGCCTCTGCGGGCGATAGACGCGACTGCGAATAGAACCAGGCAGCAAGCAAACCCGTGAAGAAGAGCGCGACCATCGGACCGTCGCGCTCCAAGCGTGCGCGACGCTGCCTGTCCGCCTCTGTCACGCGTGCACGATGTGCGTCCATCTCCGCTACCATCTCGTCGGATGTCGGCCGCCCGATTGCGCTTAGAAATGCGTCCAGTACCGCACGTTGATGAGACCGAAGCGTCGGCTCCATGCCCTTCGCCCGAGCCACCTCGTCCCTCAGTTGCTGAAGGCGTTGGTCGCGTTCCGCCGGCGGAGCCCCCATTGGGCGAGAGGCTGGCCGAGCGGCCGCTGTACGCTCACTCTGGAGAATCGTCGTCGCCATACCCGAAGCTTGGGCGATCAGCGTCGGAAGCTCTGACGGATATGGCCCGATACCATTCGCCCCACGCAGCCATTCCAGTTCAGCCGCCAGAGTCTCGTACGCGCGTATGTAGGCGTTCTGCAACTCAAAACTCAGGGACTCGCCCCCGCGTGGTGGTGGCCACGCAATCGTCCACGGGCCTTCTCAATGTCCTTCATCATGGCCTCTGCTTCCACCAGCCGCTGCGAGAGCCAAGGACGTATCTCATGGGAATGTCAGGGCTGAAGCGCGCCGGGTTTGTCGCGCACCCGGAAACTGCTACAACCGCAAGACAGGCGGTGGCATTGCGGAATGCAGCACGCATTGAGGATGCGGTAACCCGAATGACGTGACCCCCGAAAGCTGAGCCAGGTATTATGTCAGTCCTCGACACGGCGAGCGCCGGGAGGACGGCATGCGGAAGAGTCGCTTCACGACCGAGCAGATCATCAAGGTGCTCCACGCCTGGGAGGCGGGGGCCAAGGTGAGCGAGTTGGTCCGGCAGCACGGCGTCAGGGAGGTGACGCTGTATCGCTGTAAGAAGAAGTACGGCGGACTGCAGGTGCACGACGCGGCGGCTCAAGAGCCTCGAGGAGGAGAATCGCCAGCTCAAGCGCCTCGTCGCCGACCAGGCCTTGAATCTCCAGGTCGTGAAGGATCTGCTGGGAAAAAAGTGGTGACGCCCGAGCACCGGCGGACGGCCGTCACCCATGCCACGCAGACCGCCGGGATCTCGGAGCGCCGGGCCTGTCGCTTCACGGGCTTCGCGCGCTCGAGTCAGCGCTATCGGACGCAGCGGCGGCCCGACACCGCGCTGCGCGCGCGCCTGACGGAGCTCGCGGGGCGGAAGCCGCGATGGGGCTACCGGCAGCTCACGCGCGTGTTGCGGCGCGAGCCGGGGCCCCCGCTCAACTACAAACGCGTGCAGCGGCTGTATCAGGAGGAGGGACTGCAGGTCCGGCGGCGCCGGCGGAAGCATCGCGCCAGGTCCGCGCACGCCCTTGGCCGTGCCGACTCGCGCCAACGAACGGTGGAGCATGGACTTCGTGCGCGACACCTTGGGCGACGGGCGCGCGTTCCGGGCCTTCACGCTCGTCGATGATTGTACGCGGGAGGCGTTGGCGATCGAGGTCGACTTCTCGTTGCCGGGCGCGCGGGTCGCTGCCGTGCTGGAGGGGCTGGTGCCTACGCGGGGCGTACCGCAGGCCATTGTGTGCGACAACGGCCCCGAGTTCGTGAGCGCCGCGCTGGACGCGTGGGCCTACACCCACGGCGTGACCCTGAGCTTCATTGACCCAGGGAAGCCGACGCAGAACGCCTTCGTCGAGCGCTTCAACGGCACGTTCCGCGACGAGTGCCTGAACGAGTCCTGGTTCGTGAGCTTGGCCGATGCGCAGGAGATCATTGAGCAGTGGCGCGTGGAGTACAACGGGGTCCGCCCCCATAGCAGCCTGCACGACTGCACCCCGAGCGAGTTTGCGTTGTCCCTGGGACGCAGGACAGATTCATCACTCACCCCAACCGGACTGACATAAGGTCTGGACCAACTCTGGGGGTCACGTCACGAACAATGTGAGTCAGAACAGTCGCGGATGGCACGGAGACGTGTAATTGGACTGAACCAGTATGTGCCGCGTCGGGATCGCCCGCAACCTAGCACCCTCCCGGCCCACTGGTATCGGCACTGGGCAAACGAAGCGTAGTACGTCTACTACCCATCAGGGAGGCAGAGTGTCGCCCCTCCAACCCAGGGGCCGGCCTGCTCACGGTCGAGAATGTCTTCACCGTACGCTACCCACCGGCGACCCACCTCGTGGTGGCTCTATGCGCCCTCGAGCGACCGTTATCGATGCCCGACTGTGGCGCCACGCACCAGCTGCCGAAGAGAAGTCCCGATCCAATTCTCTCGTCACGGAGAGCCGCCATCGTTGTCTCGGTCATGTCACGCAGGTTAGGCGGTCGCTTCCACAGGGCCCACACCGGCATGGCGCTCGCCGGACAAATTGAGGTCACCTATCCGGCTACTCGAAGGTTCACCGCACCGCCCGTTCGCCAGACACCCCATGATGATTCTGAGTTTCATCGTGCAGGTTAGGCCCTCCGCACCGCGCGCGCTGTCAGTGTTCGACCTGATTGCGGACCCCCAGGCTGTCGCTGTTAGTCGCGAATCTATCCCTCCTTCCCGCCACCCGCGTCCAACAGCAAATTCGGACGCATTCCACCCCTGTTCTCACTGGGCCACCGCAGTGTCCACACTATCCCCTGCCGCTCTCGCGCGTTCGTTGAAGCTCTCCGCCAGCCACGGCGGCACCCCGGACTTAATGTCTGACCGTCGCCCTCCTGGAGCGTTACGGACCGATGGCTGAGTCGCTGGTGCGGGTCACCTCTCGACCTCCGGAGGCGACGCTCGCGCTCCGCGCCTCCGTCGCACGCGGAGGACCGGACTGCCGCTCCCCCGGCAGATGAACTCGTAAACCGCGCGAGTGAACACGCCGCCCAAGGAAGGCGCTTGGCACCGAGCGTGACCTGCTCGCCGTGGTGCTGAGCGCGCGCTGGGGTCATTCCGACCATCCGGGAAACCGTCCGCCAAGCCCGCAGCACCAGGCGTGCGGCCAGAGGCCCTGCCACGGCGCCATCGGCGGCCGACGCCGACCCCTCGATCGGTATGGCCGCGACTTGACCCGTGCGGCCCGGGAAGATCCAGCTCGGCTTCGTCGTCGGTCGCAATGAGGAGTTGATGCCATGATCCTCACCTTGCCGCCTCACCAAGCCGAACCCCCCTCCTCGTCGGACCGGCTGGCACCGGAAAGACCGCCATCGTCGAGGCGTTGGCGGCGCGCATTGCGTCCGGCGCTGTTCCTCCGCGTTTGGCAGGCGCGCATCGTCTCCTTCAGCCCTCGGCGCTCGTGGCTGGCGCAGGCGTGGTCGGCGAACTTGACAAACGAATGCGGAAGCGGTGGTCGCCGAGGCAAATGGCAGCCTGGGGTGATCCTGTGCTATTGATGAGGTGCACGCGCTGATCGGTGCCGGCGGTCGCGAGGGCACGGGCGGCATGGCCAGCATGCTGAAGCCCGCGCTGGCCGCTCGCTGGAGCCGTGCCTGTATCGCAGCGACCACGGACGATGATATCGCCGTTTCATCGAGAGCGACAAGGCGCTCGCGCGGCGTTTTCAGCCGATCGGATCACCGAGATGACTCCGACGATGGCGCTCGATGTGCTATGCGGGATTCCGGCTATTACGCAGAAGCGCAAAGGATCCAGGTTAGCGATGACGTCCTGGCATTATTTCAGTCACCACGGCCGAGCGCCGCATGCCCAACCGGCGCTTTCCGGACGAACGGTGGACCTGTTGTTGGATCATGTGGTTGCCCACGCATTGGCGGCCGGTCTCACGACGGTAGACGTCGAGGCAGCCACGGAAGTCGTGGACCGCCTCCTCGGCGGAAGCGGCGCTCCATCGGACGCGCTCTCGCGGCGCTCGCCGCCGACCTGGTGGATGAGTACGGATTGGACGCGGACTCAGTGCAGTCCGTAGTTGAGCGACTCGGCTTCACGATGCGCGGCCTCGATCTTCAGGCGTCGCGCCCCAACCTCATCGTGGCGCTCGCTGGCGATGCCGCGAGGCGGCCGCATGAGGGTCACGCGCAAGCACTCACGCGGCACGTATTCAGCGACGCCAATCGCGTGGTACGCATCGACTACTCCCGTTTGTCGGCCAGGCCCGGGCTCAGGAGCCTCCTGGGTTCCCCGCCCTCGTGCGTCGGCTACTCGATCAGCACGCCCTCGTGTGGCGTCGCAGAGAACCCTGGACCGTCGTGCTTTGCGAACGGATCGACGCGGCCCACCCGCCGTTCGTGGTGCGTTCGCCACGCACGCGCGCGCGCCGTGCTCACGGACTATCGCGGGCGTCGGATGCACTTCGCCGACACGATTGTGGTCCTCACCGCCGAGTCCGTGGAAGCCGATCGCCCGCAGGTGGAGTTTCCACTCGTTCGAGACATCGACGGGACGAAACAGCCAGGACGACGACTTGGCGGCGTCGCTGTTCGGCGCGGCTGGCAGGATCCGTTGACCTGGTGGTGCGCAACCTCGCCCACCGGGAACCCGCCACCGGCGCGCCCGATAGTCGAGCGCACGCTCAATCGGCTGCGGGACGGCTCGCCGAGCATCGTGTTGAGCTGCGCTGGGGCGCCGGTGGCAACGTGGTTCGCGAAGCCGAACGGTGGTGCCGTGAACCTGGAGTCCGTGGAGCGTTTGATCGAGCAGGAACGCTGCTGCACGGCTGGTTCGCCATCTTCCCGAGTGCCACTCGCCAACTGGCGCGTGCGCCGAGTGCGGATGGATGGCAGCCAGCCCAGGTCGTTGAGAGTCACCTTCCCCAGACCGCGGTACTTCCACCGCATAGGAACCCCACGCGATGGCGATCACCTTTCTTTGAGACCGAACCCCAGCGCGCGACCTGAGCGCGTAGCGACCGTTCTCCGCGACGAGTTCGAAACAGGCCACGCCGCATCCGGAGCGCCCGCTGTTCATGTTGCGCACCGGGTCCGCGATGACGCAGGTGCATGAAGACCGGATCGGCGACGCGCGAGGCGTCGTCCGCGCGCTCAGCTGGGTTGTGACCGGTGCGGAGCAGTCCGGTGAGCTGCACAAGTTCCTGCTGGAAGCGAACCTCTCAGTGCGCTAAGGGGCGCTAGCCATCGACGGGGCGGGCGACATCATGTTCACCCACGCGATTGTCGGCGAGGGGCTGACAGGCGATGCGCTGATGTTCACGGTCGTTGGTGTGGCGCGGATCGCGGACGAGTATGATGACTTGATCGTTCCAGCGGTTCGGGGGACAGCGTTCGTCTGATCGGGCCTGAACGAGCGCCCGGCCATCGACATCACGCTACAGCTCGTTCAGGAAGTCCGCCCCAAGACCGCGCGAGGCCGGGTCATAGTACTCCGCGTCCCCGCCGCCAGACTACGGCGGGCGGCGTCAAAGACCTCTTGGGCGGGAGGGACCCCGGCGATGCGTCCCTCTCGCAGTTCGGCGGCGCGACGGGTCACCTCGGCGATCCACTGAGGTCAGACTCCGGTTGTTCGTCCAGACTCTCGATGAGCAACCGAGCAGGTTGCTTGCGCTCCTCGAGGAAGCTGGAGCAACTGCGC